>CALIJJ010000203.1 GCA_938017515.1 uncultured Pseudanabaenaceae cyanobacterium
GTGCCGTGACCGGAGAAATGGACGATTTGGGGTTCGTACTCTAGGAGCGATCGCCGTAAATCTTTAATCCGCACGGCATAGACGGAATGCACCTCAAAATCATCCCGCTGCTTGGCTAACTTGAGGCTCTCACGAATTTCACGCACTTCCTCATCCAACCGAAGAGGCGTCGTGTCCTTGGGATTCGCCGCCAAAATTAGGATCTTTGTCACAGCCATAGGGTTGGCAAGGCCGAGAGATTAACCAATCTCCACTAGATTAAGTCCGTTTTTCTCTCCATGCAGCTTGTGTGGCAAAAATTCATTTCCAAGTTGGGAAACCATCAAACGATGTGCAGCCCTTTGCATCGCTGCATTCATCCCCTGGCAGCCGCTTCGGCTTCATGTTCAAACTTGTCATCCAGGGACGTGCGAAAGAAGAAACTGCATCCGCTATCGGTCCAGGGGCTATGGATGGAGCCCGGAAGTGAACGGATATAATCGCCTGCACAATAGATGGTTTCGCCGTCGTAGAGTTCGCCGCTGAGCATGTAGATTTCTTCGGTGCTGGCGTGGCGGTGGGCGGGGTATTGGACACCGGGTTCCGCGCGCAGGAGACCGGAGACTTCGCGGGTGGTCGGGTCCTCATGGAAGATAGCGATTTCGACGCCGGGAACCTCGGGGTGGGGTTGCCAGGGGTGATCTTGCGATCGCGAAATCATACCCACCCATCCAGCCTGATCACGCTGGAGTTCATCGGCCGCAGGAGGGCACAATGCCACGGCTTCAACGGCATCAGCCATGGGAGGGACGGCCAGATTGAGTTGAGCAAACAATCGACGTTTCAACGACGTGAACGCTTGGGTTGAGAGGGGAGCGATCGCGTCGGCGGCATCAAGATCGGTTACATCAAGACCGGTTGCATCAGGATCGGTTGCATAGGGAAGTGTTGCGGAAGCCCCTTGGTACTCAGCCAGCTCTTCTGCCAATTCCGGGTTGTCCTGGATTTGCTGCTCCACCCACTGTTTCTCCTCAGCTCCCAAACTTCCCAGGGCATAGAGAGGAGCAAGTTCGCAAAAGCAATAGGGCTGAGTAGACATGGGAAACAACACTCAAAAATAGCAGGGAGACCAATCTGCCTAATGCAGGGAGAACAGTTTGCCCAATGACAGTGTGACATTGAGGCAAGCAAGAGCGTATCCGCAGATGGGAGGAGATTAGGCCGCCAATCAGGACTTGGACGTTAACAGTTCATCGTGTACAGAAGAGACACAGAGCAACAGACAGCCCCGGCTCGTCGTAGGTGCATGGCTGGTCCCCGCCGGAGAGTCAATGCGATCGCCCGCCCCATAGCTCCGCCCCTCCACCACAAAATCGCCATCCAACACCAACACCGCCTCCCCCTCCGCATGGCGATGGAGCGGGAAATTGCCCGCCGTCTTCGCTCGCACAAAAAACGCGATCGAGTCAGTCGCTTCATCCAACTGCCAGGTCGCCATCTCAAACCCATCCAGGCTTCCCATGGGCTGCCACTGCATCAACGCCGCCTGCTGCTTCAGCAGCCCCAGGCTCTGGGACAACAACGCAAATAATTCAGAGTGCTGATCCAAATCCGACGCGAGCGAACCCGCTTCGCTCGCAACCCGCTCAAACAACCGTTCCTTCAACGCAGCAGGCAACGGCACGTCCGAAACCCCATAGGAAAGCACCGCTGCTGTCTGCAACTCCGACGCAGACAACACAGCCGTATCAGTCAGCTCTTCCTGAGCCTCGCGACTTTCCTTTGGGGTTTCAAAGTTTTTCATAGGTCCATGATAGCTACTGTTTTTCCAAACACCAGATTTCCAAACACCAGATTTCCAAACACGAGGATTCCAAACACGAGGATTCCAAAACACCAGGCCCCTGCCCCTCAACTGACCGACTCATCCAACAGCCCCCGCAGCTTACTGAGCCCCAGCCGTACCCGCGTTTTGACCGTGCCCAGGGCAATGCCCAATCGCTCTGCAATTTCGGCTTGGCTGAAGCCCCCAAAGTAGGCGAGTTCTAGCACTTGGCGTTGGCCTTCGGGAATTTGGGCCAGGGCCGCTTGGACGCGATCGCGCCGCTCCCGAATCAGCAATTCCTCATCGGGCAACGTTGCAGACTGGGGCTGCACCTGGGCCTTGGCAGTAGATGCTTCCACAACCTTCGTCAACTGCTGACGCTTACGCAGACGGTCCAACGAACGACTGCGCGTCATCAAAAACAGCCAACTGTCCACCCGCCCTCGGGACGCATCATAGCGCTGGGCCGATTTCCACACCTGGGAAAACACATCCAGAACCACCTCCTCCGCTTCCTCAGGCACCCTCAAAATTTTGAACGCCAGGGAATAGAGAACCCGCGCATAGCGATCGTACAGCTGACTTAACGCCACCTGGTCTTGCTGGGCAATACGCCGCAGCAGATGCACTTCATCGAGGATAGGAGCTGACGTCATGCCGGTCGATTAAAACACCTAAAAATCCGTCTGAGAGAGGGTTTACGCACCCGCCCAACAAAAGCATGCGCGTAAATTCAAAAAAAGTTTTTGGAAAAGAGATCCAAACCCAAACCCGTCGCGTATACCTCCACAGATTATCGATGCATCGATCTGAGCGGCGCAATCAGCGCTGTTCTTAATCAACATTTTGCACACGTTCAGGCTTGCACCCCTGCATTCGCAGACACGCAGGCTATCACAGCTCATTCTGCCCTGGGTTGGCGGGATGAACAAGCTTCCCCTGCTTTGTTTTAAGGAGAGTTCATCACCATGGCTAATTTTTCCGTTTCCCACAGCTTGCGTCGCCGTATTCTCAATCGTTCGTTGATGATGTTCAGCGGCGTTATCCTTGGCACCGGGCTACTCCTGGGCGGCGTTACCCCCACGATGCTCCATGCCTCGGACCACGACGATGGTGAGGTCGATACCAAGGGTCGTAATCTCAACCTGACGGACCTGTATGTCTTCCGCGAAAAGGATCAAAATGCCAGCGCATCCAAGGAAGATTTGGTGTTCATCATGAATACCAATCCCCGCTCCGTAGCGCGGCAGCAGTATTTCTTTAGCACCAACGCCCGCTACGAATTTCACGTCTCTCGGGTCAAGAATAATGATGCTGCCGCAACCGGGCGATCGGATGTCATCCTACGGTTTGAATTTGGTGCGCCCAATAAGAACCAAGAGCAGCCCATGCTCATTACCGCTATCCGTGACGGCAAAACCATCCAGCGCAAAGCCATCACCACATCACTCCAACGCAATAAAGCCCAGGTGAAACAGGTCTCCCTGGGCAGCGGCACCAAGATGAGCGTCTTTGCGGGGCTGCGTGAGGACCCGTTCTTCTTTGATGTCGAGCAGTTTTTCCGGGTTCGCGCCGGGGCACTGGGCCTTGGTCCGGCGGTGGGTTTTCGTCCCCCCAATGAGGCGGTGGATTTTGCAACGGGCTATAACGTCAATGCGATCGCCGTCCGCATCCCCCGCAAATTCCTCCAGGGCAAAACGACAGCCACCACGTTCGATGTATGGGAAACCATCTCAGTCCCCCAGGGCAGGAAAGGCAAAGGCAAGCGCAAGAATCAGAAGTTTACCCAGGTGGAACGACTCGCCCGCCCAGCGGTCAACGAAGGATTGATTGTCAGCAATGACTTCCTGAATGCACTCAACAGCGTCACGCCAGGATTCGAGGCAGCCGCACTCAAAGGTAAGAAGCCAGCCGCCCGGATTGCAGGTCCCATCGTCGGTGAAGCGAAGCGAACCTTGCGGGCGATCGGCAATGATGAGCAACGGGCAACAGCACTGATTAAAGCCTTCCTGCCGGATGTGATGCGCATCGACACCCAAGGCCCCAGCGGCTATGGCAATGCGCTGAATGCTCTGGGCAGTCCGATTCGTGGACGCAAGCTAGAGGACGATGTAGTTGACACAACGCTGAGTGTATTGAGCAACGGTGCGATCACCACCGACAACGTTTCCTATGCGGGCACACCGGGCAATCCATCCCAAGGCCATGACCCGCTGGAGAAGAAGTTCCCCTACCTGGCCTTGCCCAACTAGATATCCGAACAAGCCCTATCCCCCGACCCCGTAGGGACGAGCGCGGTTCGTCCCTACATCCGGCCCGAAATTCCGATATTGCTGACGGCTCCCCCATCAAGAATCCCCCATGCTGAAACCTCAAC
>CALIJJ010000204.1 GCA_938017515.1 uncultured Pseudanabaenaceae cyanobacterium
AATCGGACGGCGGCGCGTCCGGTGGCGACCCAGACCGTGGAACCTCAAACACGGGAGCAGTTGATGGTGAAAATCTTGCAGGCCGCGCGATCGCGCCAGGGCACCCTCACCGTTCCCCAAGCTGTTATGGACACCCAGCTCAGTTTTGACGTCGTCGAAGATTTGCTGATGGAAATGCACCGTAAGGGATATGCCTCCATGGAAAACGATCTGGACACCGGCGTCATCGTTTACCAATTTGTAGGTCTTTAGGAATCGTAGGTCTTTAGGAATAGGCCCCTGCAGAAAAAAATCCCCTAAAAAAGCTGGTGCGCCATAACGGCGCACCAGCAACAATCACTCAGGGTTATTCAGACGTTCTCGAAAAAGCACTGCGCTCAAACGCGCGCAGTATGGCAAGACACCCTAGCGAAATGCTGGGAATGTCTAAACCTTTCGAGGAAGCGCAATGTCTTCCTAGCTACCTGCACAAGGATCAGCCCCAGCGCAAGGATCCTTACCTGCACAGGGATCAGCTCCGGCACAAGGGTCCGCAGCTCCGGCACAAGGGTCCGCAGCGCCAGCGCAGGGATCGACTTCACCGGACTTCGCACCCGCACAGGGATTGCCGCCGCTATCGCAGCTCGTTGCCAAGCCGCCAACGCCAACACTCATTACAGAAAATGCAGCAAGGGTTGCCCAATATTTGACGCGCATATGCTTTCTCTTGGTTTACTGAAACGCAGACTTCCACACAGACGGGGGGATATGCCATTACCCAAGCGAGTAGCCGAAGCAACGACATCGCAGTGTAGAAGCCCACAAGAACATTTGGCCAGTTGAAGCTGAGTTTTAGCTGAGAGTGGCCTAAAGCTTGGGTTAGAAGCTTAGAATCCATCTCTCGCCATGTCAGATTTCAATTGGACTTATGCAGTAAGGGTGCAGAATGACCGAGACAATTGTCAATTTGCCAGAGAATTTTTGTAGCGAAGCTTTACGTCACATCGCGTCAATATTGAGTGGTTTTTTCCATGCCCTAGCCACCCTCCAGCCCAGTACTCAGGCATCTCTCAGGTTTTCGTCAGACATCCATCATTTTTAGCTGGTTGAATTGGATACATCAAATGAAATAGAGCCGGTCATGGAAGGGAGCGAGGGAGCAGTCCCAGCTCCTATCCCCCGATCCAGTTGCAATTATTGCAACCAACCTCTCCTTCAGGTCAGTAACCATTTATTGATAGGGATATTTCCTGAATTCGGAAGACTGTGAAAAAATCAACCCTATCCGCCCGTCCCCCCCGAAGACCCACCATGACCAATCAGGATTGGCACGTCACTCAGCAAAGTCAATGCATTGTGCCGAATCAAGAGGTATTGGTCGAAGAACCCATTGTTCCTTACCGCCTCTATCGTTTTTTGACGGATCTGGAGGAAATTCTACTGAAGGACAGTGACGATGCCATTCGCGTGCAAAAGATTTGCCCGCTGGTGCGTCATTTGCTCGACAATTCTCCCTGGATTGAGCTGCAATTCCTGCTCCCCGATCCCAATACGGGCTGGTCTGTGAATACGCTTTATGACGAGCCGGATTATCCCCTCACGATTCAGATGGTTACCTGGGCACCGGGGGTTACTTCTTCTATTCATAACCATGGCACCTGGGGACTGGTGGGCATTTTGAGTGGTGAAGAAAAAAATACGTTTTGGCAGGCACCTGATACGTTTCCTGACCAGGCATCCAGTGCTGCTCAGGGCTCTGGACAAGGTCTACACAAAACGGGGGAACAGGTATTGGGTCCGGGCGATATCATCACCTTCATGCCTGATGCTATTCACCAGATTGAGGCCCTGGGAGATGAACCGGTGATTAGCTTTAATCTTTACGGAGAAACTGATTTTGAGCGGCGGTTCAAATTTGCTGCTGATACGGGGGACGCCAAACTGTTTTAGGCATTATGGGAGGCTCACCTTTCTCGAACTTCATCACGGCGTTTAGCAAGCGTGGCTCCCTGCGCGTTCAGTTGACGCTACAAGTGGCCATCTTGGCGGCCCTGGGCCTTGGCAGCATGACGGGCTGGTCTGCCTGGCAAATGCGGCGGATGTTGCTTGGCTCTCACCAGCGCACCCTGGATTACGTGACAGAGCGCTTTATGAGCGATGTTGCAATTTACGCCGATAAAAGTAGCGTCGCAGAAGCGATGGGGACTGCGATCGCGAAAATACCGGATGGTGGCAACGATGACAGCAACAATGTGATGGTTTGGGTTGAAGCCCCTCAGCGGGAAGTTGTGGCCATGTCCAGTGCCGCATCCAAGGATTCTATGACCCTGCAAGAGTTGCGGCCCCAGATCCCTTTTCCGTCCCGGAGCCATTTGGTCGATATCAATGGTCGCTATCTTCTGGTTTGTGGTGAGCAGCTCTCCTATGACGAGGAACCGATCGGAAAACTGTATTTGGCCTATGACGTCACCCAGGAGCGCCAGACCTATGTCGAGCATGTTCGTAATCTGGCTTTGGCTAATTTGTTGTTGCTGATTCTGTTAGTCGGGGCGATCGCCTACCGTGTCTATCGTGTGACAACGCCGCTCAAAACCCTGAGTGAGACCGCTAGCCGTCTCTCTGCGGCGGACCTCGGCACCACCACCCTAGAAGTCAACAAAGCGCCGGAAGAAATTGCTGGCTTGGTAGAAGCGTTCAATGCCATGCTGTTGCGCCTATCAAGTTCCTGGGATAAGCAGCGTCAGTTTGTCAACGATGCCTCCCACGAGCTGCGTACCCCCCTGACCATTGTCCACGGCTATCTGCAAAGCGTCCTGCGCCGCAAGGAAAGCCTCAACCCACTCCAGCAGGAAGCCCTTGGCACTGCCGCCGAAGAGACCCAGCGAACGATTCATATGCTCCAGGAAATGCTAGAGATTGCCCGCTCGGATAGTGGGCAACTGTCCTTTGACCTGCGTCCCATTGCCCTGCAACCGTTGCTCAATTCGGTGGCCTCCACGATTCAGGAGGTTCACCAGCGGTCTGTGGGGATTCAGGCTCCCCAGCAACCCGTGGCGGCGATCGCAGATCCCAATCACCTGCGTCAAGCTCTGCTGAATCTGTTAGAAAATGCCGTCAAATACTCTGAACCAGGCGATGCTATCTGTCTCTCGTTGCGAGCCCAATCCGGTCTGGCCACGGTTACGGTTCAGGATGAGGGCATTGGCATTGAGCCGGAGCATCTGAACTGTGTCTTTGAGCGTTTCTATCGCGCCGATGAGGCCCGCAATCGTAAGGGAGGTACGGGACTTGGACTTGCGGTGGTGAAGACCCTGGTGGAGGGCATGGGCGGGGCGATCGCGGTCCAATCCGAGCTGGACAAGGGGTCCACGTTTACCATTTCATTGCCGCGCTCTTAGGCTGAACCTTTTTGCGCTAGAGATGACCTTTTCTGCGCAATAGGCTTTTTCGCGATTGAATTCCACTATTTCAAGTATGTTGCATTGCAAAGTATAGTTTCAAGATTCTTGATATTTCAGTGCAACCCGCCGATTTTCTTGTCACAATTCTCCTAGGTTTGCTCTTGCAGCGCCCTTGGCATTTTTTATTCCACTTCTCCCATCCAAAACCATGAGCGCAAACATTCTTGTTGTCGAAGATGAAGTCAAGCTTTCGCGCCTGCTGGAGCTGGAGTTGGTCCAGGAGGGCTATGAAGTGACGGTGGCCAACGATGGCCTCTCGGGGTTGACCAATGCGAGGGACAGCGACCCAGATCTGATGATCTTGGACTGGATGTTGCCGGGAATTTCAGGTGTCGAGATCTGCCGCCGATTGCGATCGACGGGGATTACAACACCGATTATTTTGCTGACAGCAAAGGATGAGGTCTCCGCTCGGGTGGAAGGGCTCGATGCCGGGGCGGATGACTATGTGGTCAAGCCCTTTAGCTTGGAAGAGCTGCTGGCGCGGGTGCGATCGAATTTGCGCAAGACTCAGCCCCAGGATGCGGAGAAGCTGGAGTTTGGCGATCTGAAGCTGGATCGCAAGACGCGAGAGGTCCGTCGCGGGAATCGGGCCATTGAGCTGACGGTGAAGGAGTATGACCTGCTGGACTATCTTTTGGCACACCCTCGCCAGGTGATCACGCGGGACCAGATTCTGGAGAAGGTCTGGGGCTATGACTTCATGGGCGACTCGAACATTATTGAGGTCTATGTTCGCTATCTGCGGCTGAAGCTAGAAGAAGAGGGAGAACCTCGCCTGATCCAGACGGTCCGGGGTGTGGGCTACGTTTTGCGTGACTAATACAAACATTTAAGGAGGTCATAGATTCGCTATGATTGGGTAATCAAATGGTGGTTGTAGGCTCTCTGTGAATGCATGCTTCTGTTGACCAGCTAAGAACGCAAATATTTCAGCTTACGGGCGTTTGGCAGGCTGCAAGCTGGTCTGACTATGAAGCATGTCGTGATTCTTTACCCTCAGATGTCCGCGCTCGCTTATTTTTCGATGATGGTTATCTGCTGGTTGATATGGGTTCTGAAGGTCCAAACCACGCCAGCGTGAGTGATATCTTTCCAATTCTGTTTTTTCTCTGGTTTAGTCAGAAAGGTGGCCGCTTCAAATCTTTCGGTCGTTGCTTGCTTGAGAAGACGGGTTATCAGGCTGCATCTCCGGACTTAGTCTTGTATTTAGAGGAGCAAGATTTACCCAAGTGGCAGCCTGGGGATTTGCGTCGCATCAATCTTGACAAAAATCGATTGCCGAACCTCGTTGCTGAAGTAGCAGATACGACTTTAGCAGGAGATTTAGACGAAAAAAAAGCACTATATGCGGCGTTGCAAATCCAAGAGTACTGGGTCATTGATGTAGACGCAGCTCGGATCTTTATTTTCCGATTGCAGGAAGATGGGCGCTATGGGCAGTTCGAGGTTTCTAGTGTTTTAGAAGGTCTTCCAGGAGAAGTTTTAAGTGGGGCGATCGCCAGAGTCAAGGAAGGAATGACAGACAGCGCAGCAATGTGGTTTAGCGAACAGATGAACAATTACTAAGCGCTAGCATCAAAAATCGTCGACCGTAGGTTTTGAATGAGTAAAAAGAAAAGTCTATTTCAAGCTGGAATTCAAAGTAAATAGCGAAAGTATTGAAGATAGAGCCATGAATTATGCCAGCTACTCTTCTTCCTAACCTAAACATGACTGAGTTAAGTGATGCTCATCGTGTTCTACCTCAAGCACCACGGCTGACCAGTGCCTCAGCAAATTGGACAGGCATTTACCTGGCTCACTATCGCCATGCTCCCGGTGAAACTTGCGAGCACACCATGCAGCAGCATGTCCTCGACATTCCAGGGCTAGGGCCCTCCGTGCCCCACAGACGCTGGCTGAATGGCAAACGGCATCAATACAGCCTTAGCCATGGTGAAATCGACCTTTGCCCGGCTCAGGTCAGTCACCGGGCTTGTTGGGATGCTCCGATTCAATTTCTCCTGCTCACCATCGAGCCTCAATTTTTTCAGCAGGTTGCTGATGAGGCAGAACTGTCCCCATCGCTGCTTCCCAAGATCAAATTTAAAGATGCTTTGCTGCTGCAACTGGCTCATTCCTTGCACCATGACTTAATGGCGGGTTGCCCAGCGGGAAGCATCTACGCCGAAACATTGGGGCGAGCACTGATTCTCCAGCTCATCAAAACCTGTACATCCTCCTCAGTCGCGCCCGTCTCGCTCCAGCCTTCTCGCATGGGTGGCCTATCATGCCGGGCTTTCAAAGAGGTCCGCGATTACATTGAAGCCCATCTCGATCGCGAGATTCGACTGGAGGAACTGGCTGCGATCGCAAACCTCAGCCCCACCTATTTTTGCCGCCGCTTCAAACAGTCCACAGGCTTTGCCCCCCATCAATACATCATCCGCCGCCGCGTTGCCCGCGCCCAGCAGTTGTTGCAGCAAAGGAAAATTCCCCTTGTCGATGTAGCGCTGCGCTGTGGCTTTGGCAATCAGAGTTTGCTCAATCGACACTTCAAACGCATTACGGGGCTGACGCCAGGGACTGTACGGACAGAGGTGTTGTGAGCGTGGGAGATGCGGAAGATCATCTCAATCAACACAAAAACAGACAAAAATTCCCTGCAACACGGCAAAGATGGACAAGACTGAGCCAGTACGACCTTTTTAAGCTGAGGTTAGTTTCTGAGAGGAATTTCCCCCATGACAACTTCAGGAAAAACTGCCGAGCAAACGGGAAAAAATCGGGCCATTGCCTTGCGCTATGCAACCGAGGGCTGGGGCACGGAGCCATACTGGCAAAAAATTTGGGATGAGTTGTTGGCATTAAACGTGACTCAACACTTTGCCAGCCAAGCACAACCCATTGTTGGACTAGAAGCCAACAAACAGTTTAATGCGGAACTATTTGCAGGATTCCCGAACATTTCCCAGACCATCAACTATATAGTCGCAGAAGGAGACAAAGTTGCCTATGTCGCAACGCTGGCAGGAACTCATATGGGAACATTCATGGGCATCCCGCCAACAGGGAAGTCAATTGAAGTCAGCGAGAGTTTCAACCTACTGCGCATCGACAACGGCAAGATCGTTGAGATTTGGTACCAGCTTAATTTGCTCAAAGTGATGCAGGATATTGGTGGCGTCTAATCCTAAATTTTGGAGACTGTATGCCAAAATTGCAGTTGTTCAAGCCTTTATTGCTTGAACAACTGCTTCAGGAAAGTAAATACAGTCGTTGGCCGACTCTCAACAAGCTACCCCCGTTTCAACCACTTAAACAACTGGTCTACCGACAGTTCAAGGAGCAAGCCT
>CALIJJ010000205.1 GCA_938017515.1 uncultured Pseudanabaenaceae cyanobacterium
GGGCTGTTCTGGGCGAGGTAGAAGGTACCGTCGCAAATGAAGGTTTGGGCGAGGACGGGGGCCGGGGTACCTAGGGCGATCGCCCCCATCATGCCCAGAGCAGAGCCGATGGAGGTGGTGCGGTGTTGAAGCAGATGGCGCAGGCGTGCAGGGGGCTTGGGGAGTTGCATGGTGGGAGATGCAGGGGAAGTGAAGAATTGGAAATTTAGACTTGAGAATGTAGAATTGGAGGCTGACACATTTGTTGTTGATTCAACCTTCTCTTTAGGAGTCATCTGTGGGGGCTGCGCCATCCTCTGCGGCTTCGGCTGAGGGTTGGGATTTGGCTTTTATGAGTTGTTGGGCTTCTTTGAGGGGAAGGACACCGTCTTGGCGACCAAAGCCATTGAAGAGTTCGTTGAGTTTCATTGAAATGCCCAGGTAGGGGCCGCCGCGCGATCGCGTCCCCGTAAAGTCGCGGTCATCCGCTCGACCAAAACTGTAGCCCGCAGCAATGCGCCAATCCGGTGTGGGATAGTAGCCCAGCTCAAGGGCCATGCCCATTTCGTTGTAGCTGGCGGCAGGTTGTGTAATCCAGCGGCCTTCAGCGGCAATGTCGAATTTGTAGTCGAACTGGTAGGTGGCACGGCCCTGGAGCAGGTGGATTGAACTTTGTCCGGTGAAGTCGTCGGAGAGATAGGACTGACTGTGACGGAAGCCATACTTGCCGTAGAACTCCCAGCGAGATTCTGGAGCAAAAATGGCTTCCATGGCCAGCAAATGATCTTCGGACCCCGTGCCACTGCCCAGCAGCAGCGTATCGGGAATGGTGGCGGGGTTCTGACGGTATTCGTAGCGCATCAGGGCATTCCAGCGATCGCGCCGAATATCCCGGTAGGCCAAGCCCAGCCTGACCTCTCGCGTATCACCCAGGTTGCTGAGTAAACCGTTGGCGGCGCTGGCCTGGCGATAGCGCAACAGCCCCGTGAGAGCATCGCTAATGCGACCATTGGCCGCCGCAGAAATCACGGTATTGGTTCCCTGGGAGGAAGTGCGGTGCTCCCAGCGGGCACTGGCCTGGAAGTCCTTGCTCTCGCTATATTCCAATCCCAAACTATAGCTGTCACCGGAGTTGAGGCCGAGGGAAGCTGCGCTTTGCCCCACGGCGTAGGGCTGGCGAAACTGGTTGCCCGCTGCGGTTCCCTGGAAAACGCTGCCAAACAGATGTTCGTAACCCGCATTGAGGTGCAATCCCTTGGCGATCGCCCAGCGGCTATTCAGCCCCACGGCCCCCTGTCCGGTAACGCCATTGAGCCCTCCTAACACAGCGTAGCGGCTGGTCAAACTGACATTATCGGATAGGGCATAGTCGATGATCGTATCCAAGCTGGTTATAGAATTATCGTCCAGCAATCCCCCCTCAAAAAACTGATGGGCCAGCCGCAGCGTAATGCCGGGATAGGCTTCCCAATCCATTCCGAGGGTGGTGCGATTGGGATAGAGGGGGTCGTCACCGCTGAGATTGAGTTCGTTCTGGGCGCGGAAGGTGACCGTGTCCGTGAGGGGAGCATTGAGGCGCGACACCAGTTGGCTAGCATTGCTGTCGAAGGTGTCGGTGATACGGTCTTGGCGATCGCGATTGACATATTCCAGACTGACATCTGCACTGCCCAGTTGCTGTTGCAGCCCGGCTCGGATGGTCGTGAGGGAGTTGTCCACTCGCGTTCCAGGCGTTGGGTTGGGGCCGGGGTCAAAGACATCAAAAAAGTTGGTCCGAGGTGCAGCCGCAACGCCATAGTTCAGTTCATGGTCGTAGCCGAGCAGCAGGCTTGTCGTCGAACCCAGCTGGGCATTGAGGTCGGCCCCATAGCGGGTTTGCCCCGGCGTGAAGCTGGCGGTGGTGTCGTTGGCAAAGTTTTCTGTGACCGAGCGGTAGTAGGCCTTGCCCTGAAGAGAAGCCCCCAAATTGCCCAAGACCTCCAGCCGATAGGCATCGCCGCTGGTTTCCCCAATCGTGAGTAAATCATTCTCAGAATGGGCATATTCCGCCACCAGGTGCGACGAAGCCCCCAACGGTACCCGAGCATCGACCCCGTAGAGTTTGAAGTCCTGATTGCCCTGATCGGTATTGAGGTAGCTCAGACCCAGCCAGCTGGATTGCTCCGACCCCTGTTGACTCAAACCACGGGAAAAGTTGTATTGAAACCGTCCCCCATAGATGTGGGTTTCTTCGCCATCCCCCTCAAATTCGTAGGTGGCCACAATGCGACGCACGAGGGTTTTGCCGAAGGGATCAAACTCGGTAGCTTGGACAGGACGGCGAAACAGCAGCGTGCCGCGATCGTAGTCAATTTCGTAGTCCGGACCGCGCACCAATCGGCGCCGCTCCAGCACAGTACCGGGACGATCAAATTCCTCCAGTTCAATAAAGACGTTCTCGCTACCACCGATGATCAAACGATTGGAGAGAAAGTAGTACCCACTGGTTCCATCCGGCGTAATCGTATCCCGCTGGAAGCCATCGACGGTGCTGCTGTACAGGCCCGTGAGCTGGAGATCGCCCAGGTTATAGTTGGTCTTAAAACCGTGGAGTTGGCGGGTAACGGCGGTGAAGAGTTGGGGCGATCGCGACAATTCCGCCGTGCGGTAGTCTCCCCACAGCAGGTAATCCGGGTCCGCGGCTTCAATGCCTGAATCCCGCTCTAGCTTGACATACAAGTTGTCGGTGGACGGTGTCAGGTACTCCACGGTGGAGCTGTCGCCATAGACGGGATAGCGCTCGTCGCAAAGCTGATCATTGCGCAGCAGGGTGTTGAGCCCATCACAGGTATCATTCAGCGATCGCGCACTGTTGTAAGCCCCCGTCAGATTCCACTCGCCGATCTGCCCTGTGGCAAACAGGGAGGACTGCAAATCCACCGCCACACCGTCAGCATCGGGATCTAAGAAATCGCGAAAGCTACTCCAATAATCGGCCCCATCTGAGCCCAGACGCAGATTAATGGAGCCCGTCACCACCGGAACCCGCAACTCCGTGATGAACTCCACCTGGGTGTAGGCTTGCAGATCACGTTGGGGTCGAAACCAAGCATCATCAGCCTCCACACCGGGCAGACGATCCGGCAAGTTGCGATCAATCCCGGCACGAACCTTCACGCGGCGGCTCTCTAAGCCCGACTTGAGTTGTACTATAAACTCCCCCTCCTGGGCCACGACCTGGAAACCCGGCTGATCCAGATCGTAATCTTCCCCAATGAATTCGCCCGCCTCAGTCGTTAGGGTAATCAGAGCATCTTGGCGAATGGGTCGGCTTGCTTCATCGAGCAACTGTCCCTTCAATTCCACCACCGACTTGCCATTGGCTGGAATACGAGGGTCATCCACTGGGGCAAGCTGGAGTTGTACGAATTTACTCACGCTATCCGTGAGCGCAGCGGCCTCCTCCACCCGGTTATCATCCTCAGTCGTCGGAGCAATATCTTCTTCTGCGAATGCTGAGGGGGCGATCGCAGCCATCGGACCCGCGATTAAAACAGGCAGGAAGCAAATCGAGACAGGAAAACGCTGCATTATTCTTGCTCCTCAGAACCCACAAAAATCACGGAAAAGTTCATGCGCTCCAAACTGCCAGGAGCCATCTGTACCCATCGGCTGGGACTGTTGTCTTGGATACGAATTTGGTTCGGAGCCAGTCGATAGCCTGGAATGCTCGACAAATCCAACCGCCCCGTTCGCCGTCCCGGCAGAGCGCAGGTGAGGGAGAACAATCCATCCACATCCGTCAAAACCCGGTTCCCATCATCGAGAAACACCACCGCGTTCGGAATCCCCGGCTCATTGAGCTGCTGTTCCCCATCAAAGTTGAGGTCCTCAAACACACGGCCAATCAGGGTGCCGCAATCGGAAAGAATCCCCGGTTTGATTCGCAACTGATGGCTCGCGGTGCTGCTGCCAATCGTTTGTGTCGGAGTGCGCCCTGCCGCTTGGGCGAGGTTTTTACCTGACCCCCGTAAGGCATCTGGAGTCACTAACAATGCATAGACAATCAGCAAATCCTGCCCCGACTCCAACACGGCGGGGTAGCTGAAGGTTGCGTTGCGATCGGTTTGACTGGCTGCGGGAAGATTGACCGGCACGCTAGCAGCATAATCTAGGGCAATATCGGCCGGTAAGGTGGTTGAGCCAGAGGTTAGAGCCGCCTGCACAGAATTCTCAATCAGCTGCATGCCCAGGGGCAATCGGTCGCTCACGCTCAAATCCCGGATTGCGGCAGTGCCAGTATTGCGAACCAAGAGGCGGTAGATGACGGTATCGCCTGGGGCGGCAGCGGCGCGATCGCCTGTCTTAATCAACTCTAGAACCGCTTCTCCAAGTGAAGCCTGCAAAGGCACTTCATTAGAAAGGGCTTCACGAGGGGGACGATCGGGATCAAGGGGGTCACCAAAGCTACCCGATGCAGTATTGGAGACGGTGGTTGCCTGTTGGGCGATCGCGACCGATGGAAACCAAACGATACCAAGGAGGAGGAAAACTGCATGATGTTGCCACACAGACAATATTCGAGCAGTTTTACTCATAATCACCTGACTCAATTCTTGGGCGAATTACGGGCCATAGGCACGCTATTTGGGCCCAAGATAATGGATCAATCCCTCGTATCGGTAGCGCTATTCAACTTAATTTTGTTACCAAGGAATAAGTATTTTTTCTGAATACTTCCAAATGAGCTTTAAGCAAAAATTCTAGGGAAGCAGCAAATTTAGACAGCAAAACATCAGAAATCAGACACTTTTAGCCAAAAGCTATGCTGAATTTGCTGAGGGTCAAGAGTCCATAGAGCAGATCAAGGCGATGTCATGGGAGTCGCGGAAAAAGCAGCTCATTCTGCTCTATGGGGGTATTTCAACAGAAAATCGTTGGCACATTGGGCGAGCAAAGTGCAACCGCCCTTGGGCCACAACTGCAAAAAACACGTAGGCAATAAAAAACCCGCGTCCAGAAGATCAGTGAAGATCCGGTGGCGCGGGTATTGAGTCAGGGTGCATCTACCATCTAATACTTCTGAAGAGAGGGGGCGTCTCCGGAACTTTTCTGAAAATAATGTCCGCAAATTTTCCGACATCCATTTATTGACAGTATGAAACCATCTCTAACGCTTTGTTGCTAGGGGCTTCAGGCGATCGCCTCCCTCGCTAGCATGACTCCATGAGCATTTCCACATCCACCGCCATTAACGCGGTACCCCAAACCCAGACAACTCAGAAGTCATCCCCAAATGGCCGCCCCCGACCCGCCGTCTACATCGTTGGCGCAGGCCCTGGGGATCCCGAGCTAATGACCGTTAAAGCTGCCCGACTCCTGGCCGAGGCCGACGTCATCCTCTATGCCGACTCCCTCGTGCCGCTGCAAATTTTGCAGGGAGCCAAGGCTGACGCCGAAAAAATTCGTACCGCCAACAAAACCCTGGAAGACATTCTGCCCACCATGGTGGAGCAGGTCCGAGCGGGTAATGTCGTTGTTCGTCTCCATGACGGGGACCCCTGCTTCTATGGGGCAATTCACGAACAGATGGATGCCTTGGCCCGGGCCGACATTCCCTTTGAGGTCGTGCCGGGGGTGAGTGCCTATCAGGCGGCGGCAGCCAAGCTGGGGCTGGAGTTGACGGTTCCAGGCGTCGTCCAAAGCATTATTCTGACCCGCATCAGCGGACGAACCCAGGTGCCGGATGCAGAGGAATTGGCCTCCCTGGCGGCCCACAAAGCAAGCCTCTGCCTCTACCTCAGCGCGCGCCATGTGGAACGCGCCCAGGCAAAGCTCATGGCTCACTACGACCCGGAGACAACCATCGCCGTGTGCTTCCGAGTGGGCTGGCCCGATGAAAAGATTTGGCAGGTGCCACTGCGAGAGATGGCGGCGTTTACCCAGCAGGAAAATTTGATTCGGACAACGATGTATATCATCAGTCCGGCGCTGGCCCAGATGCAGCAGCGTGGGCAAGGAGAAGCGGTGCGATCGCGCCTCTACAATCCCAGCCACAATCACCTTTTCCGAGGCGGCATCGAATAGGCTATCCCCTAAGCGCTGACCAACTTCTTCTTCATCCAAATATCTTCCTTGGCGTGGAGATACACCGGCTCCGGCTGAATTGAAATTGCCTTTTCATAGGACTCCAGCGCATTGCCATAGGCTCCCATTTCCGTCAGCAATTGCCCTCGGTTAAACCAAGCCTGGTGATAGCTGGGGCTCAGAGCGACCGAGCGATCGTAGGCGGCAAGGGCCTCAGCATAGCGCTGGATTTGGCTGAGGGCATTGGCGTGATTGTTCCAGGTTTGACAGTCGCGGCTGCCCTGGGGGCCCTCGCATCTGAGGGCATTGCCATAGGCAACCGTTGCTGCCGCAAAATCTCCAGATTCGCAGTGGGCTTGGCCTTGGGTACACCAGTCAGCTGCGGTTTGGGGGGTATTGGGTGCCTGGGCCTGGGTCTGGCTCTGGGTCTTGTTTTGAGAATTGCCGGAAGTCATGGGCTGCCTTGAATATCTGTCCTTTCATTCTGGCGATCGCCCCAGCAAGCGTGTCAGCGGATTTCCCTTTACGGTCGGTTCGGTCTAGCGAAGCCGTTCGACCACAGTTCTTTTCTTTGCAGGAACCAGCAAATTCAGCAAGCATCGACAACAAAGGTTAAAATTCATAAACGTTTCTTATCCTTTCCTTAACCTGAGTCAATGGCCCTCCTCTTGCTAGGTCTCGTAAGCTTTGTCTCCTGGTTTTTTAGCATGTTGGCTGGGGCAGGGAGTCCGCTGATATTAATTCCCCTCGTGAGCATCCTCTGTGGCTCGGCTGCGGTGGCTCCGGTGATCACGCTGGGGATGCTGCTGGGCAATGGGCAGCGGGCACTGTTGCTGTACGACCGGATTGATTGGGCTGCAACGCGATGGTATTTGCCGGGGGCGATCGCCGGGGCAATTCTGGGAGCCTACTGCTTCAGCCTGATCCAATTGGACTGGCTTCAGTGGGTACTGGCCCTGACATTGATTGGCATGGCGCTGTTCCAATGGAAAGGAAACAGCAGTGCATCATCAGTTGAATCTTCAACCGAAAACGAAGCAACCGAAAACGAATCCCAAACTCATGCTCCGACAACGGGAGCGGTGATAAAGTCTTGGCACTTTCTTCCCCTGGCATTCTTCAATGCCGTAGGTTCAGCCCTGATTGGTAGCACAGGACCCATTCTCAACCCTGCCTATTTGGGCTACGGCCTAATGAAGGAAGATATGGTCGCGACCAAGGCTTTTCACAATGGCATGCTGCACATTGTGAAAATCGTGGCCTATATTTATTTCGGCATGATCTACCAGGAGCATTTAGTTTACGGCGTGGTGATCGGTGCAGCGGCATTGCCTGGGAATTGGCTGGGCCGCATGGTGCTAGAGCGCATGAGCCCAGAGCAGTTTCGCAAAGCCGTGCTGGCATTTGTCGCCTTCAGTGGCATGTTCATGCTCTGGCGTCAGGCAGCCCTTGTGCTTTGACCCAAGATTAACACTGGGGTTGAGACACCACTGCAATACAAAGGGCAGCGGGCAGAGGCCAGAAAGCAAAGGACGAGGGCTGAGCGAAGCCGAAGCCCGGTGATGCCCCATTATGTTCGCTGACTCAGAACCCCGAAAGCACGAGCTTTCCGATGGTGCGGTCTTCTTCCAGCTTGGCGTGGGCGCGGGCCAGATTAGTCGCGTTGATGGGGCCGAGATTTTCGGTCAGGGTTGTGCGGAGGATGTTGCGATCGCACAACCCCGCCACCCGGTTCAACAGTTCATGCTGAGCTTGCATATCCTCCGTCTCGTACATGGCTCGGGTAAACATAAACTCCCAGCAGAACGCCACGCTTTTGTTCTTAAACACATTCAAATCCAGAGGCGCCTGGAGGCTGGCGAGGGCACAGATACGACCCTGGGGCTTAATGCAGTCCGCCATATTCTGCCAGTGGGGGTCCGTGTCGTGACAGCAAAAAATGTAGTCCACGAGGGGAAGACGTAGCTTGCGTAGCTGATGGGCCAGGGGCTCACGGTGATTAATCACTTCATCGGCTCCCTGGCGTTTGCACCAAGCAATCGTTTCCGGGCGGGAAGCCGTTGCAATCACCTTCAGCCCAGCCACTTGTTTAGCCAACTGAATTGCAATGGAACCCACACCACCGGCTCCATTAATGATCAAAAGCCAGCGATCGCGATTCTCCGATGTTTTCTCTGCGGGGATAGCCATGCGCTCAAACAGGGCTTCCCACGCCGTAATGCTGGTCAGGGGCAGTGCCGCCGCCTGCTCGAACGTCAGGTCCGAGGGCTTACGCCCTACAATGCGCTCATCCACAAGCTGATATTCGGCATTGGAACCGGGACGGGTGATGCTGCCCGCATAAAACACCTCATCCCCCACGTTGAACAGAGATGTTGCAGAGCCAACCCCCTCCACAATGCCAGCCGCATCCCAACCCAGAATTCGAGGAATATCGAGGGGGTCTTGGATCGATGACCGGACCTTGGTATCAACTGGGTTCACGGCGACTGCTTTGACCCGCACCAGCAATTCGCGATGTTGAGGCTCGGGAATCTCCACCTCAAACGCTTCAAAACAGTTGGGGTCCGTGGTGGGACGGTATTGGTGAACGCCGATCGCTTTCATGATCACAGCAAAGCCCCAAAAAGGGCCGGGGAAAGAACGGGAAAGAGGGGTGGGAAAAGCTGGACAAGCCACTGTTCCGTACCGCTATCCTACCGAAAAGCGATCGCTTCGTAAGCTGACGGCGGCATCCCCTAAAGCAACAGTCGTGCCTCCAACTCCGTGGCAGCCTCTGGGCGATTCGGTGCATTTTGGTCAAACAAGAGTTCTCCGCTGGAGTAGCTGCTGCCAAAGGTCTCGGCCAGGCTAGCGACCTGACGCAGGGCAGAGCGCAAATCGTTGGCCTGCAAAGACTGCAAGGGATGCACATAGAGTGAGACAACGGTGCCCTCCGTGATGGCATAACGGGCATCCAGCGTGGTGTGGAAATTGGCGAGGAGAATGCTCTGCACCTGCTCCACCGAGAGTTCTGTCACCGGCGCAACGGGGGTCAGAATGCGCATGCGATTGCTGGGGAAATTGGCGAGGACCAGCAGGTTGCGATCGCCCAGGGTCACTTCCCACTGCCCATCGCCCCCCTGAACAACATCTGCTTCCCCCTGCAAGATGGCTTCCAATTGTTCCACCGTCATGATTGAGAGCGAGGGATCGGGTCCGGGCTGGGATTGCGCCAGGGCGGGCTGAAGCAATGGATGGCCCATGGGGGCCAAGGCTAGGGCTCCGAGTAGTCCAAAGCCCATGGCGATCGCCCAGATGTTGCGTTGAATTGTGCTGCTGCAGACGGGAGCCATAGGAGTTGAGCCAAATCTTCAACGTCAGGCTAGGCAAGCAGTCTGAGAATCCACTGAGAGGTCCCTAAGAAGTGACGGGTGCGCTGTTTGGGGGCTGACCTAGTCCCAAGGTACCAAGGTCAGTACTAGGTCGTCGGAGCGATTTAGGTACTCCGATCCAGGCGCATCCCAAAGCAAATTTCTAAGATAGGGATATCCAACACACAACATTCACTCCTAAGGACACACAGTATGAAACTTCGTTCTATTGCAATGCTGGCTGCCGTCATCGCGATTCCCGTTACCACCACGATTTTGATGCCGAATATGGCTGAAGCACGGGGCCGGGGTAATGGCACGGAGGTGGTTGCTCAGCGGGGCGATCGCGGCAATCTGACGACTGAGGAGCGTGAAGCCAAGCGGGCGGAACGCGCCGAAAAGATCAAGGAGGCTCTGGGTCTCAGTGATACTCAGGCTGAGGAAATGAAGGCTATCCGTGCCAAGTACAAGCCCCAAATGCAGGCTCTGCGTGAGGAAGCGAAGGCGCTGAAGGAAGGCGGTGCTAGCCGTGAGGAAGTTAAGGAAGCCCTGGGCGATCGCAAGCAGGCCCTGCGCGAGCAGATGAAGTCTGAGATCGAGGGCATTCTGACACCTGAGCAAGCTCAAAAGCTAGAGGAAATGAAAGGAAATCGCCGGGGACGCCGCAGCCAGCGTCAGGGCCGTCGCCAGGGCAACACAACGGTTTCCTAGGCAACTTTTTTGAGTTCTTGCCCAGAGCAATCCCCCATGTTCTTGGGCAAGGTAAAGCTGCCTGGTTTCTGGGCGGCTAAGCTCCCGCAAATTCGTGGCTCAAATGGCTGGGTCTCGAATTGCGGGATTTTTTGTCTTGAATATCCTGGAAATGAGCCCTATATTGATCATCTTCAATGTCTGAACCTACACCCATGACCCCCATCCCCAGCCGTCGTCAGTTTCTCAAAACAACAGCGGCTTCGGTCGTAGGCATGGGGACAGCGTTGATTGCCCAGAGTTGCCGCTCCCACACAGCCCAATCTTCCTCCCCAAAAACTTTAGCTCAGGTAGACACAAGCAGCAGCAGTCAAGCCTTCGGCCAAGCTTCTGTCGGCGATATTAATTCGAACTACGCTTCCGGCGGAACCCAAGCCATGGCGGGCAATTATCCCGATCCCTTCCGCACGGGATCATCCGGCAATAATCCACCGGCCTGCACCCTCACCTGCGCCCAAACCCTTGGCCCTTGCTACGTTGAATCCCCTGTTCGCCAGGACATCACCGAAGATAAAGTGGGTCTTCCCATGCGGCTGGCCTTCCGAGTCGTGGATGCTAAAACCTGTACGCCGATTGAGAATGCAACCGTTGAGGTTTGGAGTACGGATACTGAGGGGGTCTACTCGGGCCAAACGCCTGCTCAAATGTGTAGCAATGGCCAGCCCAGGGCGAGGCAGACCAATTTCATGCGTGGCGCTCAAACAACGTCAAAGGAGGGGCGGGTCGATTTCGATACGGTCTATCCCGGCTGGTACCCCGGACGTACACCGCATATTCATCTCAAGGTGACGGTGGCGGGGGAAGAATTTGTCGTGACGCAGCTCTATTTTCCAGACGAGCTTAGCCGCAGCATCTACGCCAACCATCCCGACTATGCGCACCGTCCCCAGGCTGATACGGATAACAGGCGGGATGGTCTATTGAGAGGTTTGGATGTTGCCCAATTCCTGCTGCAAACGCAAAGCATGGAAGATGGTGCTTTACTCGCCCATACAACCATTGGACTACGCAGCTCCACCGGAGAACCACTATGCCGAGGAGCACTTTCTAACTAACCAGAAACGGACGAGTTAGGGCAATCACTTACCTGAGAAATACGGCATTAATGTGAGTAAAAACGCAATCGAGTTCTCCGATGGATTCCAGTTCAAGATTTTTTCGGGGGAGCTGATCGGCTTTTTGCCATCGGGCAGAACCTCCATGCACTCTTACAACAGTTCGGACAGTTTTAAACTCAGCGGCTGAACCCCTCATTTTCTCATGGTCATTTCAAGGGTCTGAGAGGGCTGAACTCCTCATTCTGTCGTTGAAGATCAAAAACTGTCCGGAGTATTGCTTAATCAGCCAAAACCTTCAAACTTCCTGGCTTTGCGGCATCACCTTCCAACTTCACACTGCGACCATTCGCATCCAAATGCCGCAGAATCTTATACAACGTCTCAATCTGCTCCGCCGCGCCTAGTTTATCCGCCAACTCAGCAACCGTCAGCGCACTTCCAGCTCCCTGCACCGTCTCCACCGCCTTCCGCTGCAAGTCCAGCACCGCCGCCGCCGCCTTCTTGCCCGCTTCCACCCCCGGCTGGTGATAGGCATTCACATTCACCAACGATGCATAGAGACCCACCGCCCGCTCATAGAGCGCAATCAACGCCCCCACCGTGCGGCCATTCACCTCAGGAATGGTCACCGTCAGCGAATCGCGGCCATTCTCAAACAGCGCTTCCCGCGTGCCCAACAAAAAGCCCGAGAGGAAATCGCCACTGGTGGCCCCTGCCTCCACTTCGATGGAGCTACCGGCCCGATCCCCCAGGACTTCGATAAACGTCATGAAGAAATTCGGCACACCCTCGCGCAACTGCTGCACATAGGCATGCTGGTCCGTTGACCCCTTATTGCCGTAAACCGCGATGCCCTGGTAAACCTTCTTGCCGTCCAGGTCGTCTTCCTTACCAAGGGATTCCATCACAAGCTGCTGAAGATAGCGGCTAAACAGCAGCAGACTGTCCTTATAGGGCAGCACCACCATGTCCTTTTCGCCCTTGCCGTTGCCCGCGTGATACCAGGACAGCGCGAGCAATGCCGCCGGATTGGTTTTCAGATCGGCAATACGCGTGGCGTCGTCCATTTCCTTGGCACCGGCCAACATGCCATCAATATCGATGCCGAGCAGGGATGCTGACACCAAACCCACCGCAGAGAGTTCCGAGGTGCGACCGCCCACCCAGTCTTCCATGCCAAACGTTGTCAGCCAGTTCTCAGACTTGGCGACATTATCGAGCTTGCTGCCGCTGCCCGTGACGGCGCAGGCATGCTGGGCGAAGTTGAGCCCCTGGGCTTCGTAAGCCTGTTTCGCTTCGAGCATGCCGTTGCGAGGTTCGGGGGTGCCACCGGATTTGGAGATGACGATGGTGAGCGTGGTGGAGAGGCGATCGCCCAGTTGTCCCAGCACCCGATCGATCCCAGCGGGATCGGAATTGTCAATGAAGTGAATATTCAGGGGGGCATCCAGGGGCATCAGCGCCTCCGCCACAAACTGGGGACCCAGCGCCGAGCCACCAATGCCAATGGAGAGAATATCCGTGAAGCGGGAGCCCGAGGCGGGGCGCACAGCTCCGCTGTGGACCTTTTCAGTGAAATCCTTAATGGCAGCGAGCGTCTCAAGGATGCTGGCTTTCAGTTCCGGCTGCGGTGCCAGATCAGGGTTGCGCAGCCAGTAGTGACCCACCATGCGGTTTTCGTCGGGGTTGGCGATCGCGCCCCCCTCCAATGCCGCCATATCCTTGAATGCCTGGTCAAACTTGGGCGTCAACGTTGCCACAAAGGCATCATCAAAGCCCATGCGGCTCACATCCAGATACAGTCCAAGACCTTCGTGGTAGTAGAGCCAGTCTTGGTAACGTTGCCAGAGGGCCGCTGCATTCATAGGATGATCAACCGATTTCTAAAAACGATGGGAATGGGTAAGAGGTCAACATGACCAAGCGAAGGACATCGTCAAGGCATTGCCATGGGTGACATGCCTCAAGTCCCTACATCAGCCTAGCTCAGGCTGAGAGAGGCTGAGCGATGGTCGATACAAAATCTCTCTCCGTAGGTCCTTTGGGTGGGGCGAGCGCTGACGTTGCGTTGCTTTCGGAGCAATAAATTTTTGTGAGAGAACCTCTCAGAATTGCAACTTTGCTAAGCTGAAAGACTGGAGCTATCTACATTTGATCACTCCAACCTTGTCTTGTTATTGAACGATGAAGCTTGAATCATGAAGCTGACTATTTCCGTTGACGGTGATCCCGCTGCCATCGAAGGGATCCTCGCCCGCATTCACGAGCACCTACGCGGAGGCGAGGCGGTCAACTTTAAGTCGGCTATCCAGCCCGAAAGCAACATGGGCGTGGAGGGATTTATCGAGATGAAGTCCGCCAGCGATGAGCTGGTGGCCTGGAAAGAGGGTCTGGCCTTGCTGCAGGAAGGCCAGCAGGTGCTGAAGCTGCGTGGGCAGGCTCTGACGGACTGGCTGAAGAAGAAGATCAAGGCCATGGATATTCCCGAAGAGCAAATGCTGCCGATTTTTGCCCAGCTGTACACGATGGTGAAGGAGGAAGAAGAGAAAAGTTTGCTTTAGGATTTTGCTTTGGGGCATTGAACCTGGAGAAGCTCGGGGGCTGGGGCGATCGCCCCTCTCTCCTCGACGTTGCCGTCGCTGCGCCGCTACTACTCCGTCGTTACTTCGCCATTATTTTCTGGAGGCTACATTGCTCCAGCCAGCCGACATGGACTATATTTGATGGGCGCGATATTTAGATAACACGTAAATAACGTGCTCCCCTGGAGAGGTGGCAGAGTGGTCGAATGCGCTCGACTTGAAATCGAGTGTACCGAAAGGTACCGTGGGTTCGAATCCCACCCTCTCCGTTCTAATTTTTTAATCATCCATCCCATACCTCAGAGCTGCATCCTGTGAAAATTGCAACCTGGAATGTTAACTCCGTGCGCAGTCGCCTGGAGCACGTTAAAGGCTGGCTGCAAGACAATCCAGTGGACGCCCTCTGTCTCCAGGAAACGAAAGCTCAGGACAAGGATTTTCCGGGGCAGGCGTTTGAGGAGATTGGCTATCAGTCCGTCATCTCGGGGCAAAAATCCTACAACGGGGTGGCGATTCTGACAAAGGCGCCCCTGGAGAATGTGAGCGCGGGCTTTGAACCCATTGCTGGGGCCGAAGCAACGGGGGATCTGGATGAGCAAAAACGGGTCATTAGCGGCGTGCTCGATGGCGTACGACTGGTCAATCTCTATGTCCCCAATGGGTCATCCATTGGCAGTGAAAAATATGAATACAAATTGCGTTGGCTGGCTTTATTAGAGACCTATCTCAAAACCTTGCTCGAAACGGAAACGGACATTCTGGTCTGTGGCGATTTCAATATCGCCTTGGAAGATAAGGATATTTATAAGGAACCGGGCGACAAGGCGATCGCAAAGCACATTATGTCGTCTCCTGTCGAACGGGAGGCATTACAAAAACATGTGCTAGACATTGGTTTTTCTGATGCATTTCGCCTGTTCACGGAAGAAGGCGGAAACTTTAGCTGGTGGGACTATCGGGCGGCATCGTTCCGCCGCAATTTGGGTTGGCGCATCGATCACCATTACCTAACCCAAAGTCTGTGCGATCGCGCCCTCGGGTGCACAATTGATTCTACGCCTCGAAAATTGGAGAAACCCAGCGATCACACGCCAGTGATTGTCGAATTGTCCTCATAGAAAAGGCGTAGATAGAGCGACAGAAACGTCAATAAAACTTCTAACTATTAAAACAATCTAAACAATACCGTTGGTTTCGCATCTGTACCGTTTGAATGTTAGCTAGGTTTGAACCTTAGGGTTGCACAGCTTTCGGTATTTGAAAGCATTCCTCTGTTCGGTCTTCGCGAGTTCTTTACAAGTTCGCGTCACGATTACGGCAGATCACTATCTACATTCGGTGGAGTGTTGGACTATGAAACGGTTTACTTCAGTTTTCGCAATGGGCCTTGCTGCTACCCTCGCGCTGAGCGCTTGTGGTGCTAAGGATGCTGTCTCTGACGCAGCTGGCAGTGCTGCAGACGTAGCTGGTGGTGCAGTCGATGCAGCCGGTAACGTTGCTGGCGGTGCAGTGGACGCAGCTGGCGATACCGTCGCTGCAGCGGGCGACGCTGTGGGTGATGTTGCAGGCGGTGCGGTGGATGCAGTCGGTGATGTTGCCAGCGGCACCGTTGACGCTGTCGGCGATGCTGTTAGCGGCGGCGCTGGTGGCGTCATGGCCCTCAAGGATGGTGTGAGTGGCCTGACGGGTTCTATCACTTCCACCGTTGATGCTGTGAAGTCTGGCGACTTCGCTGGTGCTAAGGAATCTTTCGCTAGTGTTGAGTCTGCCTGGGGCAGCCTCAAGAGCGTGGTTCCTGGTGATGCAGCCGGTGGTATCGAAGAGAAAATTGCTGAGGTCAGCACCGGTTTGGCGTCTGATGCACCTGACTCGGATTCCATCCTGTCTTCTTTGGGTGGACTGACCGACCTCGTGGGCGGTTTGGTCAAGTAATGATGGGTGGGGTTAGCGTGGCTTTCCCTGACCAGATTGTTTGATTGAGATTTTTAAGGATCTGAAGACTGGTCCTTTCGAATCTCTAGGTGGGCTCGGCTTTTGGCTGGGTCCGCTTTTTTGTGGGTTTGGAGATTTCTGGGCAGCGGTGCTGCGGATTCGGGGGACTTCTCCCCCGTGCCCCCGC
>CALIJJ010000206.1 GCA_938017515.1 uncultured Pseudanabaenaceae cyanobacterium
AACCACGGCTAGTCGATGTTGTTGCTCACTCACATACCCGAATCCGTTGCTTCAATCTCCATGAAGCCCCTTTTGTCTGGGATGAGGTTACTCCTTAGCCAGGGATGAGGCTACCCACAATTTGAAGCAAGAAAATTGCCAAAATGGGGGAGATATCCATGCCACCCAGTGGTGGGATGAATTGGCGAAAGAGATTGAGATAAGGATCTGTGATTTGGCTCAGCGCAGCAAAGGGCTGGTTGTACCAGTCAATGTTGGGAAACCAGGTCAAAAGAACGCGGACAATGAGCAGACCGGTATAAATCGAGAGCGTTGTCGAAACTGTATTGGTGATGAGCCCCAGCGAATCGGCGGCATACACTTGAGCGAGATGAAGCTCAATCATAAACATGGGTAAGGAAGTAAACGTCATCATCGAGGTATTCCGATTGTGAGCAGCGCATTGCCGTCGCTACAGTCTACCTAGCACTACTCTAACTCAATTGAGTCGGAACGTTGAAACCCTCTGTGTAGACTTATTTGAACCCCCATAGAAAGCCTTAAGGGAAGCCCCAGGGAAACTCCAGAGAAACTTTAAGAAAACTCTAAGAAAACTAAAAAAAGGGCGTGACTGGCACGCCCTGAACTTGCTTAGAGAAACTTGCTTAGCGAAAAGAAGAGAGAGACTGAATTAAGTCAGGGCTTCCAGGTAGTCGCGGATGAGGTTGCGACGGCGAGGCTGACGCAGCTTTTGGAGTGCCTTCGCTTCGATTTGGCGAACGCGTTCACGGGAGAGTTCCAGCGTGCGGCCGATTTCAGCCAAGGAGTAAGGCTGTCCGTCATTGAGTCCGAAGCGCATACGAATGACATCGCGCTCTCGCTCGGTCAGCTCCGACAGCAGATTTTGGAGGTCGCGGCGCAGGGAATCGCGCATGAGGCGATCTTCCGGGGTCGCTTCATCCGTTTCCAACAGGTCACCGAGTTCGGTGTCCTTTTCCTTACCGACTTTGGTTTCGAGGGAGACCGAGCGGGGGACGCGGAGGAGCACTTCACGTACCTGAGCCGGTGTCATGTCCAGCTCTTTGGCGACGTCATCGATGGAAGCTGTGCGGCCTTTGTCTTGGGAGATTTGACGCTGGGCCTTTTTGATTTTGTTCAGCTTCTCGGTGATGTGAACCGGGAGGCGGATGGTGCGGCTTTGGGTGGCGATCGCCCGGGTAATGCCCTGACGGATCCACCAATACGCATAGGTACTAAAGCGATAGCCCTTGGTGGGATCAAACTTCTCAACGGCGCGTTCTAGACCGAGGGTACCTTCCTGAATCAGGTCGAGCAGTTCCAAACCGCGATTCTGATACTTCTTGGCAACGGAGACGACCAGGCGCAAGTTGGCATTGATCATGCGCTTCTTGGCTTTTTCGCCCAGGACCATGGCTTTTTCCAGCTCTTCCACCGGAATGCCAGCGGCCTCAGCCCAAAGACGCTTACCTTGAGCCAGGGTGGGCTTGAGGTCAGGGAGAGCCACTTCAGCGGTGGCGGCCCAGCGTTCCAGGGAGGGGCGATGGCCAAGCTTAGAGCGAAGCGTGTCGCGGACGGACTCAAGCTTGACGAACTGGGCCAAAATACCGCCATTTGCTTCGGCTGCGGTTTGACGAGTTTCCAGCAGGCTCATGTAGCGCTGAACTTTTTGAGCTTCAGACACTTCTTCGTGGCGCATGAGCAGACGCACACGGCCAATTTCTTGGAGATAGAGGCGAACGAGGTCGGTGGTCCGACGACTGCCCGCAGCGCTCTTGCTGAGATCGATGGTGGGCTCGACTTCAGTGGTGGTATCGGATTCGAGTTCTTCAACAGCGGCGAGCGCGTCGCTATCGAAGTCACCTTCGGTCTGAGGCTCAATGGTAATGGCCTCTTCGGTGGGTGCTGACTCTTGATAGAGGGGGAGTTCTGACATAGGTCACGCAGTGGTTGAGGTAACGACGACTAGACTGAATCCGGTCTCACGGCCCTAGTATTCCCAACGGTTTAGACTCGTGCACAGTCTGGGAGGTTCCGGGATCCTAGGGAGGACGGTTTGGGATTAACCGTTCAAGCCGGTTTTATTTGGGCCTGTTGGTAACAAAGTCTACATGGACAGAAAAAAGAGTTCATATAGAGAAAACACGGGAAACATTTTGTCCCTATGGGCCTATCCGAGCTGATCTACGGAATTATGCAAGGGTTTTCCTGAAAGTTTGGAAAAAACACGGAGGCTAGATCCTAGAAAGCATCGTGACTCCTGCCCCCTCGTTGGTTTACACCCTCCAGACTGTAGGTTCCCCGAGCCCCTATTGACCTTTTGCCCCTCTTCGTGGTCTATATCAGGACGAACGCAGCAAGAAAGATTTACTTTTTCTTTAGGTTTTTTTCTGTGATGTTGTGATCTTTGAAAGAGATGGTAGTGCTGTATGTACTGAAAGTTTCTGCTGGAATGTCAGTATTTTGCACAACTTGAAAAGACGCATTGATTCGCAATGTTTTTGCGAGATATTGCTCATTATTCAAAATGGCTATTTTGTGATGGCTGCATTGCTAGGGGCCGTGCATGGGCCGTTTTATTGGCCGTTCCTGCCGACCGTAATATCGCCATGCCGTAATATCGCCATATAGAAAGGGGGTCGCGACTCGCGACCCCCTTTATGTTCCCGAAGGAACTCACAGGCTTTTGGTCTCTGCCTGCTGATTGATGCTGTGGAATGGCTTTACCCAGCGGCTACCTGGGTTGCAGGTAGCCGCTGGGCGAAGCCTCGCTTAGGCTTCGTCGAGCGCTGCGATGCCGGGCAGAACTTTACCTTCGAGCAGCTCTAGGCTTGCACCACCGCCGGTCGAAATGTGGCTCATCTGGCTAGCAAGGCCAAACTGTTCAACGGCTGCGACGGAGTCACCGCCACCGATGATGGTCATGCAGCCACTAGGAGTCAGGCTACCCAGCGTTTCTGCAACACCCTTGGTGCCCGCTTCGAATTTAGGGAATTCAAACACGCCCATGGGACCGTTCCAGATGACAGTCTTGCAGTCAGACAGAGCTGCCTGGAATGCCTTGACGGAGTCAGGACCGATGTCCAGACCCATCCAGCCGTCGGGAATGGCTTCGACGCTGACAGTCTGGGTATTGGCTTCCTTGTCGAATTTGTCGGCCACAACCACGTCGGTGGGGAGGATGATTTCGACACCGTTCTTCTTGGCTAGAGCCTCTAGCTCTTTGGCCAGCTCCAGCTTGTCCTCTTCCACGAGAGAGCTGCCGACAGAAAGGCCGCGTGCCTTATAGAAGGTGAAGATCATGCCGCCACCGATGAACAGCTTGTTCACCTTACCCAGTAGGGCTTCGATCACGGTGATTTTGCTGGAGACCTTGGAGCCACCGACAATGGCTGCCAGAGGACGCTGGGGCTCATCCACAGCTTTTTGTAGATACTGAAGTTCCTTCTCGATTAGGAGGCCGCCAACGGAGGGAGACAGGTACTCGGTCACGCCTGCGGTGGATGCATGGGCGCGGTGAGCGGTACCGAACGCGTCGTTAACGTAGGCATCTGCGACGGAAGCCAAGTTCTTGGCAAACTCAGGGTCGTTACTGGTTTCACCGTCGTAGAAGCGCACGTTCTCAAGAAGAACCACGTCCCCATTGGCCATGGCGTCGGTGGTTGCTTTGACTGCGTCACCGATGCAGTCGTCAGTCTTGGTGACGGGCTTGCCCAGCAGCTCAGATAGGCGAGCGGCGACAGGGGTCAGACGCATGCTATCAACAACCTTGCCCTTGGGACGGCCAAAGTGGCTGCAAAGGATGACCTTGGCGTCTTTACTCACTAGGTCTTGAATTGTAGGAAGCGCAGCCCGAATGCGGGTGTCGTCGCTGATTTTTCCGGTGTCGTCCAGGGGCACATTGAAATCGGCCCGAACGAGAACACGCTTACCCGCTAAGTCGCTGGCGGTCAGGTTGGCTACGGATTTCTTGGCCACGTCGGCAATCTCCTAATCAAGTTTTGTTAAGTCTTTATACTCATTGTCTACTAGAACGGTCACGGACGGATGGGAAATTTGGGGGAGGTGTTGGACCTTGTGTTGGGTGGCGGATGAGGCTGCCCAAATCTGGAAGGAGGGTCCATGGAGGTCGCCTGCCATCACTGCCGTAAAGTTTCAAGTGCAAGCCCTGTCTTGGAAAACGAGGACTGTTAGACTCTGAAAAAGGCTTATGTCTGTCTTGATGGGCTCTGACCTAGAGCAACGCTGACTGAGCCTAGGCGTAATTAGCGGGATGCCGGTAAGTGGGGGCATAGGAATGTTTTCAACCGTTCTGTTTCCAATTGATCAGAGCCGAGAGTCGCGAGAAGCGGCGAATGTGGTGGCGAATTTTATTAAGGAAAACCACAGCGATCGCCTGGTTCTCCTGTCTGTCTTGGAGGATGCGGTCCAGGCTAGTCATGAAGCCCATGCTGAGGTGATGTCCTCTCCGGCGGCGATCGCAGAACTCTTGGCCAACGCTAGGACGCTCTTTGAAGAGCAGGGGGTCCAGGCCGAAATCCAAGAACGCGAGGGGAAGCCTGCCTTTGCCATCTGCGATATGGCGGACGAAATCCATGCGGATCTCATCATCATGGGCTGTCGAGGCATTGGCTTGACCCAGGACGGTGCCTCGGAGAGTGTGACCAACCGAGTGATTAATTTGGCGCCTTGTCCTGTGCTGGTTGTTCCCTAGCCGCTTGTTTCCGAGTCGTTTTCCGAGTCGATTATTTCCTGGGGCGGGTTGCTGGACGGTGTGATTCCAGGAGCCGGTATGATTCCCGCAGCACTGTTTGCCGCTGCGATCGCACGGTTTTATCCATGGCCAGTTCTGCCGATCGTCAGCGTATTGCTGCCCTGACTTCTCTTGTTCAGGGCGTTGCTATTGCAATAGTCCCGTTTTTTGTGCCGGTATTGTTAGCGGCGGTACCGACGATTGCTAGCGCAATTGAGCCGTTTCGTTCGATCTGGGAACCGCTCCTACCTTGGTTACGCGGGGCCTGCTGGGCCCTTGCTGCACTGTTGATTGGTACTGGAATTCGCCGTTTGCTGAATGCCTCGAAGAGCGATCGCCCTATCGGCACCAGCGTTTTGCCAGTCTTGCAGCCCCTCCAGAAACAGGGCTGGCAGTTCCAGAGCAGTGTCGCTGCTGGCGATCAGCAAACCTTGGCAAAATCACCCAAGGGTGATGCGTTTTGCATTGTAGTGAAGGCTGAACGGGGGCGCATTGGCGGTGATGATCGTACGGTGTTTCGCCTGGTGGACCAGTCACAGAATCCATTTCCCATTGACTTTGTGAATCAGACCAAGCAGCGGGCGGCACGGGCCAGGCAGGCTTTGCGGCTGAAGCGGGTGGTACCGGTGTTGGTGTTTTCCGATGCGATTGTGGCGATCGCGACCAATCCCGTCGCGGGGGTTCATGTGGTGCAAGCCAAAGATTTACGACGATTGCTGTTGGAATTGGCCTAATCCAGTCAGTGATTTGGTTTGAGCCCGCCAGTGATGCTCTATTTTCCTATCTAACAAGTGTAAAAAGAAACTCTGAACTTCGGTCCCGAATCCTGTTCTCCGTGTTTCAATGTAGGGGTCGTTGATCGGTTTTTGCGGATTATGAAAGGCCAATACCAAGGACAGACGAAGGGACCCGACAAAACCAGTGATTCCATCAGGTTTTTTGGTGGCTTGGTCGGACTGGTTGTGGTTTTATGTGCGGGTGTGCTGATTCCGATTAAGGCTGCTGAGGTGCTGTTTGGTTATTCTCTCTCCGATGCATTTTGGCAGGTGACGGAGACCACGCAGTCGGATGATGTGAAGACTCGGCGTTAGGTCCTACGCTTCGCAGCAGAGGGCGTTACTCATCCTTCAGTTGCCCACGAACGACCATCAACGCAAACCCGAGCAGATTTTCGCCCTTCCATTGGTAAGGATTGGCGGCGCTGGGGTCATCGGCAGCGAGGCCAATGCCCCAGATGCGATCGCGGGGGCTGGCTTCCACTAGGACGCGATCGCCCGTCTGCCTAAGGAATGTCTTCAGTGCCTTGTTCTGGGAAAACTTCGCCAAGTTGCCTCGCACCACGATCTCAAAGCGATGCTGTTTCCATTGCTCGTCGCGAAATCCTTGGACTAAGCGCCCTAGCTTTTTGGCTTCGCCGGGGTGGGTTGCATTGAGGATTTGGGCGGCGATGGCATCGTCCCCAAACAACCGTGCTTTCTCCGCCATCATGTAATGTTCGGCAGTTGCGTAGCGAACATTGTCTAGCTCAAAGCTGGCCTCGTACCATTGGCTGAAGCAGCTTTTACTTGTGCTGCCATCGCGATTGGGTGTGTGGCCCCAGAAGAAAAGGTACTTGGGCGTTTGGCCGTGGTTAATGCGATCGAGCAGTTGTAGTTTGTTCATGCTTTTCCATTATCCCTCAGGGGTCTCTGCCAATGCCTTGGCAACCACTGCTCGCAGCTCTGGTAAGTCCTTCGCTAAAAAGCGCTCCCAATGCTCTCGAATGCCTGTTTGTATAGTTTCCATTTCTAACGTCTGATAGTCCATTGATGTCAACACCTCAAACCGGCAAATATGCTGGAAATCACCACGGAAGCTTTTGAGTTGTCTTAAACCGGGTGGAGAAGCCTGTTGCAACTTTGCATAGATTTGTCGCTTTTGCTCCTCTGCAATGGGGCCAATCGTCAGATCAATACATCGTGACTCTGCCGCATTGACCCACTCTAGGGATGCTGCATGACCCGGAGCTTATGACTCACGTTTTAGGTGCTGGGTGAGTCTGCCGAAGAGTCGTCGGCTCAGCCAGAGATACAGCGCAGTCAGTAAGCCTAGGGGAACAGCGATCGCCCAATGCCCCGTGCTCACAGCGGCAAACAGCCAAGCACCACTGCCAAAGGCAAACCCATAGGCGCAGATATTGGCCATCAGCACCATGGCCGCATTGACTACCCCTTGTAATCTAGTAGGTGCTTCTGAGCCAGAAGACCATGCTGCTAAAAGCCCGAGAACAGCACTGCTGAGAAGCCCCCCAGCGATCGCCCACCTCGCCTGTTGATCCATCAACTGACCGACGTAGAAAAATCCCAAGATAGCTCCCGATGCTCCCCCGCTAACCAGACCCGTTATCCGTTGCCAAAGGTTCGATGTGCGGAATGTTTGGGCGATCGCAGCGGCTCCGGCGAGACCTAACGTCATTCCTAATCCCGGCACAAAGGCCCAAGTCGGACTACTGGGTGCTAAACCCAAG
>CALIJJ010000207.1 GCA_938017515.1 uncultured Pseudanabaenaceae cyanobacterium
CCGCTTAGAGCAATGGTCAGGATTTATATTTATCTGTCTGAGCGAGGATGCTCCCCCCTTAGACACATTTCTTGATCCGGTTCCCAGCCACCTCGCTCACCAACGACAGGCATCAACCGAGTTGCTCTTTCGACAGTCGCGTCGCGTCGCCTGCAATTGGAAAAACTATCACGACAATACCCTCTGTGACTATCACGTTGCGATCGCTCATCGCACGACACTCCACCAACTTCAGGGGCCAATCCAACGGTATCAATACCAGTTTTCAACCTATACCAATCTGCTGTACACACCGACGCTTCAGCGTTGGCGCGATCATCATCCAGCATTAGCCCATCTTTCCCCCTTAGCCCAAAATCATTTCCTGACCTACGGTATTTTTCCCAATCTGCATCTCCTCGCATTTCCCGATGGTCTCTTCGCTTGGATTCAAATTGAGCCTCTGACGGTCAATAGCTGTGAGGTCATGCTGGAAGTGTATGGCTTGCCTCAAAGCCCTGCATCCGTGGCGGCCCTTCAGGCTGAATTTAATGGGTTCATGGCGGAGGATGAAGCCCTCACGGAGAGCGTTCAGCAGGGCTACGCCAGCGGTGCCTATAGCCCTGGCCCTGTCAGCCAGCTTGAGGCACGAATTGTGCATCAGCAACGCCTGATCTTACGGTATATGCAACAGGAATCTTGAATCATATTTACGGTGGTTATGGCCGTTAGACTTGATGGAACTTTTAATGCTGCGTTCGATGTGGTCAGGCCCCGACGATTTGGCCGCCCTAGTGGAACAAACCCGAGTTGGGGGCTTCGATGGAATTGAAGGCGCGATTCCCCAACAGCCCGCCCAACGGCGCGAACTACGGCAACGGCTCAAGGATAGCAATTTGATTTTTATTGCAGAGGCAACCACCGGCTGTACCCCTCGGGACAATGAGCCGAAATGCCAGACAGACTGGTGGATTCCATACCGCGATCGCACCCTCCAGGAGCACCTCAGCGATCTTCAATGGACCATCGAGAAAGCAGTTGCCATGGGCGCTCGCTTTGTCTCAACCATGTGTGGCTATGATGCCTGGTCCTGGTCACAAAACCTAGAGTTCTTCAGTCAAGCCCTGGCATTAGAAAAGCAATCGGGTCTCACGCTTAGCTTTGAAACGCACCGGAGTCGATCGCTATTTAATCCCTGGATTACCCGAGATCTACTGAATCAATTTCCCGACATGAAACTGACCTGTGACTTTAGCCATTGGTGCGTGGTTTGCGAACGCCTCATCGATAGCGAGGCAGACATTCTGCAGCAATGCGCCGAGCGCGCCCAGCATACCCACTGCCGGGTCGGTTACGCCCAACATGCCCAGGTTCCAGAACCACGCGCCCCAGAATATGAGACAGCTCTGATCGCCCATGAACGCTGGTGGGATTTAATTTGGACCATGCAACAGCAACGAGGCATGGCCCAGGTAACCATGACACCCGAATTTCTCTGGGATGGCTATCTGCAAACGTTGCCCTTCACCCAGGCTCCCGTTGCAGATCTGTGGGAGATTACCTGTTGGATGGCCCAACGTCAGCGTCAGCGATTTGCCCAACGATTTCCCAATCCTTCCCCCTAACAGGACTGGCACGAATACAAGCCGAATCAACCAGGCAGGATGGCTTTGAGGACAGTGTTCGGATGAGGCGGCAGTGTTTCACCTCAACTCTTGCAGATACATCTACGGCAAAAGATACGCTACTGCCAGTTGCCAATCAGTACAAAGGCTGACCAATAGTAGGGATCACGATAGCTCGGATGCTTCAATAATTCGAGCTGCGCTTGGCGTAGGGCTGCGGATTTATTGCCCCCCCCCTGGCTAAGCTGCTGGTAAAACGTTTTCATGAGAAAAGCCGTGGATTGATCGTTGACACTCCATAGGGAAGCCAGCGTGCTCCTGGCTCCAGCACGCACAGCGACACCCGCAAGTCCGAGGGCTGCTGCTTCGTCACCAAAGGCAGTTTCGCAAGCGCTGAGGACCAAAAGTTCCGTGGGCGTGAGGCTCTCGCGATCGCGCGCCTGCAATAATTCATAGAGTTCCCCTAGGCGAATCTTCTCATTCCAAGCCAGCACATAGGTTTCTGAGGCATCAGAGCTAAACTGCCCATGGGTTGCAATGTGAACAATCGCAGTTTGCGTTTCGCGCAGCGAGCGCGTAAGCGTCTCCCGAGTAAAGCCTTCGTTGATCAACTGCTGGCTCGGAAAAAGAGATTGGAGCTGCTCAATCTCCTGCTTGACATAGGGCAGCGGGGGAAATCCCTGGTGGCGTTTGGTAATCCCTGCGAGCAAAGCCTGCGATTTTGCCGTTGTTGTTCTGCCACCGGGTAAGAGTTCCAGGCCCGGTGCAACCACAACATTAAATTGCTCAATCAGATATTCCTCGCCATCGAACAAAGCCCCCATGGGAACATTCTTCAGTGATTTGTCCGGCACGAATACCAGGGTCTGAATCTGAGATTGTTTGAGGTTGTCTAGGATAGGTTGGATTAGAACGTCGTAGAGTTGTTGACCGGGCTGCTGATAGTCGCGACGGCGGCGCTGGACCAGGCTGCTGCGGAAGTCTCGAATCAGAGCTTGGAAATCATCTGGCGTGATGGGTATGCTGTGGCGTTGCAGTTTGCCCTGGTGGCTGAGGATGACCTCAATCCGGTCTTCCAGAATAATGGGATATACCACCGCAGCACTGCTATCCAAGGTTTCAATGGAGCGAGGCGTGCTGTTGAGGCAGGCATCTTGGAAGAAGTTATCCAGTTCTGCCAGTTTCAGAGCTTCAATGGTGTTGAGAGCGGTTTGAAGATCTTGGGTGGGGATAGCGGTTTGAGTCTGACTGGACGGGGGCGCTAGCAACAAACTGACATACTCTCGATAGACCGGCTCAATATTGGTGCGAAAGGAAAATTCCGCTGCTTGATCCTGGTTCGCGAGGTCACTACGGAGTTCCTTCAGGGCATTGAGGGATTCTTGATAGTAGGCGAGTGATTCCGTTCTAAACTGAGCATTGCCCGTATTCTTCCAGCGGGACTGGGCAAGGCGAGCCAGTTGCCAGGCCCACTGATAGCTCTGAAACGGATTCTGAGCGGCTTGGGAGATCTGCAGCGCTTGAATGAAGCTCCGCTCTGCTGGCTGCCATTGTTGTTGCTGTTGATAGGTATGGCCGCGATCGCCATACTGCTGGGATAGGGTCTGGGCTTCTGGATCAACTTGAGTCAAGCGCCTGCGACTGGTGATGGACAACTGGTTACGGCCTGCATCACAGCTCTGGGCAAGGCGATCGCTCTGGTCTGCAAAGCGACTGGGCAAGGCTGTCAGTCGCTCGTTTTGCTGAGGCTGGGGCTGGGTCAATTCCACCGTGCCACTAAACTGAGGGCCACCGCCGGAGGAGACTGTGATATCGCTTCGGAACGTTTGGCGAGGCTCCACGCTAAGGCCCAAAACGGTTGCTGCATCAATTTCAATGGCGCCGCCAAAACGATTGGCCGCATTGGCTGTAATGTCGCTGTTTTCCTGGGGAACCGCAATAAGCTGAGGGGTTTGAATGAAAATATTGCCGCCGTTGCCGTTGTTATCCTCCCCTCCAGCAGTGGCTGAAATATCACTGCGATCGCGCAAGGTCAGAGCACGGCCTGCAGAGAGTTGAATATTGCCACCATTCCCCACTGCAGTTGTTGCAGCAATCCTTGCTTGTCCTAAAAGATTAACCGTTTGCGCTTGAATCTTCAGATTGCCTGCATTGCCTGAGCCTTGATTCGAGACAACGACCCGACCCCGATCAAAGAGTTCGAGACGAGGCGTTTGTAAAAGAACGGAACCGGAGCCTCCGCTCGCTTCTCCACTGGTTAGGGGTGTGGCGACGAGGTCTTCGACTATCACCGCAGAGCTAATTTCCGCAGGCAGTTGTGACAGCACTGGATCAACGCCACCAATACGAATATGCTCTGTGGCCTCAATGACCAGGCTGCCGGAATTGCCGCTGCCAAGGGCATCGGTACTGATGGTTGCCCCTTCTAGCACTTCCAAACGGCGAGTCTTAACGCGAAGTTCTTCGCTGGCATTACCGGTCAAGAGGGAAACCGCACTGATATTGCTATTGATCAAACTCAGCGGATTAATCCCTCGCAGGGAAATCTGCTCCTCCGCCTCAATCTGAACAACTTCTCCCTGACCACTGCCCAGCGTCGATGAGGTGATGATGCCACCGTTGTCTAAGTTGATGGAGCGGGCGTTAATGTCCAGCATACCGACATTGCCGCTGCCAAAGGTTGAGTTGGTAATTACCGTGGGATTGGCGGTCGGCGTGGTTGTCCCCGACAGACCATTAATCTGCAATGAATCAGTGACATCAATGTCAATCTCACCCGCATGACCTGCAGCACCGACGGTTAGGGCTAAGATTGCTCCCCCATCCAAAAGCTGAAGGCGATCGCTAACAATGCGAGTATCTCCCCCTCGTCCAGGTCCCAGCGTCACATTTTGCAGATAGGACGCGATGGGACCGCCTCCCTGAAGCTTGAGTAGGCCGGAAGCAAAGACATCCAGATGACCGTTGGGTTGATCGCCCAGGTTGACCAGGAAAATGGATGACCCCTGATCCAGGGTAATATTTTGCCCCCTGACAGAAACATCACTGGGATCAGTGCTGGAGCTATTCAGCCAAGATTGGTTGGTCAAGGTGATGTCCTGGAAGGTTTGAATGGCGTCATAGCTCAAGGACCAACCCCGTGGTTCAGGCTGCAGGCCAACCACTCCATGGGATACAGCACCGAGTTCTAGCCGAGTCCCCCTTTGGGCATTAATTTGATGGGCCTGAGCTCTCCCAGGACGGGGCTGAATCTGCCCCCCCTCAAACCGAACGGACCCTCCCACCAAGGCCAGGGTATTGCCGGGAGCGATGGTTAGCCCCTGTGGTCCTGAAATAGGCTCCGCTGATCGCCACTGGAAATTCCTATCCTGTTGAACATTGTGCCCATTGCCCACGACCCTGATCGCGCCAGGATTTTGGCCCAGTTGCAAACCAATCGGCGTGGAAATCGACAAGAGCGGGGGCCCATCCAATGGTGTCGCGCGAAAGTCCCGACCATCTGCAAATTGAATCGCGTTAGCTGTGGTGCCAACAAATGAACCTGCGAGATTTAGCTGCGCCTCTGGACCAAAGAGAATCCCGTTGGGATTGAGCAAAAACAAGTCGGGACTATTCCCACCGACAATGCTGAGAGCACCATTAATAATGGAGGGTTGACCGCCTGTGACCCGAGTAAAGAGACGTTCAATCACACGATGGGAAGGCGTTGGAGTGAGGTCAAAACGGACGGACCAGTCCCCTGGAGAAAAGGTTTTAAACCCATGAAAAAGATTGACGCCTTGGGCTTGGCCGCCGGTGACGGTGAACTCACCCAGAATTCCATCTGGGTTGACCTGGGTTGACAACGTTGCATCAGGAACCAGTGTTTGGGCCTGGGCCTGGGGGCGGAGGAAACAGACCTGCATCACCATGGACGTGATGACGGACGTGATGACGGGCGCGATGACGGGCGCGATGACAATGGCGGCCAATCTTCTGCTCAAGCCATCCGTTCTGACGAGATGTTCTCCAGTACCAGCCAATCGGGTACCAGCCAATCGGGTACAAGACAATCGGGTACAAGACAATCGGGTAAGGCAGTCTACCGCTACTAAGTTCAACAATTGCGTACCTGCCCAACATAACTGGAATGAAGGCAATACAGTCCGATACTGCCCATTAATGGCTGCCGCACTAAATCTGTGTCACAGCCTCTTAAAAAAGTCAATTCAATTGGAATCATTCATCTCAACGACTCCTGTTCATGCAATGATGCTTTACCAACCGTTTAGTGATGAATCGTTGCTTGCTGTAAGGCTTCTAGTTCTCCATGGTTCATGACCACTGAGTCAAGAATGGCTTGAGCGGACGAGTGCAACGACGTGCCTGAATTTTCCAGACTAATTGCAAGGGCATCTTGCCAGAGCCCTTGGTCCAGCAACTCACCCAGAACGGGTGTTTTCAGCTGAGTGAGATTCTGTGGGGGAGGGGCAACCATTTTCAGCGCCGCTTGAGCAAAGAGGCTACGGGAGGGACGCTCAGGGTCGCAGATCATCTCAATCTGCCAAACATAATCTCCCCCGACGCGCAGCTTTGGGGGACCGGGCAATGCTGATAATTTCAATACTGAGATCCCCGCTTGAGCCGTTGCATGATGCTGGGTCGAGGCATCGAAGCGTTTGTGCTTAGGAGGCAACGTGACCTCCGTCAGGAGCGTCCATACTTGCTGGGGGTCATTGAGATTGTCCGAGGTCAACCCGCCTTCAACCTCATACAGCCGAAAGATGAAAGGATTAGGGCTGCTGTCACGCAAATACCAGGCGAGCAAAGGCTGGGTGGATTGGGTTTGTGCAATGCTGTCGAGAGGGGACAGCAGCATCAGGGCGGGCAGGCGATCGCGGCTCTCCGGATGAGCCACTTCCGCAGCCGTTTCAACCATACAGCCACGAGACCCCGCGGAACGGCCATTCACCTGGGGAGGCAGATCGTCATCGCTGCGCCGAGAGCGAAGCAGCGGTCGAGACTGACGCAATTTGCGCTTCAAGCGTTGCTGTGAGAGGATCCCAGCTTGTTCAGTCGTAGAGGTACTGGCGAGTGCTGGCGTACCGACCCATGCCACCCAACACCCCAGCAAAATGAATCGGATATATCGACTGAAATGACTGAAATGTATGGGTGAAGCCTTCACAAGAGAAGAACACGAGCGCATGGCGGAACCATCAACGACACCTGGTTTAATTTTAGACAAGCTTTCCGCCACGAAGATCAACACTTTATGTAATTATCATGTAGATTCATTCGAATTATTTAACAATCAGTTTTTCTAGACTCTAGACGCTTGATTGGATCAATATTCTTTTATCGGTTGTAAATACATGGCAAGAGCATCATGCGATGGGCTCCGTCAGCGAGATTAGCCAGAATGGCTTACTGCTTCACCACATTCACACAATATTGACCCGTCTCAACATCACGGATATTGGCAAGAGTTGTTGCCGCAATATTATTGAGAGCCTCCTTCGTAAAAAAGGCTTGATGCGCCGTAATCACGACATTTGAGAACGATTGAAGTAGTTGAAACGTATCGTCTTGAATCACCGCATCCGAAAGGTCCTCAAAAAAGAGCCCTCCCTCATTTTCGTAAACATCAATGCCAAGATAGCCAAGCTGGCCCGACTTTAAGGCCGTGATCACGGCCCCAGTATCCACCAGCCCACCACGACTGGTGTTGATCAACATGGATCCCGACTTCATCTGAGCCAGGGTTGTTGCATTGATCAAGTGATGGGTCGCAGGCAAAAGTGGACAATGCAACGACACAATATCCGACTGAGCCAACAGTTCTGGCAATGGAACATACCGCACTCCCAAGGCTAAACAGTCCGGATTTTCCTGTACATCGTAGGCCAGCACATGGCAACCAAAGCCACGCATAATCTGGGTAAAACATTGGCCAATTTTGCCCGTACCGACCACGCCGACGGTTTTGCCATGGAGATCAAAGCCCAGCAGGCCATCCAAGGCAAAGTTATCATCGCGAACACGGTTGTAGGCACGATAGAGCTTACGATTCAATGTCAAGATCAGGCCCACGGCATGTTCAGCAACGGCGTAGGGCGAGTAGGCCGGAACCCGCACAATGGATAGGCCCAGTTCTTTCGCAACGTTCAAGTTGACATTATTAAAACCGGCACAGCGTAGCGCAATGAGGCGAGTCCCGTTGCTGTGAACCGCTCGCAGCGTGTCTTCTTCCAATTCATCGTTGATAAAGACACAAATGGCTGGAAAACCAGCGGCGAGGGCAGCTGTTTTCAGCGTTAAACGGGACTCAAAAAACGTCAAGTCATGACCATAGGCTTCATTCGTTGCTGTAAACGACTGGCGATCATAGGCCTTGGTATTGAAAAAAGCAGTTTTCATCGGTTTTCCCACAGTGACAGGTTGAGATCCAATCGTCAGAACGATCGTTAAAACGGCGTGATGGTTGCAAAAATTCGTGCTGCGATCGCCCCACTCACCGAGATGTTCATCGCCCCCCTGGCACACAAAATGGCGCAAGTCCAGAGTCGCGAACCTAGCCGATCGAACAGGTTACAGCCCTACCGACTGCCCAGAGCCTTTCCCCTGCCAAGAGGGTAGTAGACTGCTGACTAAATGTACAAGAAAAATTCAGGTTCCCTGCTAGTTCTGAAGAATGATCAGGCTTGTATAGGATAAAGTGAGCGTTCTATCTGTTCGTCCGTGCCCAACTCTCCCTCTCCTTCAGGTGCTCATGAGTTTGACGGCTTCAGCCTTTACTACAGCACGAGTGCTCCAATTTATTGGAGCGAGGATTCACCGTCACACATTGAGCTTCTAATTCCTTGTGGAGAAATGGCAGTTGAACTTATGTTAGCAACCGAGCCAGCAGAACACTCAAAATCCTTTACTTTCCCTCAGATTTGTATTCTTCCAGAAAATGAAAGTCGCTCCTTTAAGCTGACCAACCCCGGTGCATTCATGCTGATTTCGCTGGAGCGCCAATTTGTCATTAGTACGGCCCATGAGGTTCTTCTCGACCCCAAATGGAAGCTCCATGGGCAGTATGGCATTGAAGATCAGGTGATTCAGTTTGTAGCAAAAAAGCTACGTGCTTCCCTGGGCGATCGCACGGCAATCATGGATCTTTATCGCACAACTCTCGTCAAACTCTTGGCAGTCCATCTGCTCATTGGCTACGTGCAAGCAAACTTTAGCAACCAAACTGGAGCCAAGCCAGTTCACACCAAGCTCAATGCGATCTTGCTCCATATTCACAACCACCTCGATCAGGAATTAAAAGTTGCCGCACTCGCCCAAATGGCTGAATTAAGTCCTCCTCATTTCTGCCGAATTTTCAAAAAGTCTACCGGTCTCTCTCCCCATCGTTATATTCTGATACAGCGCATTGCATTGGCAAAGGAGCTGCTGAACAACTCCAAAATCAGTCTTTCTGACATTGCCTTACAGTGTGGCTTCTACGATCAGAGTCACCTCAATCTTCAGTTTCGTAACTTCACAGGTTTTACACCGAAAGCCTATCGAGATAATTCCTAAAGCCATTCTGACAATCTCGACGTTATTCCCTGAAAGCTGGTATGCCGATTTTTACTCAGGTCATCGCTATCGCTAAAGAGACCACTGTCACGCAAAACCCTGTTTTAGCTCGATGGGTTATCTCCCACCTACGAGGGAAACAATGTCGTTTCAAGAAGGTGGGTCTCCATCGGTTGGGTGGACTACTGTTCGGCACTTTAGTGATGGCCATGACATCGGAGATGGCTGCCTCCCAAACGATTTCCCAACTTTCCTCACAACATCGTTCTTCCTCCCCAGCCACGCTTCCCTTCAAAACAGACCCATCCCCAGCAGCCCTTGAATCCCTAGACCAGTTGATAACACACCATCAAAACCAGCGGGAATGGTCACAGGTGGGACGGTTACTCACGGAAAAAGCTCAGGTTTTGAACCAGCTCAACCAACCCAAACAAGCGATCGCCCTCCTCTGCAACCCTGCCGATCGCCCTGAGAGCAGCAGTCTCTTCCTCGGCTGCAATCCCCAAAGCGCCGTTGCCATCGCCCAGCGATACAATGATCCCCTCGGTCAAGCCGCTGCCCTCGGAAGCTTAGGAACCGTCTACGTCGATCAAGGGCGCTATGAGACAGGTCTAGAGTTTTTACAGGCCAGCCTTGCGATCGCCCGTGAGCAGAAGGCCAAGCCCCTCGTCAATGCAGCCCTCAACAACCTGGGTACGGCCTATAGCGGCCTCGCAAGCCGCAGCTATCGCTACACACAACTGGCTCAGCAAGACCAGGATCCAGAATCAGCCGTTCGGCTACAGCAGCAGGCCCAAGCCTATGACCAAGAGGCCCTAAGCGTATTGCAAGCTGCACTCAGCCAAACACAGCATCCTCGGCAACAGTTGCAAACAAGACTCAATCGACTACTCCCCCAAGCGAGACAGGGTCGCGATCTTCAGCCTGAACTCCAGCAATTAGAGTCTCAACTGAGTCAACAGCCCCACTCCCCCGAGACAGTCTATGGTTTGATTACGCTGGCAAAATGGTATGCCCAGCCAAACGCAATGCAGGAAAAACGGGTAGGACGTTGCCATGCGTCCGATCTAGAACAAGTCCCCTCTGACGCATGGGCAGGTGCCATCGCTCAGTTGCAGACAGCAGCAGCAATGGGTCAGCAATTGAACGATCGCAATCTTGTGGCCTTAGCCCAGGGCGAACTCGGTCACCTCTACGAATGTCGGGGTGACTATCGCAACGCTCTCGCCCTGACCCAACAGGCCCAGCTCGGTTCTGAACTCAGTGACACGAGCTATCTCTGGGACTGGCAGGCGGGCCGAATTTTTGAACAGTTGGGACAAACCGAGTCCGCAACAACCGCCTACGACGAAGCCATTCAACGCCTAGAGGCATTGCGAGGAGACTTAACAGCGGGCGATCGCAATCTTCAGCTCGACTTTCGCGACACCGTGGCTCAGCTCTATCGCCAGTTGGCCGCACTACAATTCACCCAGGCGGGTTTCCCCACCCAGGCGTTATCAGGCCCGCAGGACGTTCAGGAGCAAGACTCGGGAGGCCTTAAATCGGCCCCAAAATCAGTCGAAAAATCTGGCAACCTCCGCTCTCGCAGTTCCTCCCCCCGCAATACCCAACTGTTGAAGCGCTCCTTAGCCACCCTAGAACAGCTGCACCTGAGCGAACTGCAAGATTATCTGGGGGAACTGTGTGATTTCTCAGCCTTTGACTTGAGTCAACCACCTGCGATCGCCGCCGGAAGTGCCGTGATCAACACGATGATCCTGCCCGATCAGCTCGTGGTTGTGGCCAGCTTCCCGGATGGTCAGGTCAAAACCCACCAAGTATCGGTTGACTCCGCAACCCTAGCAGAGGACATCACCAGCTTTCGCCGCTTATTAGAACAGCGCTCTGACCTCGCCCATCGCTATCGACCCCAGGCAGAACAGCTTTACGATTGGTTGATCCGTCCCTTTGAAGCTGAGCTAGCGGCCCAAAACACTGAAACATTCATCTTCATCCAAGACGGTATCCTACGCAGCATTCCCATGGCGACGCTCCATGATGGTCAGCAATTTTTAATGGAGCGCTACGGTATTGCCTACACCCCCAGTTTGGCCCTGCTCAATGCCCGGGACCCAGCCCCATCAGCCAGCTCTAACCCGTTAGACCAAAGCCAAGTGATTGCCTTTGGTTTGACAGAATCAGCTCAGGTTTCTCCCCGTTTAAGCTCTCCCAGTGCTGAAGCGTTGCTGAGCCAATTGAGGCCAACGGCTTCACGACAGTCCTTCTTTGCCTCCCTCCCTGCGGTACGCCAAGAGCTTGAGGGGATTCAGGCGATCGCCCCCCAGGCCCAGATTTTTTTCAATCAGGATTTCACCCGCGAACGTCTCCAAGATGCCCTCAGTGACGCTAGCTCCGATCGCACCATTCTTCATCTCGCCACCCATGCCCGTTTCAGCTTTGATGCTCGTGAAACCTTTTTGGTGACCGGTGAGACCGACCCTGTGACGATGAATGACCTTTATCGCATGATTCAGCGGGCCAGTCAGTCTCGCGCCTCAACCAATCTATTGGACTTAATGATGTTGACCGGGTGCGAGACAGCCGCAGGCAGCGATCGCGATGCCCTTGGCATTGCGGGGGTAGCGCTGCAAGCCGGTGCCCGCAGTGCAGTGGCGTCACTGTGGCAGGTTGATGATGCTGCAACAGCAGAGATGGTTGTGTCCTTCTACGACCATCTCTTCGAAGGCAAAACAAAGGCCCAAGCCCTCCAGTTGTCTCAACAGCAATGGCTACAAGGGAATCCCACCGGGCTTTACAGCCATCCCGGTTACTGGGCAGCACTCGTACTCGTCGGACAAAGTGGCTAGGGCGAAGGCCGGTCCAGGATTAGGGCGTTGCCAAAAAGTTGTGAAGCGGCGCTTGCATCAGCGGCTCAAACTCCGATGGATCGACTACAACCTGCTGCAATAACACGCCCCCCGAGGCATCCATCCCGTCCCCAGAACGGGCTAGGCTAGCAGCAAGGGCATCCTGCCACAGGTCCTTCTCCAGCAGCGACGTAACGCCTGGAGTCGCGCTGGTTTTAGCAGCATTAGCCTGCATTGATTCCACGTCCGAGGCAACGACCTTGAGTTCAGCTTGGGCAAACAAATTGCCTGACGGACGCCGTGGATCACAGACGAGTTCCACCTGCCAAACATAGCGTCCCCCGAGCTGCAATTCGGGAGATTGGGGCAGGGAAGCCAGATCTAAATAGTGAATGCCTGCCGTTCGTCGAGGTGACTGGTTTGCCTGGGCAGCGGGAGCATATTCATACAGCAGACTGAGGCCAGACGTGTTCTCTCGGCGCTGATACAAACGAAAAATGATCGGTCGAGCCGTATCCTCTCGCAGATACCAAGCCAGGGTGGGCTGGAGAGATTGGGTTTGAGCGATCGCATCCACCGGCGCCAGCAACATCAAGGTGGGCATCGCATTGGCCGAGGCAGTCCCCTCACCCACAGACGGGTTATCATTCAGCCCTTGCCTCGCCATGGGCGCAGCACAACCCCGAGTACCGGCAGAACGTCCTCCCACCTTGGGCGGAGCATCATCCCCCTTAGAGCGAGACCAAAATCGCCCCGGAGATGAAGACTCTTGAGGAGTCCTGGCCCGTTGAGACACAGCCCCACGAGGAAGCTCATCCACAACGGCATCCATCGCAAGGGCAGAGAAACAACTCCCCGCCCAAATGGCCCCAGACAGTAGAATCCAGGACAGACAGGGATTGTTAATCGAATTAGAGACGTTCAAAATCATGCGTCCAACACCATCCTCAGAGGCTACCGGATCAAGTCTTGCACCGTAAAAGAGGCACAGTAAAAGAGGATTTAAGCTTCCATTACTGATCCACTGACAGTTGAAATCTCGCTCAAACGCGGACGATATTTTTTTCCTATACGCCAGGTTCACTCAACGCCTATGATTATTCTCTTGTGAAACTTGTTGGTGCTTCAACGCTAGTGACATGAATCAGCCCCATATTAACTCAGGTCATCGAAATAGCATTGGTTTTGTTCAAACGACTTTATGGGGAGTCTTTTTTCTATCCTATCTAGCCATAGAATCCGTTGCCCATGCCCAGGTCATTCCTGATGAGAGCCTAGGGAGTCGTGTCACTGAGGGGAATGGGTTATTCCTTATCCAAGAAGGTACGCAGAGAGGGAGTGATTTATTTCACAGCTTTTCAAGTTTTTCAATTCCAGTAGGAAGCACCGCACGATTTCTCAATGGAACTGAGATCGAAAATATTTTCTCCCGTGTGACCGGCAATCAGCGATCAACCATTGAAGGTGTGATCGAGGCCGAGGGAAATGCCAATCTCTTTTTGCTTAATCCCCAGGGTTTTCTATTTGGTCAGTCTGCCCAAATTCGTCTAGGTGGTTCCTTTTTGGTCACCTCCGCAGACGCATTACGCTTTTCAGAAGGGAGTGTATTTTCCGCCACCTCTATTGCGTCTCCGCCTCTCCTTTCCCTCGGGGTTCCTGTTGGTCTTCAGTACGGTTCAGCCCCGGGCCAAATCGTGGTTTTGGGCCTCGGCGGCAGCAATGGTTTAGCCTACAGCAATACCCTATCCAGCCTCGATCGCAGCAATAGCCAACCCACCCTAGCGGTTCAGCCCGGTCAGCGTATCACCCTGTTGGGGGGAGAGGTGATTTTAATCGGTGGTAGTTTGGCCGCCAGTGGTGGCCTGTCCCTCGGCAGTGTGGGAGCCGGAGAGTCCGTGGCGCTCAACGACGGGGGATTGCGCCCGAGCTATGGAGGCGTGAACAATTTTCAGGACATTACTATTGACCAAGCCTCCGTGGATAGTAGTGGTGCCAATGCAGGACCCATCGAACTCGCCGGACAATCCATTCGTCTCCAGACCCGAGCCGTACTCCTCAGCCAAAATGAGAGCACAGCTCCCACTGGCAGCATTACCGTACGGGCAACAGATACCGTAGAGCTGACAGGCCCCAATCTGGGCAATATTCCTTCGACCATTTCGACGGGACCACGACTAGGCTCGGGGGGAACGGCAGGGCCGATTACCATTCAGGCAAGACAGTTGCTGATGCGGGATGGAGCCATTATTGAGGCACGTCCCTTTGGCAATAATGCAACGGGAGGTGACGTCTCGATCGAAACCCGTGAAACGATTGCTCTCAGCGGCGCTGGAAGTAACGGTCGGCCCAGTCTAATTTCCACAGAACTGCCCGATCGCTTTCCGGCCACAGCCGGAAATATTCGACTCAAGACAGCCCGACTAAGCCTGCAAGACGGGGCCATTATCCAAGCCTCCTCCGATGGCGTGGGCAATGCGGGCAATATTGACATTGAGGCTTCAGAATCAGTCCGGATTGTGGGACAAACACCGCGGGGAGCCAGTGGCCTTATTTTTACTGGCCTTAATCCCGAAGGCACCAATCCTGAGGCAGTCATTGGCAACGCAGGAAACATTAATGTGGTCACGCCCACCTTACTCATTGCGGACGGTGGAACGCTGAATGCGGGCAGCCGAGGCCAGGGGGATGCGGGTCGTATCAGCATTACAGGCGCTCAAGATGTGGTGCTGGAAGGCAACAGCCGCAGTGGATTGGGTAGCTCGATTTCCAGCACCGTGTTTGTTCGGGGGGCTAAGGGCAATGCAGGGAGCATTTTCATTGAAACTGAACGGTTGAGCCTACGCGATGGGGGGCGTCTCTTGGCAGCAAGCTTTGCCGAGGGCGGCGGCGGCGATATTCAAATCCAAGCCCGTGAGGGAATTACCCTAGAGGGCAGCGATCGTCGGCGGGGGAGCAGCAGCAATATTGTTACTGGCATTACAGCCGATGCCGTGGGAGATTCGGGTCAGTTACGGATCCAGACGGGCGACCTGACCTTGAAGGACGGCGGACGCTTGGTGAGCCTCACCTTTGGGCAGGGCGATGCCGGAGATATTGATGTTGAAGCAACCGGTCGCATTTTGCTAGAAGGTGCCAGCGACGGCGGATTTCCCGCCAATATTTCGGCATCGGTGGCAGGACCGAGTGCCATTGGCCAAGGCGGTAACATCACCCTTGAGGCTCGGGAACTGACCCTACGGGATAACGCATTTATTACAGCGGAGACAGCCAGTCTTGGCTCTGCTGGAAATGTTCGCATCAACACCACGCGCTCCATTGTTTTAGAAGGCGGTAGCCAAATCAGCAGCGAGAATGATGCGGGTCAAGGCACCGCAGGCAATGTCAGCCTCACCACCCAAGCCCTGACCCTGGACAATGAATCAGAAGCTCGGGTCAGTGCCACCGGATCGTTTGACGCAGGGAGTTTGTCGGTGGATGCAAAAACCGTGCAGCTGTTGCGGGGCAGTCGTTTGTTCGGGGAAACAGAGGCGGGCGATCGCGCCAACATCGATGTCCGCGCTCAACTCTTGCGCATCGGCCCCACCGCCAGTATCACCACCAATGCCACAGGCACCAGCACCGGGGGAGATATTAACCTGGATACGGATTTATTGCTGATTCAAAATGGGGGGCAGGTGCTGGCGCAAGCAATCTCCAATCGAGGCGGCAATATCCAAATTGAAACGGAAGGATTATTTCAGGAAGCCGGTAGCATCATTGATGCGAGTTCCCAACTCGGTATTGATGGTGTCATCAGCATTAATCGCCCCGAGGTTGACCCTAGCCAAAACAAGACAGAGTTGCCGAGCCAAGTCACCGATGTCGATCAGCTCATTGCCCGTAGCTGCCTGCGACGTGGCCCGAGTCAGCAGGGACAATTTTTGATTACAGGGCGCGGTGGACTGCCTCGCCTACCGGGGGATGCGGTCATGGCGAGCTTTGATATTTATCAGCATGCGCCCGAAACCAGTGCTCCCGAGGGCACTCCCCCTGAAACCGACGACACCACAACTTGGATTCAAGAAGCAACGACATTTCAACGCCTCGCAGATGGGCGGGTTGTGCTGGCAGAGCGTTCCTGTGCCTAACGGATGGAGTGAACAGAGGCATTGAGCGCAACCCTTCGAAATGTGGCGGCGGCTCGCATTGACCCAGGATGATAATTGGCCAGCTCAGGTCAGGCTAGGTCAATGCAATTAGTGACTCAATTAGTGATTCGATCGCCGCCAAAAATTCATGCCCCACTTTGCCCGCCACACTAACTCAAACACCATCCCCGAGGGCTGCTGGGGCTGCTGACGAAATTGTCCTCGTAGGGCCTTCGCCCCAGCCTGGGCCTGGCGACTCTCTCGTCCCATCATCAAACGTCCCAAAACCTCCTCGCCATTGTCCTGAACGCTGAGCTTATAGGTCCGCCCACGCCGCTCGCAGACCACTGCCAACTGGCTTGCACCGAGGGTATGGCGTCCCACATTCGTTAACGCCTCCTGCAAAAAGAGACAGAGTCCTCGCCGCTGATCTAAGGTAAATCGCTCTGTTTTCAAGCGTGAAAAATCTGGGGGCGGAAAGTCCTCGATACTTTCAAATCCAGGCATTTCTTCAGCCAGGATCAGATTGTAGATTTGGTCCAGTAGCTCCGGCAACGGTTCCTCCAAACTGAGAAACTCACCGCTGAGATAAAGGAGCGATCGCCGCGACGTTCCCTCATGACGCATATGCTCATAAATATCTCGCAGGGACTGATCGAGCGATCGCAACTGTCCCCCAACCTCCATGGCATCTAGCGCTTCTGTTTGCTCCTCCGCTTGATGCACCATCTGCGCCAACTGCTGAAGAGGACCATCATAAATGGCGCTATAGGTTTGCTCCACCCCCAGACGACGCTGCCGCAATTCAAACTGGGCATCTCGATCAAACAGCGCTGTCACCAATCCGGCCCCAGCGAGGGCCAACACCATCGGGACCACCGGCAGCCACCATCCCAGCAACAGGGCACCGTAGGTCAGGAGAACAACTCCTCCCGTTGTCACCACAAGGAGCAACAGACTTCCCATGGGCGTACGTATCACAATGCCGAGGGAAATCCCCACGAGGCCCAGCAACAGAATCGCAGCATATTCGCCTCCCTCAGACCAGACCCGAAGCGGTGCATGCTGTTGCTGGGCCACCTGAATAATCTGCTGGGTGACATGGGCATGGTATTCCACACCATACATCAGGGGACTGGTGGGGGAATCCGGTGTCGCCTGGGAAATCAGCGTCGTCTTGAGGGCATCGGTAAAGAAGGTGTCCTTAATACTGGCAGCAGTCGTGCCGATCAAGACGACGCGATCGCGCACCAAGGCGGGATCAAAACTGGGCTTCAGCACATCGCCAAAGGCAATAAACGGCGGCGGAGACGGATGGGTACAGTAGTTGAGCATGAGCTGATTCCCCCGGCTCATGGTCTTGGCATAACCCCCCCAACGCTGGGTAATGCGTGGCAAAGCAATGGATTGGGAGGCTTGCTCCGAAGACACCGCCGAACGGGACGTATCCCCTTGAAACTGAACAGGGTCGGTGGAGCGTTCCGGAGGCTGGAGCAGCAAATCCTGTTTTTTTAGGTAATGCTGAGCTAAGCGCAAGCCCAAAGACAATTTCAGCTCTCCATCCCAATCCCGAGCCAAGAGCAGCGATCGCCGCAGTCGCCCATCATGGTCCATGACCACATCGGTGAACCCCACGCGATCGCGGGCGAGTTCCGGAGGTGGCATCACATTAATGCCATCATTGGCATTCAGCGTGACTTCGCTACCAATAATCGGAGTCTGCGAGTCCTGCTGGGAGTTACGCAAGATCGACACCCAGGCGTCATGGCCCGGCTCCACCGGCAAATCACGAAACAAATTCAGGCCGATCACAGCAGCCCCAGCAGCATTCAATTTTTCCACCGCTTGAGTGAGCGCCTGGTCCGAGATCGGAATCCCTCCCAAAGCCTGGATATCCGCTTCGGTAATCCCGACGATCACCACAGGGGTCGCTTCCGCGTTTGCTTCGGTCAGATTCAACGACGGTGAGTCTTGTCCTTGCGCCGGAACGGGACAACGAAGCGCAAACGCATCGAACGCAGCGAGTTCAGCGGACTGAAACCAGCCCACACCCCGAACGACGATCACCCCTGCAATCATCATCATCCCTGGCAGAACCACCCCCTGCCATCGCCGCCTTAATCGTCGCCAGCGCTTTCCGAACGTCACAACTTCACCATCGGTAATCTATGTCATTCAGCGTCAAGACTGGAATACGTTGATACCTGTCAAATCAACTCACAATATTCACTTTAAAATTATACTGCCCCTTGCTAACAGAAGGCATGGCAACCCATAAATAATTCTTCTACGCCAACTCAAACTATTCAACAATAATTTTTCTGAAATCGATACCATTCTCGCCTTAGATTCCAAGCATCACCGAGAAGAAAGATAGTCCGACAAAGCGATTTTTAGATCAGCCTTTCCACCCAGTCAGAGGCTCAGCAAAAACTCAGGAAAATATAAAGGCCAATTTATATTTTTTAGGGTCTCCCCTCAGACCGAAGCCCCATAGTGAATCGCATTCCCCAGATTCGTCAACTCGATAGTTTACGGGGGCCAGTGTTGAATCAACAATTTTGGCTCTACTGTTCTATCTCTCCTGAGTCTGACCGCTGGATATCAGAGGCAACATCGACATGAGGATGCAGAAAAAAAATCAGCAATTCTTTCAGCAAGTCAGGCACCTTTTACAGGCTTCTCCCCGTCAAGCATTGAATTCGACTCATCACGAGATCATTCAGGAATTAAGTCCTTTTGCCAAGCGATTTATTCAGTCCCAAAGAACATTGCGATCGCTTGAACTTCATGGCCCCGCTCTGGCAATGGTCCTAGGGGATAAAAAAAGCGTAAGCTTTGAAGAGAAGGCAAGTCTTTCGGCATCGGGTAATTTCTTCTTTATCCCTCAACATCTCGGCATTGATGTCATTCCCCTTTCCCTCTCAACTAGCCTCCACGAGGTCCTTATTCTCGAATTTCCCGCGACGGTCTTAGAGCGCTTTCGTCAAGCCTATCCGGAGCAAGTTCGCGACAAGACGCCGCCCCCCCCTGCCCAAACAGGTTCAGATATCGAGCTTGAAGTCTTGCTCTTTCCTGACCTTGCTGAGAGCGTGATCCATTTGATTCGCAGTCTTACCAACGAGAACAAGACCCCTGCTTCTCAATCCCAGCACTGTAGCCTCCATCAACATCACCTGATGGAAGTGCTGCTTTTATTACTGCAAAGCAATGTTCGATCGCGAGTGCGACAGACAATCTATCCTGACTTCGCCACCCAAATCCGCTATCTGATTCGCACCAATCTTGCATCAGAGTGGTCCCTAGAACGTCTTGCCCAAGCCATGGACATCAGTGTCTCGACGCTTAAACGACGATTGCGATCGGCAGATGTGGGCTACCGGCAACTCTTGGATGAGGAGCGCATGGGTCGGGCGAAAGAATTGCTACAGCAAGGCAACCAAAACATTGCCCACATTGCCCTAGCCTGCGGCTACAAATCCCAATCTCGCTTTGCGGCTCGATTTCGCAAGTACTACGGCTTGAGCCCATCCCAAGTACGGACTCAAGACTCTCAGGTGTAAACATGCAACCTCATCCGGAAAACTTGAACTATCTAGGCGCAAATTTGAGCTGTTTTAGGGCGATCTATTGACACGTCGTGGAGCATGATAAGGCCATTCGTCCCATCAGCATCCCGATTCAGATACGACGCCTCCGGGAAGTGCGGCGGGCAAAAGGACAGGAACGAGGTGAGTTCATGGGCATTTTGACCACGGACCTAGGAGACGTTGGCAACGGAAACAGCGTTGAGAATCTGCTGGACAAGCGACTCGATGTTATTCCCCTGATGTCGAACACTCACGAAGAAAGTGGGGGTTTCCTCAACCCCATACTGCTTAGCACTTTCTACATCCAGACGTATGCGTTCTGCATGGGTATGGTAGCCAAGTTCTTGCAAAAACTGCTGGACATCCAGTCCCAGGGCATCTGCATATTCCACCAGGGAGGCATCATCTAGATTGTCTTGGTTTTCAAAGAGCTGGTCATGCATCTCCCAAAATTTGCCCTGACTGCCAGCCGCTTCTGCGGTCTCGGCTGTTTTCTGGGACTGGGGATACACATCGGTCTGAGGGAAATGCCGAAAGGCAAAACAGAGTTTCTCCCCCAGGGCATGGCGCAGGTTTTGGACACTGCGGTGAGCTTCCCCAGACTGGAGGCACTGGTAATTGCCATAGGCAATGAGAAGCAACATCGCCGACCGCGGACCTCGAATATGGTCAATGGCTCTGAGGCTAGGCATTGCGTCACTGACAACCATAGGAATGGATCCTTAGAAATTAACGTTCTAGTCTCTATCCTGGAAGATCTGCCCACAAATTGCGACTAGCGCCTTTTTGGGGTCTTTGCCCTCCGAAGTATGGGTCAATGTCCCTATCGATGGGATAGGTCAAAAACCGCTGATCCGCTGCGTTTTCGGTCCATTGAGGTTCTGGGTTCATCACGAACATCCCCTCAACTCACCTGAGGTAAGGTCACCGTCACCCGAGTCCCTTCAACCGCATTAGAGGCGATCGCCAGATGGCCACCATGGGCTTCCACAATCCGCTTGGTGATGGCGAGGCCCAGACCATTACCACTCTCCTTCGTCGAGACGAAGGGTTGCGTTAGTTTGGGTAGCACATCCGCAGGGATCGGCTCACCGCCGTTCCGCACCTCTATTTGAATTCCTTGAACCTGACTCCCTGAAACCTGAGTCCCTAGGGCTGGCAAATCAGAATTTGACAGGTCATGTCTTTGCAGCTTCTGTTTTTGGAAATTCTGATCATTGGCAGGATTTATAGAAGCGATAGACCGAATCGTCCAGGTAACGCTCTCGCCGATGTCGATGGCCTCACAGGCATTGGTCACCAAATTAATGAAGACCTGCTTGAGTTTGTCGCGATCGCCCTCTACGACGACGTTTTCTGGGCAAATCATCAGACGAACCTGGCGATCGCAGACCGTCGGCAGCTGCTGTAAGGATTGGAATAGCTCCTTACACAGGCCATTTAACTCAATTCGTTCTCCCTTCAGTCGATTTTCCCTCGAATAGGCCAAGATCTCATTCAAGAGCCGCTTCAACCGGTCTGCCTCTTCCAAGGCAAGTTCTAAGCGCAACTGCCCACTGCGAGGTAACTTTAGGCGCTGAAAGCCGCTCAAAGCCATGTAAATCGTTGCCAGGGGATTCCGCACTTCATGGACAATCATGGCAGCAAGCTGGCCAATTTCGGCCAAGCGGGCTTGGGCAGCCTGGGCCTTTTTGCGATCGCGAATATCTCGAACCAAACACAGCAACTGCTGTTGTCCCCCCTTATTAATGAGGCTACTCCGAACCTCCACAGGATAGAGAGGGCCACGACTAGGGCGATAGTTGGTTTCAATCGTAAGGGAGTTGTCAACCTGGAGTTTTTGCCAATAGTCCTGATACATTTCGGGCGTCAGGTCGGGATCAATCTCAAAAATACTCAAATCGCTGATGTCTTCAGCACTGTAGTGGAGATGGTGTAGGGCAAACTGATTCATGTCCAAAACACGGCCATCTTGGGCCAACACGAAGATAGATTCAGCAGCCTGCTCTACTAGGACACGAAAACGGCTCTCACTCTCACGCAGACGGACTTCAGCTCGGCGGCGTTGGGCGATCGCCCCCGTGATATGCGTATACATCTGCTCAAAGGCTTGAATCACTTCCCCGAGCTCATCGTCACGTCGATGGACTAGGGACGAAAACAGAGGGGTTTGTTCACGGAGCGCTGCAGAAGCAGCTTGCCGGAGATCATTGCGCAGAGCCAGCACCGGCGCAATCAGCAACGGACGGAGTGTGATCATCGTGGCTAGGGTTACAACCGCCGAAATGATCAAAACCAAGACAGCGATTCGACCAATGAAGGCAATGACCGCTTGACGAGTCCCCGTGGTGTCGTGGCAAATAATGATCAAATAGTCGTCTGTGGCAGAGATGACCCAGGCGCTGTCATACCGACGCTGACGGCGATACAGTTGAGTTCCCTGAGCGTGAGAATCCAGCTCCTCGTAAGTCAGACGGGGAAGTGAACCAAAGGAGCCAACGGCTTGACCCGCCTTGGTTCCGGTCCGGTAGTAAAGGGTTCCACCAGCAATGAAGGGTAACGTTTGGAGTGGGCTCAATCGAGCTAGAAATTGTTCCGGGCCCAGTGGCTCAGCCCCTGGCTCATCGGCAGCGGCGTCGAGGGCCGCCAAAACCCCCATGACACTGGCCGTAGATTGGTCAGACAACTGAGTGAGGAGTTCCCGTTCGTGACGAAAAACCGAGGGAACCAGAATGACCGCCTCGATCGCCACAATACTGGTGAACACCGCCAGGGCAATCCGCTGGGAGAGACGCGATCGCACACCACTGAACGAGCGGCGATCAATCCAAGGCGTTTGATGGGCATGGTGTCGAAAACGAACCAAAGGATGCAAGGGAGTCAGTGGGCGAAGGCTCATTAGCAGCAACCAAGTTTGACAATGATTCGGAAAACCCAGGTCGCTTCCTCAAAATAAACTTGAGTCAGCCAACGATTGCCCATTGGAAAACAAGCAACTGTGACCATGCCTAAAGGCACCACATAGAGCGATCTGAATAGTTAGATCTTTTTATAAACAGTTTTCTTTGTATTGCAAATTTCGATCACTTACATCAAAAACAAACATCGAATCCAAGAAAACAATCTTCAATCGAATTCATATTTTTAAACACAAAAGAACAAAATGAAATGTTTGCGACAGGTGAATGATCGCAGTTAGGCAATGAGCCAGATGGAGTTCTCCTTTTTGGTTCGAATCAGTTCTCTGCCTATTTTCAACCGAAAATCCTAGATCCTTGGAGAGCGCTATCGTCAAGCCAATCGGCATTAACGACCACCAAGCAAGGATTTCAGCGCTCATCCCTATCTCATCGAAGGTCAATCGATCGCTCAATATCTGGTTAAATTCATCCAGGGTGCAGCTCCGGCAAGGGAGAAGCCCAGGTAAGGAGGAAGCCCAGGCAATCCGCATTTTTCACAGTGATTTTCTGGATCAAAGGTTGACAGCTCCAGTACCTTGCGACCTTCTCCATGGGGGTAAATTTGCAAGATAAGAGGATTCACAATCCTGCTTCTTGATGTGCTAGATCAGGCCATTGAGCTGACTGAAAAGTAAAGCAAATCTAGACATTTTATTTTATAAAAATAAAGATCAAAGACTTGCGATCATTTTTTCCTATTGATCGCAAGAATTTCGGGGACAACTAGAGCCAAAATTTCTATGCTTCTACCAAGCTTATAAAGTTCACCCATGAACCTATAGGCATTCCTGATGCTGTCTAGCTGATTCGAGGACTTTGAATCCAATGCGACGTTTTCTTTCTCAAGGTTTAGCTTGTGCCTTTCTTGCTCTTACCGGGCTTCCTACATTGGCTCAGGCGCCAGTTGCCGTCTCTCCTGAGACAACCCATTCCTCCAACATGAGCTTTAGCTTCAGCGCACCTTTCATCAGCAGCTCTGGGCTACGAGGCGATCATCACATCATCCGTGTCATGGTTGTTGGCATGTCTCTAAAGGACTTAGAAGTCAGTGTTCCTCAGCAGATGGCAAGCTTCGATCGGGTTCGTGTCCGGGATGAGTCAGGTCGGACAATTCCAGCCAAAATTGATGCAAGCCAATCTCAAATCAAGGTTCAGTTCGACCAACCCGTTCAACCTGGCCGCACGGTCGCCCTCGATATTTCTGGGGTTAACACTAATTCCGAGCGCGGTTCCATCTTGCTCTACGGTGTCATGGGTCGCCGTGGAGAAATCCGAGATTCCATTCCGATCGGAACGGCTCGAATCCAGGTGCCAGATTTCCTAGATCGCTAACCTGTCCCCTGAAGCCCTCTGAGCTGAACGATTCTTCCCATTGCAGACCCAAGGAACGTTGAGCCCAGAGGCCCCCAACAAACACACCACCCGGGAGTAGGGTGGGAGCTTCTTGGCCGGTGTACTCCCATCAGCTCCCAAGACAAGCTAAAGATCACTGAACGTTGCATAAAGTTACAGGCAGCGATCGAACAGCCCTGGGACAAGACAAAGATGACATTAATAGGGCGTAATCGGTAAGTATAAATCCCTATCTGGATTGGAAATATTTAGGAATAATGTAGATTATTTGATCCCCGCAATGATGTGAAGTCAAACTAGAGATATATCCTCAAAACTTCGCATCAAGGTAGCTCTCCATGGTCTTTGCAAAACGATCCCTATCTGTTCCATCTACAAATCAGAGCCCAACTCAACCTGTTTCTGTCCAAACACCTCCGTCAGGACAGTCTGTGGCCAATCAGGTTTCAGCGACCAGCATTAGACGCATGGCGGAGAGAAAGAATGCCTCTAGCGACATGGAGACCCAGCTTGCGAACCTGGATCTGCGAGGACGCAGCTTTAAGGGAGCCGCTCTTCAAGGTGCTGATTTGAGTGGGGCTGACCTCAGTGGTGTTGACCTGAGTGATGCAAATCTACGGGGAGCAGATTTGACCCGAGCCAATCTTTCCAATGCGAAGTTGTCCGGCGCTTGCCTCAATGGTGCAAGCCTCTGCCAAAGTCGCCTTGATGGGGCGGATCTAAGCAATGCTGAACTCATTGACGTTTGCATGTATCGCGCAAGCTTCGTTGATGCCCAGCTCACCAACGCTTTCCTAACACAATCCTATGCATTAGAAGCAAGTTTTGAGGGCTGTGATTTGGAAGGTGCAGATTTACGTTGGATGAAGTTAGAGCGGGCCAATTTTAGCCGCGCTAACTTGGACAACACAGTCCTGGCGTCCGCTTAGACTCACATTCGCAACGTCTAAAGCTATCTATCTGTTGTTTTGAGTATCGAATGTTTGAGCCCCCGATTCTACGCCTCTAGAATCGGGGGCTCATTCTGTTTAATCAATCCTTATCCAAAGAAAAAGAGTCAGAACAAACTTGCATAAAAGAGAAAAAAAGCTCATTTTGAGAATTCATCAACTCCTTAGAGAAATGAGCTTTATCAGCATTTGTGCGGATCGGTAAACACGCTACAATCACACCAATGGCGTAGGAACGAATATTCCTCAGCGGTGTGAACGTGCCGCGATCGCCTGTGAACTCAGGATTTGCTTCTGTGGCTCTTTGGATTCAATGGGGTGTTGAAAGTATGGCTGCATTAATTTGTGTGGTCCTCAGCTTGACAGTTGTAGAGACCATTTTGTTGCAGGGGTCCAACCGCCTCTACACGCCTGCTAGCTGGTTCATGATTAGTGCAGCGGCACTGGCCATGACCAGTATTGCCATTGCCAGTGGCTGGATCGCAGCAACACAATTTGCTGTGACTTACATTTTGGTGTCCTTCGCGATTTTGCTCTTGACCGAATCAATTTACAGCCTCGAAACCCTATTTATTCCGGTATTGGGCTCCTGCATCTTGCTCGTTGAGCTCATCTTTTTAATTGTTCCAGCTCAGTTTCTGTTTTCCGCATTTTCCTCAGGGATCTATTAATTTTAATACTTACTACTCGCCATTAATACTGAGTCCACAAAGCAAAGGGTCTCGCAGCAGTACGCTGCGAGACCCTTTGCTTTGCGCTTGCCTTCTACGTTGAGCAACGTGAGTCAGATATGACGCTAGCCTACGGAATGATACAAGCTGCTCAGCAACGGTAAACAGCTCAGAAGCACACCAGCCATGAGCCATAGCCTTTGAGTCAAAGGAAAAGCACGGATGGAAGTATCCGTTGGCTCTACGACAAGGGCCTGGATTCTTGCTTCTAACCGTGTGACATCCTCCTGCCCAGAAAAGTAAGCCCCTTCCCAGCGGTGCGGTGCGGCGGCGGCCTGGGTCACCTTGAACAGAGTTTCAGCAACGAGTAGACCATCGGTCAATCCGGCAGCCCAAGCATCAGCGCGCAATTCACGCAGAAGCAGGAGTTCTTGCCAGAGCGCTTCAGTGCCAGGAAGCCAGAGGGTGAGACGCCGAATCCAGCCCAGCCAAAAGAACCAGAATGTGTCGCGATATTCCAAATGGGCCTGCTCATGGAGCAGGATGGCTTCCATCTCATCCGCCGTTAGCTGGTCCACCAGAGCTGTGCTAACCAACAATTCTGAATTCCAAAAACCAATACGAGCCGCCATGGGAACGGGGGATGGGAATTGACGGTGCTCAAATCCCTGGATCGATTGACGGGGCAATTGGGAGACTTGGTAGAGGCTCCAGGCACTGTTCAGGCCCTGAATCGCCAGAATCACGAGGGCGATCGCCCCCAGCATCATCACAACATGGCAACCAAAACGTCCCACGGAGTGCCCCAGCATGTGACCGTGGTGACCCATTTGGAGGATAGCGATCGCTGTCGTGAGCAACAGCAGCGGCGGCAGCAAAAACTGACTAAGGGTTGTCCACCAGCGTTGCGCCCAGTCTTGGCTGGACGTCTTCCAAACCGCTGGAAGCAGCCATCTCAGGAGACAAGCGATGCTAACCCCACCGAGGAGTAACCAGCCGTGCATTACCTCACCTCCCCTTCAAGGTCTGGCCCTTCAAGGTCTGAGCCAGGCAGCGTCTCAGCCTTGTCGCGGGCACGCCGCGCCTGCTTAAGCTGTTGAGCAATGGCTTCAAACTTGTCGGCGCTGGCACTGTCAAGCTCATTCGCAAAGGCAGCAATGATGTCTGGACTCCCCACTTTAAGCAGACTTTGCAGCTGATCATGGGCTTGCAAAATCTGGGTCTCATGCTTAGAGATGAGTGCCTTCCAAACAAAGGCACGACGCCATTTCACTCGCTCTAGCCAACCCTTTTGGGTTAGACGCTTCAGCACGGTACTCACCGAGGCGTAGGTCAGCTCGCGATCGGGATCGGCCAAAATCTTATCGTGAATTTCCTTGGCAGTAGCCCCGTCGAGATGCCAAATAATCTCGAGGATTTCGGCTTCAAGGGTACCCAGGGAGAGCTTATGAGGTCTGTAGGGAAGGGGAGACATAGGCAGCAAAAAGGCCCGCTTCTTAATTCGGGGTTCGATCGATGCTCTAAGTTTACCGCTTGATTTTGCTTGCGCCGATTCTTCAAAGAGCGCAGCAAGTCAAAGCGGCAGTATTTTCTGCAGCAACGTTCGACAAGAGCAACGTTCGGCAAGATTCCTTCGGGGCGTTCTGCCGCATTAGTCAATCATGCAACAAACCATCTGTGGGGCGATCGCAGCGGCTGCCCAGCATCGCAACCCCCTTCCCTCATAGACCCGTTGAACCATACCGTTTACGCAACTGCTCTGACCGACGCATCAAGTCTGCAACCGCAGCCTGAGTGGCCTCAACAGCTTCGTTGGTAGCACGATCGTCCAGGGCATCGGTCGAACTGAGGGACTGACGCTTCAACTGCTCTGCCAAAGCATAGCAATCATCCCAAGAATCGCGATTTACAGACATCATCAGAGTTACCTATCAAACTGTGGTGAGGGAGTTGGAACATTCAAAGGCCTTGGGAGGACTGATTTTCTCCATCAAACGCCATCCCAGGAACTAAGTAGAAAACCACATCTCTATGGCCTTAATTTATACGACGAAAATGTAAGTGTCTTGTTCCAGCAATCTTTATCTATTCTTGTTTACATCTTTAAAGAAACTTCGAGGTGATCACTCTGCGTAGTCCGAAGCAGCGCTGAAAGCTTGTGTTGAACTAGAGGCAGGGCTGCATTCAATGCAGGAGCACGGAGAGCATGGCGGTATGGAAAAGCAATATCATAGTCAGGCTTTACTCCGGGATAATTCAGAGCCACGACGACTGCATTGGGATAGGAGTCAGCCAGCGGTTCTAGCGCAATCTGCTCCGGAGACAAAACGACCCAAGTATCCAGCATCTGAGAAGCCTTCCCTGGAATCCAGTGCGTTTGAACAGGCCACAGCTTTAATGTGTTCGTTGATTCAGTCCCATGATTGGTTAGGAGCCGAGGCGTTATTGCATCACTGGATGCCCCGCTCGGATGACAGTCATGCGTTCCGTCGTTTGGCAGGGATGATGAAACGAGGGCAGCAGATACAACATGGTTCCAGCTTTGCCCCGCAAGCGATTCGGAGCTGGCACTTTATTTTGACGGGGGGACTGTTGCTCTGCGCTGACCCCGCTGGGGATGAATCACAGCCAGGGAATCAGACGCTTTATCGCCAGGGGTTATTACGCTTACAACGGTTGCTGAATGTATGGCAACTACGAATGCCTCGGGTCTTGATGCTGCCAGACCCATGCAACAAAACGTTGGCTCGCTCAGTTGCTCAGGCTTTGGATTGTCCGTTGGAACCTTGGACCCCCACAACACGACTGGCTGGGTTGATTCCAGTGAAGGATTTGGGGCAGCTGACAGAGCCGCAGCGTCAGGCGTTGTCTCAGCATCACCCGGGACAAATGCTCTGGAGTCAACGGCATAATCTCAATGCACCGTTTGTGGCCGACCTCACCACAATGTTCTGTCGTTCTAAGTCTGGCGGTTCTGAGGTCTATCACTCTGCCCAGCCAACATCCCGTAACGGGTTTGAGGAACGTGCGATGAGTTGTTCAAAGGATCCTCAAACCGACCAAGCAGAGTTGGTGGCACTGGCTCAGCAAATTCGTCCGGGTGAACATGGGGCAGCAGCCTTAAAAAATTGGGGCAGTCGCCTGCTCTCACCGATTGCATGGCCCAGGGCAAGCAGCTCCCATTGCTGAACACCATGATGCACGAACTCGGCCATGGTCTCGGGTTACCCCACGAACTCAATCCTGAAAGCCTGGTGTCGTTTGAGGCAGCCGAGAATCAAATCCTGACGCGATTGCCTGTTTATTCGCCCTCTTGCAAGAACCTGACAGCCGCCTCCATCCCCCGACCCTTACCCCCAATTTCTGGGGGAAGGAGAGTTAAAAAGCCCCTCTCCCCCCTATAAATCAAACAGCCGTGGTAGAGGGGTTAGGGTGAGGGCCAGATAATGTATGAAAGAGGTCGATTAAGCCGAATTTAACGTCGAATAAACAGGCGATTGGCGGTTCTTGTAAAGGCAACATAGCAGAGCTGATTGCGCTCTATCACCTTGCGGTTGGTCATCAGATTGGGCAAATCCACAAACACATCCTGAAACGTTGACCCCTGGCTTTTGTGAACGGTTAGGCAGTAGGCATAGCGCAGGTCATGGAAAAACTGCTTCAGCTCCCAAAAACTTTTCCAGGACTTAGCCATGGCATGGCCCTTGAGCATGGTCTCAAACCGCTCTGCTTCACTTTCGTGCAACACGCGCAGACGACGGGCTTTGCCCTCCTCGGTTTCAATTTCGAGGGACCAGGTACGCCAACGCTCGTTCAGCACCGGGTCTTGGACCTTGGCTCGATAGGCTTCCAGGACCTGGCACTCTTCCGAGGTCTGCAAAATAATGCCGTCTTCTTCGAGGCAAGGCGTATTGGCCAATAGTCTTTCTCCGAAAACAAAGCGGGGAATTTCATCGCCATAGATCTCGGCGCGGATGCGATGGTTCAGGTACTGGACGCGACGATTCGTGTAGGCCAAGACACGCACTTGGTCAGGGTTTTGCTGATAGGCTTTGCTGGTGAAGGCCCGCAGCAACAGTTTTTCCCAAGCCTGGGAGGGAACGACGAAAATGCCTTCGGTGTTGTCGGTATTGCGATCGCTCGCCAGCTTCGGCATCCCCACCCGTTCTAAATTTCGCCGCACATCATCGGCCAGCAAACCAATTGCCCCGCCATAGCGAATGATCTCTGTCAGGTCGGTGCGATCGTAAATTTCGGCAAAACAGGGGGACTCAGTTTCGTTCACCGGGGGGAGCTGGGCCGGATCCCCCACAAACAAAATTTGGGTTTCCGTATCCAAGCGCGAAATAGCCTTAACCAACAGGGACCACATATCCTGGTTAATCATGGAACATTCGTCCACGACAACCAGGGCATAGCGATTAATCAGACTGTCGCGACTGCGATCCGCCGTGAACTGCTGGTTCCCCGTATCCTTATCAATGCTGGGCTGGAGACCCAGGAGCTTGCAGCAGGTCATGCAGTCCACATCCAAGAACCAGCGCTGGGCCATGCGGGTGAGCACTTTGGTGGCCTTGTTGCTCAGGGCCGTGAAGGCAATGGGACGATCATCCCCGCGATCGCGCAGCGTCGTAATCAGCGCTTGCAGCAGCGTCGTCTTGCCCGTCCCCGCATATCCCGTCAATAGATGCAGCTTCTCGCCACCGTCCAAAAAGTGCAGCAACGCCGCCAGGGCATCCGTTTGCTGCTGGCTCAGCGTAATCCCAGCCAAAACATCGGCCCTGGCCTCCTGAACCTCTCCAGAAGACAAGGTAAAAACATCAGTTTTAGAAGGATTGACCACGGATGAAGAAAGGGAAATAACAGGGGATCGAAGAAATCAAAAGAAATGTTGGCAAGCCACGTCGCTGCTGGAACCCATGGCAGGATGAAAGAGTCAGGATCAAAGAGTCGCTTACGCTACTTTAGCGGATCCCACCTCTGTTCGAGTTCCCTCGGTTTCGGTTTGAATTTGTCGATATTATTGCTCATTTACCGTACAACAGCGGTCTTTATCCATGGATTATCGCAAAGCGCTCCAGTGTGCCGTTCTTTCTAAGGAAGCCTATCTAGATTTCTCCCCAGAACTACGCTTTAGCGCCTTCCCTGAGCTTGAGCCTGAACTCATTGAAGGGCCCTCCACGGATACCCAGTGCATCATCCTCAAAGCAGAGAAGGACAATAATCCAAACCTATTCATTGTCTTCCGGGGCAGTGACTCCAATACGGATTGGGGGGTTAATTTGAATATTCGTCAGGCTGCGGTTCAATTTTTTAAGAAAGAAACCGTCAAAGAAGAAATTCAGCAGAACAGCCAAAAAATCTATCCCTATCCCGGCAAAAGCCAATCTGGCACCATGCTTCACCAGGGCTTTGCCCAAGCCTACGGAGCGGTTCGTGACGCGATTCATCGCTATTTACGCCAACATCCCGGGGCTCGGGTCACCGTGACCGGCCACAGTCTGGGAGGCGCTGTGGCGACGCTCTGCGCAGTGGACGTACAGTACAACTTTGGCGGCCAATTGGCAGAGCTGGAAGTCTATACCTTCGGCTCGCCCCGCGTCGGCAATAAAGGCTTCCAGAAATCATTTCATCAACGAGTGCCGCGTAGCTATCGGTTTGTCCAAGGCATGGATTTGGTGCCTGCTTTCCCGCGTGTTTGGCAGGGCTATCGTCACACGGATCACGAATATCGCATCGGGCAACGCGTGAGTTGGGATTTCATTGTGCGTCGCTTCCGCGATCACGCGATCGTCAAATACATCGCGGCCCTCAAGGAGCAGGTTGATAAGAATGCCGGTGCAGTCCGAGCCAATGCCACCCAGCGCGTTTAGACGCTAATCTTCTAATCACACGCCTTTCAATCACACGGCTTTCAATCACACGGAATATATTAGACCTCTTGCACGAACCTGACAGCCGCCCCCATCCGCCAACCCCTTGCCCCCAATTCTGGAGGATGGGGAGTCAAAAACCCCTCTCCCAAGCTTGGGAGAGGGGTTGGGGTGAGGGCCAGATGATTTATGCAAGAGGTCTATTCAGTCACACCAAACACTTCAGTCACACCAAACACTCCAGTCACACCGAACACTTGTTTTAGGAGAAAACGTACTTGCCTGCCACGATCGCCCTCATTGCCCACGATCGCAAAAAGAACGACCTCGTTGCCTTTGCGAAACAGCACCGCGTTGTCCTCGCCCGCTATCGCCTGATTGCCACGGGCACCACGGGAGATCGGATTAAAGAAGCCACAGGACTAGAGATTCATGGCTATGCGTCTGGTCCCCTAGGGGGCGACGCCCAGATCGCGGCGGAGGTGGTGGAAGGCAAAGTGGGAGCCGTACTCTTCCTGCTCGACCCGCTCTACGCCCAACCCCATGAGCCGGACATTCAGGCCCTACGGCGCGTCTGCGATGTCCACAATGTCCCGCTGGCCACCAATCTATCCACCGCTGAATTCATCATTGATGGACTGGCCCGTACCCGCGTTGCCCATCTGATTTTCAATCCTGTTTCTGGCCAAGGTGATGCGGATGATGAACTCGCCACGATTCAGGGATTGCTCGAACCCCATTTCAATCTTCAGATTCATCTGACCACCCCCGAAGACACCGCCGAACAGCTCACCCGCCGGGCCCTAGAATCCCAGGCTGACCTCGTCATTGCATCGGGCGGGGATGGCACGGTATCCGCCGTTGCAGGGGAAGTCATCGGCTCAAATATCCCCTTGGGAATCATTCCTCGGGGAACGGCCAACGCCTTCTGTTCAGCCCTGGGCATTGCAACCGCCGTCATGCCGATTCGCACGGCCTGCCGCATTATTTCGGAAGGAGAAACGCGCCGAGTGGATGCTGCCCGATGCAACGGACGAGCCATGGTGCTGTTGGCAGGGATCGGGTTTGAGGCGGAAACGGTGGAAAAGGCCAGCCGCGAATTCAAAGATCAGTGGGGGGCACTGGCCTACCTGATGGCGGGGTGGCAGCAGTTGAATGAGCAAGAGTTGTTCACAGCGGAGATCATTGTGGATGATCAGCAGGTGGCAGTGGAGGCCGGAGCCATCACCGTCGCCAATGCGGCTCCCCTGACGTCGGTCCTCGCCCAGGGTCCCGAGGGCGTTGTCTTTGATGATGGTCTGCTGGACGTGACGATCATGACGGCGGAGAGTAAGTTCCAGGCCCTCAGCGCGCTGATCAATACGCTCGGCGCGGCGCTGACACGGGTCGTAACCACACTGCCCAATGTCAATCATCTACGGGCCGAACGCATTAAGATTGCGGCCAATCCCCCCCAAAAGGTCGTGGTGGATGGAGAAATTATCGGCATGACTCCCATCGAAGTGGAGTGCATTCCCAATGGGCTAACGGTATTAGTACCGAAGGGTTAGAGGTGACTCAAGATAAACCATGCAAGATAGAGCACTCAAGAAAAACCACGCAAGAAAAACCACGCAAAACAGGCTGCTAATACAACTCATATTTCATCAGTTGGCACTGGAGGCCCCCATTATCCACCGGGGTTCGCTGGGCTGACTTGAGCCGAATCGAGCGTGCCAACTCCTTATTGCCGCTGAGCACAAACGCAGTCCAGCCCTTGAACCGCTGCTTCAGCACATCCCCCAAAAGCTTATAAAACGCACCGAGTTCTTCCGGATTCCCAATGCGCTCGCCGTAGGGCGGATTGCACATCAAGACACCGCTATCGGCGGGTGCTTCGACATCGCCCAGGTCCTGAACCAGGAACCTGACATGGCGATCGACACTACAAGCCTTGGCATTGGACCGAGCCTGATCGACAAATTCCTCATTGCCATCGCTGCCGCCAATAAAGGCCGGCAATTCTGAGCGCTGGTTTGCTTCTGCCTCTTGAACCAGTTTATCTAGCAACTTTCCGTCGAAATCGCGCCAGTTCTCAAACCCGAAGCGATCGCGAAACATCCCCGGAGCCACCTGCAAAGCCACGAGGCTGGCCTCCAAGGGCAACGTCCCAGAACCACACAAGGGGTCAAAAAAAGCCTGCCCCGGCTCCCAA
>CALIJJ010000208.1 GCA_938017515.1 uncultured Pseudanabaenaceae cyanobacterium
GTGGGGGGAGCGATCGCATCACAAGCTCTCATTTTTGGGCGAGCGCAACCGCAAATCCAAACCATCCCGGCGAATGAGCAGGTCGTGATAGACAATCGCCTGAAGCACCTGTCGAAACGGCGTGATCAGCATGGAATTTAAGACGACCGCCACCGCGATCGCCACATACGTCACCAACGCCCAGGGGACAGTCAGTTCACCCACCCGCAGCATCGCCCAATAGGCCAACAACGGCAGCAGCCGCAGCGGCCAAATCACCACATTCGAGAGGAAATTCATTCCCACCAGTCGCCGAGCATGTCCCTGAGTTAAGCTCCGGCAACGCTGCACCACCAATCGCGGCGTCTCATGTTCTTCCAAAAACACCACCAGCGGCAAAATAAACGTTGCCCGTAGCTGCACCCAAATCACAAAGGCCATGAACAGAGCAAAGGCCAGAACTAACAGGAGCGCGATCGCCCCCAGCAACAGCCAAAATCCGGTTGTCTCCTCGAACTGCGGTGATTGAATCAGGCTAGGCAGCAGAAAAAAGGGCATTAGCGACACCACCACCCACAGCACATAGACCAAGAGGACGGGACGCAGGGCACGGCGGAGAGATTTTTGCAGGAATTGGCGGCGATCGCCCCATCCATCCAGCACTGGCTTCAGCTTTAGTGTCTCGGGCGCTTGACCTTCTAGCTCCTGGGCAATGAGGACCGCGATCGCCTGAAAATATCCCACGGCACGCTTGGGCGATCGCAAAAACATCCCCCAGCCCCGCAGCATCAAGCCAAAATTTCGCTCAAAATCCCGCCGATACAGCGCCAATGCCAACGTCACCATAGCCGCTGCGCTAAGCGGAAATCTGGTACTCATCGTCATCTTGAGATGTCTGATAACCCACGTACACACCTTCAAGGAATATGTCCGCGCTCATGTCATAGGGCAACTGCTCTAGCTGCAAAATAGCCTTGACCTCCTCCCCCAAACGCTTACTCAGCGACAGCCTTGCATCCTTCGCCATAGACCCGCGTCGCCGTAAATACTCACGAATCGTCGCAAAATCATCCGGCAACATCGGCGCAAAACTCGTGGCTTGTAGCAGTGCCTTGGCTGCTGCTTTGCCCTCATCCGAGGCATCGAACTTGGCCCTATTGTTATCGCCAGTCTCCGCCTGAACCACCAGCGTTCCAGCCACAAAGTCGCCCAGGCGTTTTTCTTGCTTATTCAGAACAATAAAGAGGAAACCGATAAATAGCGTGTCGTCAATGGGGCGCAGGAGCGATCGCGTCGTGCTCTGAAAAATCCCCACGGGACGCCCATCATCGCGAATCACCCGAATCTGTGCCAGCTTTTTGCCCGGTGTCTGGCCCTGGCCCCAGGCTTCCGCAATGGCAAAGTAGCCCACAAAGAGGAAAAAGATACCCAGGATGAGGAGGGCGATCGCCCAATTGAACAACTCAGAATAATTGCCCCCCAAGGCCTCCAGCGCATCATTAACCCGAGGCGTCAGCAGCGACCAAATCAGCAGGTAGCCGCCCAGCAGCAGCGCCAACAGCATGTAATCCATCATCAGCGCATAGGCACGACTGCCAATGCCCGCTAGGGGCAGATTGATTTCTACCCCTTCCGGCGTTTGGATGGCAATTTCTCGAAACAGTTTCTTAGCACTCATGGATCGGATCAATAAATTCAGGTGCAGATAGGCGAAGACAGAGCAGGTGCAACCTGCTTAGCGAGAAAGCGTCAGATCGAGCCCTTCCTTCCGATTGCGCAAATCAAAGTACAGCGTCGCCAAAATCGATTGCCAGAACGGTGTGGTGGCGATGCCACCGATAATCCCGACGAGATAGCTCAACAACACCGAAATTCCTGTCAGTAGATTCGGATCAATCAATTGCCCTGCTGTTAGTAGGAGAGTACTAATGATTTGGCTAATGATGTTGATGACGATGTAAACCGGAATACCGACCAAAAATGCCACAGCGGCCACAAGAATGGAATGGATGACATGGCCACCGGTGAGTTTCCAGGAGCGCCCCAGGGCTTCAGCCGCGCCGGAACTGGGCTCCACGGCCAGTGATGGATCAATCAGTAGATAACGCGTCGCCAACCAGGCATAGAACAGTAGAAAGGCAATCAAGCCAACGACAAAGAACAGACCTATCAAGATGCCAATGGCAGGATTGAGCTCAGCCCCGGAGGAGGCACCCTCAAAAATCTCAGAACCTACCCCCGTCGTGATACCTAGAATCACCAGCAAAATCATCGTCACGATGACAAAAACAATGTAGGCCGCAAAAAAGATCAGACCCCGAAGAATATTGGCACCCAGCAAAGACCACTTACGCGAACGAGTAAAGCGCAGGGCTGTCCGGTCATCTTCCGGCGTACCGCTCAATTCTTGATAGGCCAATCGAGCAATGCCAGCGGACTCACCGAGGGACTGAGCCCAACAGAAAACCATCAACACAATCCAGGCCGGAATTAATATGCCCAATAGCGGTAAGACAGCCGTTGGGTTTTCTCCCAGAACCAAAGCAAATACGACGGTGAAAACGAGGGCCAGTAAAACGGGGACAAACACCCACAGGGCCGACTTGAGTGCAATGAGAATGTAGCGCCCAAAGTTCGAAGTGTAGAGCTTGAAACCACTGCTGACGATATTGCCCACTGTCATCGGTCCCATTGCCATGGAGTCGCGATCCATGGGGTCGTTCGGAGAAGCGCTGCGCATTGTTTTGCCCTCGTCGTTGTGAAAAGCTTGGGGGGAGAAGATGTCTGGATGGACAGGTTTCCCGCAGCCAGTTACAGCCATCCTAGGCTAGGCTCAGGGGGATTGTTGGCGGAATGACATGAACGTTAAACGGTGGATTGCGCGGCGTGAGCCCAGTTGGAAGCAGCTCGATAGTCTGCTCAAAACCGTTGAAAAACGGGGTATTCGTGCCCTCAGTGCAGAGCAGGTCAAACAGATGGCTGGACTCTATCGCTCTGTTTCCGCCGATTTGGCTCGCTCCCAAAGCCGCAATTTGGGAAAGACGCTGACCCAACAGCTGCAACAGCTCACCCTACGGGCCTACAGCCAGATTTACCAAAAACCCCGTCACCAAAGCTGGCAAGAAGTTTGGCGATTCTATCGCTACGGCTTTCCAGAGATTGTCCAGCGTACCTGGGTTTATCTTGCCCTTTCCACCGGGTTATTTCTCTTGGGCGTATTAATCGGCTGGTGGTACGCCTGGGGCGATCCGGACTTCATTTCGCTCATGGCTCCGCCGAGCCTGATTGCCAAAGTTCAGGAAGACGGTGAGCTATGGATGGGGGATTTGTTGCTGGGGAAGGAGCCTGTGGGGGCCGCAGAAATTATGACCAATAATCTGGCCGTTACGTTTCGGACCTTCGGTGCAGGGATTTTGGCTGGGCTGGGGACCGTTTTTATTCTGTTTTTTAATGGGTTGCTGATTGGGGCGATCGCCACCCTCGTCACCCAAAACAACCTTGCTGGTCCTTTCTGGGGGTTTGTTGCCCCCCACGGTTCCCTCGAACTCCCCGCCATCTTCTTTGCCGGGGCAGCGGGCCTCCTGATTGGCCGTGCCCTGCTGTTTCCTGGCCAATATCGCCGAGGCGACGCCCTCAAGGTCTATGG
>CALIJJ010000209.1 GCA_938017515.1 uncultured Pseudanabaenaceae cyanobacterium
GAGGGCTTTGCGTTAGCAAAGCCCTCGACTCTTTTTTCGGGACATTCGTTGAAGATGAAGCGTTAAAAGCGGTCAGCCTTTCTCCATCGCTGTTCTAGAAAAAGGCGGCGGGTTGAGCATTTTTCGCCGCTTTGTTGTAGTCAACGTCATAACCAATATCATCCAAGATGGCGATGTCTAGAACGGTCGGTAAAACCCTTCCTGCTCCGCCACTGACATCCATATTGGTTTCTCCTGAATCACCAAAAGTATAGTCATCCTGAATATGAGAAACATGGGGGTCTAGGGGAAGGGGATTACCACCATTCTTTGCTTTGGCATTGGTGCCAATAAAGGTTTTGTTGTCCTTATCTGTGAGGTTTACAAAGGCAGGTGTATTGGCGCTGATGCCCAGGATATGACCGATTTCATGGACGGCTGTGGAAATGAAGTCGGATTTACCGATGGGTACAGTGGGGTCCGTTCCCAAATACCAGTCCGTTTCGGTGTTGAACGTCATGGAACCGAGCCAAGGCTGAAAATCATCACCAACATAGCGTTGATCGCCCTGGGCACCGCCAGCCGCCGCAGCTTGTGCCAAGGTCGATTCTGCTAATGCTGCTGAGCCCACGAAGATGTGTAAATCATCGACGGGGACGTCAATCGTAAATTCTCGTGTTTCTTGATTGCCGAGGTACAGATCTTCGGCTGTTTGGGGATTGAAGATACTAAAGGTGCTGGTACCTGCCGGAATATCGGGAAACTCGTCTTGAATGATGCCTTCCCAGACATTGGCTGACGCTTCCAGAGCTGCTTTGCGTTCGGGGGTGAACCAGTTCGTATTGTCGTAGCGATAGTCAAAAACGATATTGAAATTACTGGGCTGGTTGCCGCCGATATTGTCACCACCGCCAGTGTTTTCGCCTCCGCCGGTATTGTCACCGCCACCGGTGTTGTCGCCTCCGCCAGTGTTGTCGCCTCCGCCAGTGTTGTCGCCTCCACCTGCGGTGTTGTCACCGCCTCCAGTATTGTCACCGCCTCCAGTATTGTCACCTCCGCCAGTGTTGTCGCTACTACCTGCGGTGTTGTCACCGCCTTGTCCGCTTGGAGGTGCAGGATTCTTTGCTGCTTGGCTGTAGTCAACGTCATAGCCAATGTCGTCCAGCAATGCGATATCCAAGATGGTGGGTAAAATGCGTCCCCCACCGTCCTGCACATCCATGTTGGCTTCACCAATGTCCCCAATGGTGTAATCGTCTTCGATATGGGATTGTCCGGGGCCTAGAGGAAGTGGGTTGCCGCCATTCTTTTCCTGGGTGTTGGTCCCGGTAAACGTACCATTTTGGACCCATCGCTTGAATGCGGGTACTGCGTCACTGATGCCGAGAATGTGGCCCATTTCGTGAACGGCGGTGGAGATGAAGTCGTTCTTGCCTTGGGGCAGATCATCCCGCGTTGCAGGGGTCGGATCGATGAACCAGTCCGTCGATGTATTGAACGTGATGCCGCCGACCCAAGGTTGGAAATCATTGCCCTGGTAGCGTGGGTCATTGCTAGCCCCTGCTGCTGCGGAGGCTTGAGCTAGGACGGTGCTATCTTGCAGTTGGAATGCGCTGACATAGATTAGCAAGTCATCGATAGCAACATCGGTGGTAAAGACACCGTTGTCGCCTAGGAAGACATTTTCGTCTTCAGTGCGTGGATCAGCGAGTCCTTCGGTGTTGGTACCGGCTGGAATATCGGGAAAATCTTCTGTAATGATTCTTTCCCAAACGTCTGCGGAGGCTTCCAAAGCAGCCTTGCGTTCGGGCGTAAACCAACCCTGGGTATCTGTGCTGTAGTCGAAGGTGATGGTGAAGGGACCCTCTTGGTTGCCCCCTGTGGTTCCGCCCGTGTTATCGCCGCCGCCTGTATTTCCGCCGCCGCCGGGATTCTGGTTGCCCCCTGTGTTGCCGCCACCAGGCGCTGTTGGATTGGGCCTCGTGAAAGGTTTTTCGGTGATATTTCCGTTCTCGCGTTTCCACAGCGAGTGTTCCTTACTTCCTTTATTTTCCCAGGCAATATCGGCTTTGCCATCGCCGTCGTAATCACCAAAACCGCTAGGTGACCAACTTGAATCCTTTGTGACTCCTGTGACAACCTCGGGTTCGCCGACTCGGTTGATACCATCCATGGTCCAGATGGAGACGGTGCCATCTGATGCTCGCCAGGCGAGATCAGTTTTCTGGTCCCCATTGAAATCAGCTGCGCCTAGCAGGGTCTGATCGCCAATGCGTGAATCGGGCATCTGAGCTTGACCGGCTTTCTGGGTCCCGTCCATGTACCAGACGACGCGATCGCCCGTTTTTGCGTTATACCAAAGCAAATCATCTTTACCATCAAGCGTGCTGCTGCCTTGGGTGCCAAAGTCTCCCGCACCGCGAATGCTCCAGTCCTTGTCCCGAACACTTTCAAGGACAGCGGCTTGTTTCACGGTCTTATCACCGTTCATCAGCCAAACTAGGGTTTGCTGAGTTTTGTTGTGGCGCCAAACGAAGTCAGATTGTTGGTCGTTGTCGAGATCGGCGATCGCCTGAATTTCCCAATTCTGGTCCTTAATGGAGGGGCCGACGGAGACGCTAGACTGCGCTTGATCATTACTGATCAGCAAGAGTGAGAGTTGCCCCGTGCTTGGGTCCCGATAGGGAATATCGGCAATATTGTCACCGTCAAAGTCACTGCGGATGCGAGCATTTCTGCTGATTTCTAGCGAGGGACGTGCCATCGCCGTGGGTGTCGCGTTGCCCACGGGAGTCGCTGAAGAATCGCTTAAACCGTAGGCAGATGCTGCACTAGAGAGTGCCTCTGGCTGCGAAAAAAGGGGTGCACTATGGGTGGGATCGAGGTTAGCTGGAGATGAGCCCATGACTGTGTTGAGGTATTGTGGCGACGTCTCAACTAACGTATGAAATTTGAATGAGGAATGAGCACCGCAAAAATTCTGCTTTTACGAAAGGCTTCGAGGATATAAAAAAAGGAAAAGTTCAGAAATCAGTGTTTTTAGGTATCAATCAAATTCTCTGAAGAATCCCGATGCGTTTGGTGAAGGATGAATTTCTGCTGAATTTTAATTTTCTCAAAGCTTGATCTGAGGTAAGAAAAGCTATTTCTGCAATTTCTTGTGATTCATTGGTGATTAATAAGAGATTTTGGTGGGTTCTAATTGGCGGGTTCTAAATTGACCCATAAACACAAAAGTCTAGGCAAACAATGCCTAGACTTTTATCTCGTAGAGAGAGAAGAATGAAAAAATAAATTTGCGAACAGAACTCTCCAAGTCCCAAGATTGAGACTCTCTGAGAGCAGTGCGGGAAAAAGCAGTACTCCGTCTACGAATCAAGTTCGCACAATAGACGTTGCTGGAAGACCGTGGCGCTAGAGTAATCGGTTGATGGCGATCGCCATCGTTGCTGCGAAGGCTGTAATACCCAAGGCAATCAGTGGATTTTGTCCTCTTGCCAGGGCAAAAGTGGTTGCAATGCCTGCCCCTGCGGAGGCCACAATGACTTCGCCAAGCCAGTCACGCTTTGAATCGTCGTTATACATTTGAGTTCTGATAAAGAACGCAGCTCGAACTCAAGCTAGCATCCCAATTTCAGTGACGTGACGCGGGAAAGTCAATGTGTAATCAATATTGATGTTGTCGCTGTTTTCTTAATGTTTGGCGAGCCCTGAATGTTTTGCCAGCCCTAGGCCCTGCTGCTGGGGTTAGTTGGCGACCTTTTCAAGGTTGCCGCCCTTGACCCAGCCCTCTAAGTCGCCGTTGGCAACTTTTATTTTGTCCCACGCTTGGTCGCCACTGCTTTCCAGAATGTAGACTTCCCGTTTGAATTCGATGCCGCCGACTTGTTCACCGTCGATACTGGCACTCGATCGCACGAGCAGACCCTCGGGCCAGGTCACGATCGCGAGGTCTCCCTTGGGAGCTGGCTGTGCTGTGGGGAGTGAGCTGGTCCCACTGGGTTTCGTCGTCGCTGCTTTCTGTTTCTCTTCTTCGGCTGCTTTGGGAGCACGGGTCTGAAGTGGCTTAAAGGCCACACCATCTTCTTCGGGGTAGATGGGTTTAGATGGCGTCACGCCATATTTGTCTTGGTAAAAGCGAGCGGTCGCGTACATGCCGGAGCCGATGAGGGCGATCGCAATAAAAATCCCGAGTAAGACGCGGAAGCAGCCAGACAAACGCATGGGAATGCACAAACCAAATGTAGGGTCAGGGAAAGCCGGGGCTAACGTCTGCTTATGCTACAGCAAGCAGTCCAAAATGGCTTGGTGGATTGTGGATGCTCCCGGTGTAGGGCGATACCCCTGTGAGCTGGAAGGCCGATGGCCCCATCGAGAAACCTAGGACCGTCAGTGGCTCAGGTCGGAGTCCACCCTATGGAACCGATACCGTTAATCCACGGGATGGCTCACTCCGTAATCTATGGGGATTTGTGGTGCTGTGCTCTCAGTAGCCTTGGCGAAATATCTCCTTACCCGAGGAATAGAGAAAAGCATTGCCGCCATTTCGGAAATAAATGATTGAAGTTCTAAAGCTTTGTCGTCGAGGAATTTTAAGCCACCCTATTGTTCGCTTCTCCATTGATTAAAGATTGACTGAATTATGTTGAGACTGTGAGGATTTTCAAAAGGAATAGAAGCTCAGCGGAAGTTTGTCGCCTAGGCATACTGAAATTTCAAAAGCCTCAGCTTCCCCGATGCTCTCTGTCTAGAGGTTTTCGATGATTGGACTATCGAACACAGCGGTTCCTGGCTCTGAGTCGTTTGTATTGATAGCGCCTTATAAGAGGACGCTAAAAAATATTGGCTTCTCAAGAACAGGCTTGCCAACCGCGCAGATTCGATACATTTCACTCATAACCTTCTTAGCACCATGACCTTCAACTCCAGCATCCTCATTAAAGCTTTCTCTGTCGGAACCTTTAGCACTCTGGCTATTCTGGCTTCCATGAATCCTGCCCAGGCTTTTTCGTTCAAAATGACGTCTGGTATTGCTGGGGCGAATGGTGAACTGAACCAGGGTGCGTTTTCTGAGTTCTATGCTGATGCTGGAACAACAACGGTCGATTTTAATGACGGTAAGTTACCCACCGGCGATGCGTTTGCGTCTTACTCTTTTTCCAGTACGAGCAACAAGAGCAGTGTTCGCGCTAACAAATGGGCACCCACCTATGCTTCCCTTGAAGAGGGTGACTCTAATGTCCTGAAAGCCAATAAGAATGATTCGAACTATCTCGCTGTGTTCTCTGGCAATGACGTCATTATTGACCTGAAGGAAAATCTCAACTACTTCGGCATTAACTGGGGTGCTGCCCACAAGGACAATACCTACTCCTTCTTTAAGGGAGATACACTGCTCCAAGCCTTTAGTACGGCTGATATTGAAGCAGGTGGTGGTTTCCAGCACTACAACACTGCCCACGGTGGTAGTGGTATGGGCTCTAAAGACGGTGCCCAGGGTAATGGCTATGCACACTTTTATTCCGATAGTGCGGATGAGCTATTTGATCGCATTGTGATTTCCCAGTTTGGTGGGGGTGGTTTTGAAACGGATAACCACTCGTTCCATGTCGGTAGCGATCGCTTCACTGGCTTTGAACCCCAGGACGTTCCTGAGCCTGCTTCTCTGTTGGGCTTGGCGGCGATCGCTGGCATCGCTGCGGCCAAGCGGAAGCGTTCTCAGTCTGCCTAGACAATGTTTACAAAACGGCAAAAAACGAGCCCCTGTTTATCAGACTTACAACTCGAGGCCTGATGGGTGGGCAACAACATCTGCCACAAGCGCACCTGAGTGAACGCAGCAGCTATTTTCAATCATCTCTTAGACTGCTCGTCGGAGCTGTGTCCGAATGAGATTGAAGTAAACAAGTCGTCCATTGATTCAGCCGTAATGGTCTATGAATTGATGGACGATTTTTGTAATCCGTATTTAACCTGAGATGGCAGAGAGAATAATCGCTATTCTTTTTGGAAATTATTTCTGTGACTAGGGCCATTTGATCGGTTGAAATCTTTGATTTCTGAAATTAATGATGTTGTTTTTATGTCGGTGACCCAGAAGAATTTTTGGAAGTATGAATTTTATTGATCTCAGTTAAAGATGCCGCTGAATCATAGTCTTAATCTAAAGAAGTCAATGCTATTTGAAGATGTTATTAATTCTTGTTGGTGAAGTCTCTAAAACCGTATATACGTGACGATGACGATGTCTCTGGACTGGGGAATCGTGAGAATAGGGGGTGTTGAGGCAAGGGATGCGTAAGTCATTCGGTGCTCAGCTCAACCCTTCTTTGACGTGGAGGGGCCATGTCTGATGCGCTTACTAACCTTATTAACCCGTATTGAACTGGAACGTGAATCTGATGAAAATTACTGCTAAGCACCTTGGTCTTCAACTCTTCTCTTTGATCGCTTGCAGCGCTGTTGCTACGTTGGGTGGCGCTGGTTCGGCCCAAGCTTTTGACTTCTACTTTGGTGAGGACCTTAACTTTAATGGCACAGGCAACACCCGAGATCGCCTGGCTGAAACACCGAATGCTACGGCTGCTGAGCAAGCATTTCTGAACCAGTTTGATGTTGTTGGAACGGAGACCTTCGATAGTTTTAGCCTAGGTACGAGTGGCTCCGTTGACCTGTTCTTTGAAGATGTTGCAACAGCGACTTTGAGCGGCAAAGGCAGTGTGAGTGACATGGAGGAGTATGGCGTTCATCCGCTGTCTGGTGAGAACTACTGGCTGACCAATGCGGGTCAGAATGATAATTTCCAGATTGACTTTGATGAGGCGGTTGCAGCATTTGGCTTCTTTGCAACTGACATTGGTGATGTGGGCGCCAAGGTCATGATTGAGCTGGGTCTGGCCAATGGTGAGACGCAGCTTGTTGACCTCGCTCACAACCAGACCCGAGGCCAAAGCGGTTCTGTTTTGTATCAAGGCATCATTGCTGAGAATGAGGATGAGCTGTTCACCAGCGTTCGCTTCATCACGGAAAATGGTAAAGGGGATGGATTTGGTTTTGACAATATGACGGTGGGTTCCTGGAAGCAGGTGGAGTCTGCAACGACGCCTGAGCCCGGTGCTCTGATGGGCTTGGCGGCGATCGCTGGTATCGCTGCGGCCAAGCGTAAGCGCTCCCAACAGGCGTAATGCTGGCTGACGGAACCGTTATTGTCTTCAGATAAATAGGCGAAAGGAGGCCACCGTATTCCCCATTGGGATGCGGTGGCTTTCTCGATTGCCATCGTCGAGCTCAACGGTGACCTGGGAATATGGATCGGGTGATGTGCTTGCTGTGTCTGTCGCTTTGCGGTGTCTGTAGTTTAGGCATACAGACAAAATGGCTTGGACTTCTCCTGGCGCTAGCAAACACGATGATCGAAACCGACCTGTCGTGAGGCGGGCGACAATTGAGCCATGAATCCCTATGAAGTGCTGCGATATGTTTACCCCATTGGTCATCCCATCTGTGGAACGGTGACAGGATACTCGGAATAAAGTTATGCCGGGTCATCGCCCCCTTGCTCTCTCACCCACCGTCGCCAACCCCGAATCCATGACGTCTCATCATCTCGCTTACCAGCTTCTAACCAGCGATTGAGAACTTCTGCCGTCACGATCGCAAATGTCGGACTGGAATCACAAGCTACATACTCACTGGTCTCTAGCCGCAGGATCTCAATCTGACCCTTGCTGTAGCGCCACAGTTCCGGCACTCCAAGCCGAGCGTAGATCTGCATGCGTTGAGTTGATGGGCTGGAAATATCGATCTCTAGAACCAAGTCCGGTGGTGGATCTTTTTCTAGATCAATCTGGCGATTTTGAATCTTGTTGGCGTTATCGATGTAGTAGCAAGAATCTGGCTCCGTACCCTGCTGCAAATCTTCCCGGTTGAGCGTAGAGGACCCAAAGCTTTTTAGCGGTCGGTTCAGCTCCTCCGTGAGTGCTTCCACCATGCGCTCCAGCAGCTTTTTGTTGGTCTCATGCTCATTGGAAGGCATCGTGATTTCTAGATTTCCATGGGCATAGGACAGACGAGATGAGCGGTGCTCTCCCATATCTTCCAGTAGCAGGAGATAGGTGTTCCAACGAATACCGCTAAGTTTCACACGCTGAGAAGTCGCGATCGCTGACTCGGATTTTAAGGGCGCAATTCCAGCCATGGAAGAACCTCTCAACTCAACTTCAATTGTCGCGCATTTGCTCTTGAATCCGACCGCTGAGAATGCTGCTGAAGCGCGAAGCAGGACGAGCCCGTCCGGCGGCAGCCCAGGCTTGCAGCGCTTCGATTTGGTCCTGGGCTGTGCGTGCCAAGGGAACCGTTTGGCTGGCTGCTTCTAGCACGTCATCGGTCGTGAAGTCGCGGTTTTGGCTAAAGCCGATGTGCATCGCTTCCACGAGGGTTTGTTCAATTTCTGCACCTGAAAAATCCGGCGTTTCGTAGGCGAGGCGATCGCATTCATAGGCTTTCAAATTGTGGGGACGCAGCCGCGACACATGCACCTCAAAAATGGCCTTGCGTTCCTCTTGATTGGGTAAGCCCACAAAGAAAATCTCGTCAAACCGTCCCTTGCGTAGCAGCTCCGCCGGAAGCGCTTGGATATTGTTTGCGGTGGCCACGACAAAAACGGGCGTTTTCTTCTCAGCCAGCCAGGTGATAAACGTGCCGAACACACGATTGGTTGTGCCCGAGTCGCCGCGACCATCTAGCCCGGAAAACGCTTTATCGATTTCGTCAATCCAAAGAATGCAGGGCGACAACGCTTCGGCCAGTTGAATCATTTGACGGGTGCGGGACTCTGATTCGCCCACCAGACCGGCGAAGAGTCTACCGACATCCAGACGCAGGAGCGGCAGGTGCCAGTGATGGGCGATCGCCTTTGCCGTCAGCGACTTCCCTGTGCCCTGAATCCCCACCAAGAGCAATCCCCTGGGGTGGGGCAAGCCATACTGCCTGGCCTTCTCCGAGAAGGCGCCGCCGCGACGCAGGAGCCAGTCCTTGAGGTTGTCGAGGCCACCGATATCGGAAATTTGTTCCGTGGCGGGGTAAAAGTCGAGGATTTGCGTTTGGCGGATAGTTTGGCGCTTTTCCTCCAGGATGAGGTCGAGATCGTTGATGTCCAACTTGCCGTGGGTGGCGATCGCCCGTCCCAACACCCGCCGAATTCGCTCCAGCGTGAGACCTTGGCAGGTGCGCACCAGATCATCCAGACTAGCGTCATCAAGGCGCTGGCCGGTGGCGCTGATCAACCGTCCCAACTCGTCGCGGATTTCCGTTGTATCGGGCAACGGGAAATCAACCACGGTGATCGTCTCGCTGAGTTCCGTCGGAATCTCCAGTTCAGCGGCGGTGATGACCAGGTTCTGAGGCCGTGATTGGAGTAATTTCGCCAAATTTCGCAGCTTGCGCGAAATGGCCACATCCGCAAGGAAACGCTGAAAATCGCGCAGAATGATGATGGCTGGGGCACTGGGATTAAGCTGCTCGACAAACTCTAGGGCCTGGAGCGGATTGCGTTTGCCCTTGCCCGCTGCATTGGGGTTGCCCTGATAGCCATCGACAAAATCCCAGATGTAGACCGCACGATTCGCCAAATTTTGAGCACATTGCGTGATGCTCGATTCCAGGCGAGCTTCTTCGGTCGTGGCGATATAGAGCAGTGGGTAGCGAGCGCGCAGCAGCAGCTCAAACTCAGTTTTAAAGGCCATGGTGATGCGTCTCGGCTATGCCTCTTTCATTTGATTTTTGAGTTGTTCCAAAATCGACCAACGACCATCCAGTGGGTTGCCAGCTTTGGCATCATCAATCTCAATCCCTTCGCAGGCATCGTCGCACAGCTTTTGGGGGGGGATGGCCAGACAAACCTGCTCGTAGAGCCATTGGGCTGGATCAAAGGTGCCGTTGGGTGGCAAGGTTTCAACGAGGTCGCTCTCCTCTGAGTCCAGCTCAATCTCGGTTTGGATGGTCTCGTCGCGGAGCCAGATGACTTCCTGGGCGTTGAGCTGGACGCGGTGGTTGTATTGGGAAAGGCAGCGATCGCAGGTCAGCGTCACAATGGCCTTCGCCTCCGCTCGAACCTCCAGGTATCGACCCTTGTGCTCGACTTCCACCGTGCCCTGAACGGGGGTCAGCGTTTCCAAATCCTGGAGATAGTCCTGAACCGGTAACTTGACGCCCCGTTCCGAAATTTGCAGTAACTGGGGAATGGCTATGGGCTTAAGAGCGGAATTCGATCGCTTTTTGTCCATTACAGACCCCCCGTTTCGTCAGTGTCAGCGATTGCAAAGAAGGAGTAGCATCAGGCTCTGACAGATTCTCTGCCTCGATCCCCTGCTACTCCTCCATTTTGCGGTAATGCGGGCGAATTTTTCCGATCGCTTCTATGAAGCGCTTTGGGAAGTGCCATGGGAAGCACCACGGCATGGCGGTAGGGCGCTTGAGTCAACCCGGTTGTCTACTGCTCGGAAGAGCGGGGGTGAACCACCAAGCAGCGATCGGGCTCTTTGCCTCGACTAAAGGTTTCCAGGTCCGGGAAATGGTCCTTAAAAATCGTGTGGACCTGGCGACGCTCTGCTGAGGAAAGGGCATGAATTTCAAATTCCTCCGCTTCCCCAGTCTGGACGGCCGCAGCCGCCTCATCGACCAAGGTTCTCAATTCCGTCAGGCGACGTTCGCGGTAGCCATTGAGGTCCACAACGAAGGGGAGTTGAGCCTCGGGTTCCATGTGGAGATTGAGTTCGAGGCTGGCCATGTATTGGATGGCGTCCAGGACCGAGCCGCGATCGCCCACCAGCCGTTCCGCCTGCTCATCACTCAGCTGCTCCGAATCAATGGTGAGCCACACCACCTCATCGTGGTCACCTTCCGCAGCAGGGCTATGGGCAAGGGGGGCCGATAGATCACTTTCAATCCGGGCCGAGAATCCGCTCAGTTCCAATAGCTTGCTCAGCCAGGTACTGCCACGTTCGATTTGTTTTTGTGTTGCTTCGCTCATGATTCGCTACCGCTCAGCGTGAGAACCCAATCCCATAAAAAATAGGGACACAGCCATGCTGTACCCCTACAAAATACCAAACCCTACAGAGTTGTATCGGAAATGGTTGTTATGTCTTAGGACTTCTTCGAGCTTTTCTTGCCCTTCTTGCCACCCTTCGAGGCTGGCTTCTTACGACCGCCCTTGGTGGTTTCTTTCGCTTCTGCTTTGGCCGCTTCCTTCTTAGGATTCTTAGGCTCAAAGGCCATGCGGTTGTTCGCTGCGTTGGCTTGCTTTTGCTGAGCGTCCAGAATGGTCTGGATATTCTCCGGCAGGGGTTCGCGCATCAAGAAGAAGGTCTGCACGGTCTGGAAGATGTTGGCAATCACCATGTACATCAACACACCGGCAGGCAGGGGGAAGAACAGGAACATACCTGAGAAAAGAACGGGGGTAATTTTCTGAATCGTCTCCTGCTGGGCTTGCTGAGCATTGTCGGCAGCGGGTGCTGCAGTATTCTTGCTCGTGGTCAGCTTTTGGCTGACGAAAAGGCTGACACCAAAGGCCAACACCATGGCAACGATGTCGAAGTTGATGCTGCCATCTTCATTGCGAGCGCCGACGCGACCCAGGGCCTCGATGAAGAGGAAGCCTTTATTGGCTGCAAGACCCGGCACCGTTCCCTGAATGCTGGCATCACCGGGCGCCAAAGCAACAATGTTGCCATTCTGGTCGATGCTGATTTTGTCTTCACCTTTTGTGATCGTCCATTCCGGCGTCACGTCGGTGTCAGGGTGCTGAGCCGCTAGTTCAGCAAAGGCCACATCATCAATGGTTTTGAACTCAATGCTGGTGGTGTCGCCCACACCCAACTTGGTGCCACCGGGCAGGATGGCTTCGACTTTGGAGTGAACCCCTTCATCGAAGTAAATATTTTGGGGCTTCGTGGCAAAGGCTTTGGGAACCACCTGCTCCATCTTTTCCTGGGGCAGGACTTGAATGTTGGCGGTGTAGTTGATGTTTGCAAAGGGCGATCCACGCAGGGTTGCAAACAGTGCAAACAGGATCGGCATCTGGAAGAGAACAGGCAGACAGCCCGCGAGGGGGTTGCCCAGTTCTTTCATCAGATTGCCCAGCTCTTCCTGCTGTTTGGCTGGGTCATCCTTGTAGCGCTCGCGAATCTCCTTTTGGCGCTCCTGCATGATGGGCTGGACCACTTTGGTCTTGCGCATGTTGCGGATGGAGCCCGCACTAAGCGGAAAGACCGCGAAACGCACAACCAACGTCAAGGCCACGATGGCGAGACCGTAGCTCGGCACCAATCCATAGAAAAAATCTAGGATGGGGAGCATGACGTTGTTGGACAGAAAACCGATACCAAAATCCATTCGTGTTGGGAGGTGATGTGAACGATTAAACCTAACTGCTAAACCTAACGACGATGCCTAACTCAGGTGTCCGCGGTTGCAGGCTCTAGCTTGGCCTGCTTGCGGAGAAATTCTTCAACTTCACGGAAGTTGGGGACGGCCCGCATTTCCAGGCGGGTGCCATCTTGGAGCGTCACGACCATGTCACCCCAGAACCCCAGACCCCGGGGTACGGCGATGATACTTTTAATTTCCCGATGGATAACATCCCAGCGATCGCGTCCCATCCAACCGCCAATTACTGTCAAACGACGATTGGTGATGCGATAGCGCAGCCAAAGGGCACGGACCACCGCACCCACTGTTAGCGGTATACCCAGCACTGTAAAGCCAACCAGAACATTGATAATTAGGTCTCCAATATGAGGACCGCCCTCATAGAAAACCTCTTCACGAATGGCCATCGAGCACCTCGGCTTTTGCCAACAACTGCTCTAATTCTTGCAAAAATTTGTGATAATCGCACTCTAATGCGGCGGGTTTTACGGTAATCACTAATAATCTGCCGGGTGATAGACGCGGCAGCAACGTCTGGAACCCTGCCAGGATTTGTCGGCGAATTCGATTGCGAATCACCGCCCGCTTATGGACTTTCTGACTCACCACCACAGCGACCCGAATGGGCGCTGGTAAGTCAGAAGCTCCCTCAGGACTAGGAACAACTCTTAGTAGCAAATGAGAGGCATGATGACGTCTGCCTCTCCGATATACCGTGTCAAATTCTTGCCGTCGCCGGAGGCGATGAGCTTTTGGAAGCGCCACACTGTTCTAGATCTTAATCTCGTGAGACCTCAACCTAAACAGCGAGGCGAGCACGGCCCTTCTTGCGGCGAGCTTTGATCACATTGCGGCCGGTGCGGGTGCGCATGCGAGCCCGGAAACCGGAGGTGCGCTTCTGTTTGCGGTTTGTACCGCCGAGAGTTCTCTTGGTCATGGCACTCAGTTATTAAAAGTCACAGTTGACCAGCATACCGTTCCGGTTTAATGGTCGGCAAGCGTTTTGCAATCTTTCGGCGATGTTCGTGCGGGATTGAGGGGTAGGGATCATAACTATAGGGGGTGGGCCCAAGCGATCGCCCTGCTTGGAATCAGTCTGCTCGTTGCCCCCCCGTTAGTGTTAAAACCGTTAGTCCCAGAACCTGTTGTCTCAGAACCGTTAATTCCAGATATGTCTTCTATGATCACTGCACCGGTTGCGCCGGGGACCACCAGGCTGGAGACGTTGGAGATGAGCCTGACCGAGCGCTATCGCCAGGTCCGTTGTTTTAGTGAAGCCCTCTGCGCCCCGTTGGAAACAGAGGACTATGGTGTCCAAAGTATGGCGGACGTGAGTCCACCGAAGTGGCACTTGGGCCATGTGAGTTGGTTCTTTGAGACATTTCTGCTGGTTCCTCACCTGCCGGGCTATGAGCTGTTTCACCCCAAGTTTGGCTATCTGTTTAATTCCTACTACGAGGCAGTGGGGGAGCGGCACCCTAGGCCCCAGCGGGGTCTCTTGTCTCGGCCCACGGTGGCAGAGGTCTATCGCTATCGCGCCTATGTAGACGGGGCGATGGAGCGCTTGCTGAATCAGCGGGGACAGGAGCGCGAGATTGCGGCTTTGGTGGTGCTAGGGCTGCACCATGAGCAGCAGCATCAGGAATTGCTGGTGACCGATATCAAGCACATCCTGGCGATCAATCCGCTGCGGCCTGTTTACCGTGAAGATTTGGGCCGCGAAGATTTGGGCCGCGAAGATTTGCATGATCCCGTAGGGGCGAGCATCCCGCGCCCTCCGGCATTGGAATTTGTGAATATTGAAGCGGGCATTGTCGAGATGGGTCGCGATGTGTCGGGGTTGGAGGCCAGGTTCGAAGATTTTGCCTTTGATAACGAGGGGCCGAAGCACAAGGTCTATGTCGGAGAGTTTGCGATCGCCAACCGTCTCGTGACCAACCGCGAGTACCTGGAATTCATCGAAGCAGGCGGCTACCGCCAACCCCAGCATTGGCTCTCCGAGGGCTGGGGCACCATCCTCAAGGAGCAATGGGAAGCGCCGCTGTACTGGGAGAAGATCAATGATGAGTGGCATGTGATGACCCTGGGGGGTCTGCAGCCGCTTAATTTGGACGAGCCGGTTTGCCACGTCAGCCTGTATGAAGCAGATGCCTACGCAAGCTGGGCCGAGAAGCGATTGCCCACGGAGGCGGAGTGGGAGTTGGTCGCGCAGCAGCAGTGGTCTGAGCAAGCCAATGAGCTACGGGACACAGGCAATTGGGTTGAGCAAGACTGTCTCCATCCTCAAGCGTTCCAGGGGAATCAATCTGGCACCTGCATCCACCAACTCTTCGGCGACGTCTGGGAGTGGACCCAAAGCGCCTACTTGCCCTATCCGGGATTCCAGGTGGCAGAGGGGGCCATCGGCGAATACAACGGCAAGTTTATGTGCGGACAGCGGGTCCTCCGAGGTGGATCCTGTGCCACATCTGTGAGCCACATCCGTCCGACCTACCGCAATTTCTTTCCGCCTTCAACGCGGTGGCAGTTCTCGGGCATTCGCCTCGCACGATAAACGACAGGCCTGCCCTGGCTTTGACCCGATGTCAGGGGGATTTCCGTTCTTGCGTCGAGGACTGAGAAGTGAAACGGTCTTACTAGGGCGTACCGCCTCTGCTGCATCTGCATCCATCATCACTATGATCTCCGTGACTGCTTCCCTTCAATTGTTCGATTTCCATCCAGCGCTGGAAGATTTTCGAGCTTCGGTACTCCAGGGACTCAAGCAAACGCCGAAGCGCGTGTCTTCGGCGGCTTGGCTGTATGACCAGCGAGGGGCGGAGTTATTTGATGCGATCACGGTGCTAGATGAGTACTATTTGACGCGCACCGAGATGTCGATTTTTCGGCAGTATGGCGCCGAGATTGGCGATCGCATCGCCGGTGGTGCCCTGGTGGAATTTGGCAGCGGCAGCAGCAAGAAGATCCGTATCCTGTTTGATGCGCTGAAGGACAAGGGCAAGGCATTGCCGGTGTATGTCGGGCTAGATATCTCGAAAGAGCATCTGCAGGCCTCCTGTGAGCAGTTGCAGGGGGATTATCCGGAGCTGGAGGCGATCGCCATCTGCGCGGACTACACCCAGCCCTTGGAACTGCCCGATGTCTTTCGTCTGCAAACTCGCCCCAAAACCGCTTTCTTTCCCGGCTCGACCATCGGTAATTTGGAACCAGACCGAGCCGTTGATTTTCTTTCCACTGTGGCGAGTTTGGTGGGCCAGGGCGGTGGCTTGCTGATCGGGGTAGATCTGAAAAAGGATAAGTCCATCCTTGAGCCAGCCTACGACGATGCCCAGGGAACCTCGGCTGCGTTTGCGCTCAATCTGTTGGCACGGATAAACCGGGAGTTGGAGGCGGATTTTAATCTCGACCAGTTTCGCTATGAGGCGATTTACAACGAAACAGCAGGGCGGATCGAGATGTATATCGTTAGCCTGATCGATCAGGTGGTAATGGTTGCAGGGGAGGCGATCGCGTTTGCCGCAGGAGAGCGACTGCTGACGGAGCATTCCTACAAGTACACACCAGCCGAGTTTCGAGGTTTGGCTGGGCAGGCGAGCTGGGAAGCACGATCGATCTGGACCGATGCCGAAGCTCAATTTATGGTCATGGACTTAGTTGTTGTCTAGGTCCGTGAGCAAATTTGCACCCAGGCAGTAGCATATAGTCCAATCGCTGCTTCGAATTCTCCGACGATTGTTGTTGCTATCTACTCTCAGCATCCATCATGCGCACCTGGGTTGGTCAGACACTCCAAGACGGCAAATATAGCCTCGACTCCGTTCTGGGCGAAGGCGGCTTTGGCATCACATTCAAAGCCACCCATACCTATCTGAATCAAACCGTCGTTGTCAAAACCCTCAACCAGAAAATTCAGCAGTCCCAGGACTTCGACAAACTGCGCCAGCAGTTCCAAGCCGAGGCCCAACGCCTAGCGCTCTGCAGCCATCCCAATATCGTCCGCGTCAGCGATTTCTTTAGCCAGCGTGCTCCCGGCAGCGTCCTCACCTTGCCTTTCATGGTGATGGACTATATCCCCGGCAAATCCCTCGAAGAAATTGTCTTTCCCGATAACCCCCTCGCCGAAGATTTGGCGCTGCACTACACGCGCCAAATTGGCGAAGCACTGCACGTCGTCCATAAAAAGGGTCTCTTGCACCGCGATATCAAGCCTCAGAACATCATGCGGCGGGCAGGCACCCACGATGTCATCCTGATTGACTTTGGCATTGCCCGGGAGTACCAGCAGGGGCAGGTGGATACCCATACGACCATCATTTCGCCGGGATATGCGCCGCTGGAGCAGTACATCGAAGCGGCGGAGCGGACGCCCGCTAGTGATGTCTATGGTTTGGCGGCGACACTGTATGCGCTGGTGACGGCGACGGTGCCTATGGCATCTATTTTATTGCAGGCACAACCTTTGAAGGCGCCGCGATCGCTCAATTCCCGTATCTCTTCCCTCACCAACGCCGCCATCCTCAGCGGTATGGCCCTCGAAGTGGGTCGTCGTCCCACAAGCGTGCGCCGCTGGCTGGAGCAATTGCCGAAGGTCAAGCCTGACGTTCTCACCCAGCTGACCCAAGCCACACCCGCAGCATCACCGCCCTCCCAGGTCGCGACGGTTGCTGTGGCACCTTATGCCAAAGATACTGGCGTGGCATCGCCGGGGCAGCGGCCTGCTCAACCGCCGATTCCAACGCCGAAGACCCCGCTGTATGACCCCCAGGCCAATGTCGCGCCATTGCCGAAGACGCAGTTGCCGGAACCACGGCAGAAAAGACGAAGGACCCCCTGGAAGTTGCTGGGGTGTTTGGCCTTTCTAGGGGTGAGTATTGGGGCGATCGCCGCTATCTTTGCAGCCCTCTTTGTGTTGCCCAATCGCAGCCTGCCTGGTGTGAGTCGAGGTCCGGAGTCAGGCACAGTGGGCGATCGCCCAGGCAATAGCTCGAACAGCGGTTCAGCCAATTCGTCAGACCCTGGAGAGGATGGTCGTACAACTGACCGTAAACCGAACCGACCGAGCTTTGCCATAGACCAGCTGCCGCAGTTTTCGGTGGGTGCAACGGAGCAGCAGGTGGAAGCCAAACTGGGCCAGCCAGACCTCTCTCGCAAAGGCTTTTGGCCCAATACCCAGGCGGAACGCTATGACCTGATTCCGAATCGAGCGACGTTGGGATTCATTTACGATCGTGATACCCGTCTGCTGCGGCAGACCGAAGCAACGTTTGATGCGGCGGTGGATTTGCCGGTGATGGAGCGTGCCTTGGATGGACTGTTGGGAGAGCCTGCGACGACCATCGCCCAGGCAAAACTAGCCCAGGTCCGCGTTGGGCAGCTCAAGAGCTACAGCTTTGAGCAGGGGCCGATGAAAGGAACCTTTGAGTACAACGCAGCTAAGAATCGCGTTTACATGGCGGTTTGGGATGCCAAACTGCACTGAAGCCGGTTGCTGAAATCGGCTCTGGGGCAGCTGCTCTAGAATGGGAGAGAACCGCGCCGGAGATTGCCATGACTGCTTTTGTGGTGAACATAAAGCCGACGATTGAGCTGGATGATGAGCAGTTCTATCAGCTCTGTCGTCAAAATCCCGATCTCAAGTTCGAGCGTAGTGCAACAGGGCAATTAATCATCATGCCACCCACTGGAGGTGAAAGCGGTCGCAGGAATGCCGACCTTGTGATTGACTTGGGCATCTGGAACCGGCAGGTAGGCTTGGGCGTCGTGCTCGATTCTTCCACGGGCTTCAAACTCCCCAATGGCGCGGATCGTTCGCCGGATGTCTCCTGGGTAGAGCTGAGTCGTTGGGTCGCTCTGACGACAGAACAGCGCGAAAAATTTCCACCGATCGCGCCGGATTTTGTCGTGGAGTTGCGTTCTCGTACGGACAGTCTCGCACCGCTCCAGGAAAAAATGCAGGAGTACATTGCCAACGGCGTCAGGTTGGGGCTGTTGATCAACCCGCAGGATAAGCAAGTAGAGGTTTACCGGCCTGGGCAAGCCATGCAGAGGTTAGAGCAACCTGGAAGTGTTGACTGTGAGCCGGAGCTGCCAGGTTTGGTTTTGAGCCTTACCGGGATTCTGTGACGGTGTGTCCCTGTCCAGAGGGTGCCGAATTAATAGAAAATGGCCAGCCAAATGGTTTCGACAGCTGGTGTTGTCCAAGCCACGCGATGTTTGACATGAGCCGGAATATTGACGTGATCTCCTGGCTCCAGCGAAAGCGTGCGGTTTTCAAACTGTAGCTTTGCGGACCCCTGCACCAAGAGAACCCACTCCGCTTGCGCTTGGTCGTACCAAAAACCATCCTCAGAACAGTGACCCTTGGAGACAATGCGCTCAATCCGAAGCGAGCCGGATTGGAGCAGGGTGCGAGCAATTTCCTCAGGCAGATCCGCCGGGATAGCTTCAAAGAGATTGCTCGCCGCTGGTGCAGAAGTCATGACTGAATCACCATCGGTTTACTGCAAGCCAAACCACAGCCAGCCCAGATCGACGGGGGCCGGAACCATGGGACCACGGCTGTCCAAAAACTGCACTAGCAGTAGATAGGCGAGCGCCAATCCCAAAGAAATCACGCCCGTAATAATTGCGACAACCTTAGAACGATCCATTAACTCTGCCCAGTCCTGTTAAAGTGCAAATCGCAAGCCATTGCGGCCCATGGAATTTTTCCCATGGGGCTGCCCGCCTGCGTACCGTCCACTGTAACCTCTGTCTCCTCTCTATTGCTCCTCACCTATGGATGCGATCGCCACCCCCACGACCGAGCCCACGACCCCTCCTGAAGCGCCGATCGTTGTCCAGATCGATAACCTACGTAAGGTCTATCGCACTGGCTTCTGGATGAATCGTCGGATCGAATCCCTCAAGGGAGTCAGCATCACGGTTCGCCGGGGTGAAACCTTTGGCTTGCTGGGGCCGAACGGTGCTGGCAAAACGACACTACTCAAGTCCCTATTGGGGTTAGTGCGACCCACGGCTGGGAACGGTCAGCTCCTGGGTGCAAAACTGGGCGATCGCGCCACCCACCAACGCATTGGCTACCTGCCCGAAAATCCCTACTTCTACGATTACCTCACCGGCTGGGAATTCCTCAAATTCAGCGCTGGAATCTTTGGCATTCCGGGCAAAGTTCAAAAAGAACGGATCGTTCAACTGTTGGATTTGGTGGGCCTAGCCCAGTCTGCGGCCAAGAAAAAGCAGATGCGTCAATATTCCAAAGGGATGCTCCAGCGCGTTGGTATGGCCCAGGCGCTGATCAATGACCCGGACCTTGTCTTTTTGGATGAGCCCATGTCCGGATTAGACCCCCTGGGGCGGGTGCAGATCCGCGAAATCATTCAGACACTGAAGGCCCAGGGCAAGACGATCTTCTTCAATAGCCATGTGTTGGCGGATGTGGAACAGATCTGCGATCGCGTCGCCATCCTGGCCCAGGGCAATCTTCTCTGTACGGGTGCCCTTGATGAGTTGCTGGGTACCACCAACCTCTACGCCGTGAAAGGCCGAGGGGGAAACCTGGACCTCCTGGGTCAGTGGCTAGACGACTTAGAGGTACTGGAAGATCACTGGCAGGGCCACCTTGCTCGTAATCCCCAGGATTTCATGGCCAGCATGCAACTGATGGGAGCCCAGCTCATTGCGATGAATCTGGCTAGACCGACGCTGGAAGAATTTTTTGTGCAGCAACTCGAAACGCGGGGGCTTCGCCACAGCACCTAATCGCCCCTAAATGGGCGCTCTGCTCTGGGAATGTCTCGGAATGAGAGCCTTTGGTTGATTTTGCTCCGTTGGCTCATCCCTGGGCCTGCTGTTTCACCCCCATTAAGTATTGAGAGTTATTTCAGTTTCTCAGGAATGAGTCAAATTTCTCAGGAATAAATCAAATTTATTCAGCACTTTGTCTACGCTCAAAAGGTCCATTGACTTTTGATTGGGGGGTGATCACCCCCACACCGTTCTAAAAAATCCTGGGCAATCAGTATTAAAGCTCACTCGGGGTATCTAATGCTTGCCATAGACAGTTCTCCGGGTTAAGCAGTACATTCGAGGCTGCAAATTTGACCGGCTGTCGCCATGAGCAGGCCTATGAAGGTCCAATGCTTTTGGTAACTGACCAAGGAGGTTCTGCTTGAAACCTGTGACGCTGCATCAATTGAGAGTGTTTGAAGCGGCTGCCAGGCATAATAGCTTCACCCGCGCGGCCGAAGAACTCTATTTGACCCAGCCGACAGTCTCGATCCAGGTCAAACAGCTGACCAAAGCGATTGGCATGCCCCTCTTTGAACAGGTGGGAAAGAAGCTGTTTCTGACGGATGCGGGCCGAGAGCTATACGCAGCAAGTAAGGATGTCTTTGAACGGTTATCTCAGCTAGAGATGACCATGGCTGATTTGCAGGGCATGAAGCAAGGAACGCTGCGTCTTGCGGTCATCACCACAGCCAACTACTTCATTCCTCGTTTGCTGGGGCCTTTCTGCCAGGAGTATCCAGGCATCAATGTATCTTTGCAGGTGACCAACCACGAGGGCTTGCTGGAACGTCTGAGTGACAACCAGGACGACCTCTACATCCTCAGCCGCGCACCGTCGGGCAAGGACTATGCGGCACAGCCATTTCTGGATAACCCGCTGGTCGTCATTGCTCCGATTAATCATCCCCTGGCGGGTAAGAAAGAGATCAGTATTCAGCGCCTCGCAGAGGAGCCCCTAATTATGCGAGAGCAGGGCTCGGGGACGCGGGAAGCAGCCGAAAAACTCTTTGAAGCGGCTGGGGTCCAGATGAACGTCAAGCTGGACTTGGGCAGCAATGAGGCGATCAAGCAGGCGATTTTGGGGGGCTTGGGCCTGTCGATTTTGTCGTACCACACGCTGACGTCTCTTGGCGAAACGCCCATGCTGACGGTCTTGGACGTGGAAGGCTTCCCGATTCATCGGCAGTGGCACTTGATGTACCCCCAGGGGAAGCAGCTCTCTGTGGTCGCTGCCACGTTCCGAGATTATTTGTTGGCGGAAAGCAAGAAGTTGGGCGAAGACATCAACCTGGATCAGGTGATGCGGGGTCGCTAGGCAAGCTGGGCAAAGCGATCGCTTGCCTCTATCAGGGCGCTACGAATCCCTGTTTCTGACATGGAGTGACCGGCATCTCCGACAATCACCAGCTCTGCTTCGGGCCAGGCTCGGTGCAGGTCCCAGGCTGAGCGCATGGGGCAAACCACATCGTAGCGACCCTGCACAATGACTGCGGGTAAATGGCGGATGGTGCCCACATTGCGCAGCAGCTGGTCGTCCGTTTCAAAAAAACCGTTGTTGATGAAGTAGTGGCATTCAATCCGAGCAAAGGCTACTGCGAATTCGTCTTCGCCAAAGACTTGCATCAGGTTCGCATCGGGTAAGAGCTTGCTGGTGCTGCCCTCCCAGATCGACCAAGCCCGCGCAGCTTCTTGGCGAATTTTGGGGTCTGGGCTAGTGAGCCGTTTGTAATAGGCTGCCACGAGATTATCCCGTTCCCCCACTGGAATGGGCTTGAGATAGGCTTCCCAGGCATCCGGGAAGATATGGCTGGCTCCCTCTTGGTAAAACCATTGGATTTCCTGGCGGCGCAGCATGAAAATACCCCGCAGAATCAGCCCGAGAGAGCGTTCTGGGTGTGTCTGGGCATAGGCTAGGGAGAGCGTGCTGCCCCAACTGCCGCCGAAAACCACCCACTGCTCGATCCCCAGATGCTGACGCAACACTTCGATGTCACTGACCAAGTGCCAAGTGCTGTTGTCGCGTAGTTCTGCGTGGGGGGTACTGTGGCCGCAGCCACGCTGATCGAATTGAATGATGCGCCACTGGCTGGCATCAAAGTATTGTCGGTAGGAAGGCTGGGATCCTCCGCCGGGCCCGCCGTGCAGGACGATCACCGGGAGGCCGTCGGGATTGCCGCTTTCCTCAAAATAAATCGTGTGCAGGTCGGAGACCTGAAGCATGCCGCGACCGTAGGGCTCAATAGGGGGATAGAGGTGACGCATGGCAGGAAAATCGGGTGAGGTGGAGCCCAGCTTTCGGTCAAGCTAGGTTGCAGGTGTGTTCAGTCCTAAGGGATACACGTTAAGCTGTCAATACTTGCCCCTTAGGGGGTCCTTTTTGTGGCAATCGTGCTGAGTTCTGTCTTGACTCGATTTGGGCGCTGTTGTTAGTCGCTCGAACTCAGGCAGAGGCAAAGTCTAGCGCGAATTTCCACCGCAAGCACAAGTCATTTCGGTGCAGAGGGAGCAAGGATGAATCAAAATCACCCTGGGCTAAGAGTTCCGTCAATTCTTCGCCCGGCTGTTTTGCTATTTGATGGGTTGTCTGGGCGCGATCGCCGTCGTGCCCGCCATCTAAAGGATGACTTGGAAGCCCTGCGCCAAGAATCGCTCCAATTCGAACAGGACCGGACGGCACTTCAGGAGGAAGTGAGCCAACTGCGCAAGCGGTTGAAGGGTAGTACCCTAGAGCTCCAGCAAGAATTAAATCAACGATTGGCAGAAACTGAACGTCTCAAGCAATCCCTGCGAGAGCTGCGCCAGGAGCAGGAGCAGGAGCAGCGCCGTCAGGCTCAATTGCAGGCGCAAATTGCGCAAAAGACGGACCAGTGTGCTCGCCTAGAAAAAGAAATGACAACATCTGCGGCTGCCAATCAGCAATTGCAGACGGATTTGCTAGAGATTGAGGAACTGGTTCAGCAGACGTGGGATGAAAACATGATGCTGGGGCGGGAAAATCAATCCCTGCATCAAGACCACACGAGTCAAGATGCTTACTTTCGAGTGGTGGTTGAGCAGCTCGAAGCATTTGAGCAGCGACTACGGGCGAAGGGAGCAGAGGCTTGGCAGGATTTTCGTGACATTTGGAAAAGCTTAAATCTGCACGAAACGCTCTTTCCCATTGCGCCCCTGGAGACGGTAAACACCGATGATGTCGATCTATCCGCCTTGCATTTGGCGTTGGTGGGGGGCCATGACTCGACCCGACGGGGCGTCATTGAGTTGCTGTCGAGCCATGGTTTGAAACATGTGGTTGAGGTGGAGCCCGCTAGCCAGCGCAGGATTAGCCAAAGCCGGGTGAAGGCGAAGATTCAGCACTGTGATTTGGTGGTTGTGATCTCAGGCTATATGAGCCATAAAATGACCGACATCCTCAATAATCTGGATCAGAATGATGCTTTAGCTGGGAAGCGCTTATATCCCAAGTGTCGGGGTAGTACAGGGGTGGCCCGAGAAATTCTCTTGCATCTGCAAGAGTAGTTGTGTATCCATCTTTTTGGCTCTCAATCCTGAGCGGATGGGAGGTTGTGATGATTTAGCGAAGACAATTCTTTTTTAGACTATTATTTTTTAGACAATGATTAAACTCTATGGCGGTGCTCGCAGTCGTGCATCCATTGTTCAGTGGTATTTAGAGGAACTCGAGCTTCCCTACGAGTTTGTCCTGCTTGACATGGCAGCAGGGGAACATCGCCAAGCGCCCTATACGGACATTAATCCCTTTGGGAAGGTACCGGGTCTGGTAGATGGGGAGGTGACGCTGTTTGAAACTGGGGCAATTCTGTTGTATCTGGCGGAGCAGTATGGCGAGCTGAAGGGAGCTGACCTTGCAACCCGTTCCATCGCGAACCAGTGGATCCTCTACACCAATGCCACATTTGGCCCCGGTGTCTTTGTGGAAGCGACGCGCGACCAAGAGCTGCCGCGCCATATGGCGACCCTAGAAATGATCTTTGCGCAGCAGGCGTTTGTTGTGGGCGATCGCTTTACAGTTGCAGATGCAGCTTTGGGCTCGATGCTGAACTATGTCCCCATGATGCTGAAGCAAGACCTCAGCGAATACACGGCGACAACAGCCTATATGCAGCGTATTATGGCGCGACCCGCCTACGCAAAGGTGATGCTGAAGCGTGGCTGATCTCTATAAAGCCATAACCCCTATCAATAAACAACATTGCATCACTAAACAAATTATTGCGCTCCACTACAGTTGTAGAGCGTAGAGCGATATGTTTTGAGTGTTTCAAATGCTTAACATGTCAGCGCCTGAGGAGGCTCCACCATGGTTGGCCCCGTTCGTCCGAAATCCCAGTCTTGCCGCTTGATTCCCCACCTGGTCGTCCATGATGCGGAGATGGCGATCGCCTTCTACCGCAATGCCTTTGGCGCAGAAGAGGTCTATCGCATGCCTACGCCCGAGGGCAGCCAGTTGCTCCACGTCGAAATGCGGGTGGGTGAGCTCTCGATCTACCTCTGCGATGAGTTTCCCGAAATGAGCACCCCGTCCCCCCATACGCTCCATGGCTCTCCGGTGACGCTGCATTTGGAGGTTGAGGACGTAGATAATTGGTTTGAGCGAGCGATTCGTGCCGGGGCTGCTGTGCTCACCCCCCTGGAGAATATGTTTTGGGGACAGCGCTATGGCAAATTGGTCGATCCCTTTGGCCATCACTGGTCCATCGCCAGTGCTGTGGACTCTGTTGCCGATGGTGAGATGGGTGAACGTGTAGAACAAGAGATGTTTGCCCTATGAGCGATCGCGAGCATGAGGCTGAACAGGACATTGATGATCCCGTGACAGATGACCCCATGACAGATGACCCCGTGACAGATGACCCGGTCATCAATGAAGAAGATGCTGCTGGGGTTGACCGTGCGACCATGAGCCCGGATTGGCGTCGTGTCGCACGCCAAGGGAAAAATGACTGGTGGCGCTATGTTCTGGGGATTTTTCTGTTCTTGTTCTGCTTTCTGCTCGTGGGCGGTATCGGTACAGGCATGGTGCTGTCGGTTAGCTTGCTTGCTGGTGGGGTGCCGGTGGAGGAGTTAACGGTGGCGCTGAAAAATTTTTTGATGCGACCCTCGATCGCGGCGTTTGTTGCCAATAATATCTCGTTTGTTTTTGGTGTGTTGGGGCTCATGGTGGTGCTGCCTGTCCTGCATCGCCGTCCATTTCTGTCGTTATTGGGAGCACGCTTAGGATTCCGGTGGCCCCCTTTTCTTGCCTCCTTTGGGCTTTGGTTTGCCATGCTCTCGATCCTAGGCATGCTGGGCTATGCTCTGGAGCCCAATGAATTTATTGTGACGTTTAATCCACGCCTGTGGACCAGTTTGCTGTTGGTGACGATTCCCCTCACCTTTATTCAGGTGTCCTGTGAAGAGCTATTTTTTCGAGGTTATCTCCTCCAGGGTCTAGGACTGCTGATTCGTTCAAAGATTGTGTTGGCTGTGCTCGGTGCGATTCCGTTTGCGGTGGTTCATTTCTGGAATCCTGAAATGGATCGAGGCTTGGGCTGGATGGCGTCTTATTATTTGGCTTTTGGCATTGTGGCCAACTGGCTGACGCTGAAGGAAAACCGATTGGAGCTCGCACTAGGGTTTCACTTAGCGATTAACTATTTTGGAATTCTGATTATCAGCAGTACTGATTCAGTGTTGCCTGCGCCATCGATTTTTACGGTGGATGCGACGGGGAGTCCAATGTGGTCGGTGCTGGTGTTTTTGGTCGAATTTGTAATTTTCTATGGTCTCTTTTTCAAGTGGCGCAGGCGACGGCGTGCGTAATCTCAATCTGCTGAAGCGCTATGGTAACTGACTGCTGAGGAAAGCAAGGGCGATTCAAGCTTTTTAGGTCAGTCGAGTTGCGATCGCAATTGACGACGCACTGACCGTAACGCCGGACTCCGCCCCTTCTCAATACTCTCCTGCAACAGCTGTCTTACCAGCTCAATCACCGGAAAATTAGGAAATACATTACTCTCAGAACACTCTACATATCCCGGCCCCTGTAACCCATAAATCTTCAGTGACCCAGCTTCGTAGCACCATAATTCCTGGACACCAAGCGTTGCATAGGCTTCAATCCGCGTCTTTGATGTTACATCAATCTCAATGGCAAGATCCGGTGGTGGGTCTACTGTTAGATCAACCCGTCGTTTGCCCCGCATCTGAACATGATTCTCGATGTAAAAACATTGATCTGGCTCGATGCCGCTGCTCATTTCTTGTCGCTGAAACGTCGTAGAGCCAAAACACTCGCAATCCAGCTCCAACTCATCCAGCAAAATTTTGACAAAATCACCGATGAGCTCCTTGTCCACCTCATGTTCGGGCGTTGGCATCCGAATCTCCAGAACGCTTTGATTGTAGGCAATACGTGAAGCTCGTTGTTCTCCGAGTTCGGCCAAAATACGCTCAAACTCATCCCAGCTCACATCCTGGATTCTCAAGGTCTGACCCGGCAAGACATCCAACTGTCGTAATTGCAGTGTGACCATGACATCTCTATCCAGGGGCTACAGGTCCCATTTTACCGGCTATCCAAAGTCTGTCGCCATACATGTGTGGTTCGGTGAGAGGTTGTGCGATGAGAGGTTGTGCGATGAAGCTCTCCGCTGTCTTGCCGCTAAACGTAGCTACTGGCTTGGCGGGTGAACATGTCAGCGTAGAGACCGTTTTTCTCCATGAGTTCGTCGTGGTTGCCTTCCTCCAAGACTTCTCCATTTTCTAGTACAACAATGCGATCGGCCATCTTGGCCAAGGCCAATCGGTGACTCACCACCACCGCCATGCGATCGCGCGTAATCGACCGGAAAATGCTGTAAATTTCCTGCTCGTTTTTCGGGTCTAGCGCTGCTGTGGGTTCATCGAAAATCAGGAGTTCAGCACTGTTGAGGCGGATGAGGGCTCGGGCGATCGCAACCCGTTGCCACTGCCCCCCGGACAAATCGACACCATTCTCCAACTCCTTCCCCAATGGTGTCTCCAGCCCCTGCTCAAACTCCCGCGTCAGCTTGCCAATGCCCGCTTCGTCCAGCACCCGTTGGATGGCATCATCCTCGTCACGCTTGGCTTGGAAGCCCCAGCCGACGTTGTCCCGCAAACTAGTGGGAAAGCGGGAATAGTCCTGCATGACGACGGCGATGCGATCGCGCAAAGCCTCCAAATCCAGCTCCCGATAATCCTTGCCGTTCCAGTAAATCGAGCCCTGGGTGGGGTCATAGAGTCGGCACAGCAACTTTCCGAGGGTGGTTTTTCCCGCGCCATTTTCACCAACCAAGGCCACCATCTCACCCGGCTTGATGCGGAAGTTAACGCCTTTCAGGATGGGGCGCTCACCGCCGGGATACTCGAACTTGAGATCCTGAACCTCAATGCCGGTCTGCTTGACCGGATGATGCTCTCCCCGAGCATCGCCTGTCTGCCAAATATTGGCAGCAAGAGACTTCGGTGGAGAAATGAGCTCGGGTTGTAAGTCAAACAGTTGGAAAATTGGTTTTGTTGCGAGGGTGACATCGTAGAGATTGCCGATGTTGCCGATGAGCGAGTAGAGGCTACGCTGCATCTGAGCCACAATGCCGGTATAAAGGGCGATATCCCCCAGGGTAAAACGCCCTTGAACAACGCCGATGACCACATAGACATAGACAAAAGAGCCGCCCACAGCGCCGATGAACGACCAGGCCCCCATGGCGATCGCACCTTGCTTGCGCACCTTGAGCATGGCAGTGAAGACTTGCTCAAAGAGCGATCGCCACCGTTCGATCATGATGGGTTGTAGGGAAAACAGCCGAATCTCTTTCGCATACTTTTCGCTGCGGATTAGGCGGGCATAGATTTCCTTCTCTCGGGAGGCTGCGGCCTGGGTTTCTTCCACGCGCCAGCTCTTGCGACGGTGGTGAATCTCGACGTAGACCGAAGGAGCCGTGACGCTAATCAGCAGCAGCGGAATCCACCAGGCCAGTGCGGCAGATAGGGCGATGGAGGGGACAAAGCTGAACAGACCTCGCAGCGTTTGGGTAATCATGATTGAGAGCCGCTGCAACCGTTGCACACCGCGCTGGGTCAATTCGACGATGTTGAGTAGCTCGGGGCGTTCGAATAGGGCAATGTCGTTGAACGTGGCCAGTTTTTCGAGGACACGGCCTTGGACGACGCCTTGGACGCGATCGCGCAGGGCGGCAAACAGTAGAATGTCCACGGTCGAAGCAACTTCGATGAGCAATCGCAGCGCCAGGCTGCCTACAATGGCCCAGAGCAGGATTGAATCCTGGTTCATCACCGTACGCCAGTCTTCTACGGGTCCACTTTTGAGCAGGGTGGAGAGTTCGTCGATGACGACTTTGCCGAGAAAGAGGGCGATCGCTGGACCCAGGCCGGTGCCAATATTGAGAAGACCAAGCTGGGCCAATTCCTTGGGGGCCGACTGCACCACCAGCAGTAGGCTGCGGCGCATGGCTTGGGCAGGCTTTAGATCTGGAATTTGCATAGGCAGCAGATGAAAATTATCCTCAGTCGAAAAGGATTTGACTCCGGGACAGGCAAAGTCCCCAGTCCCATTCTGCCAATGGCTGTCCCAACTGGTGTTACCCGTTCGGGTGAGAAAATGGCTCAATTGCCCGATGTATCTATGTCGGGACAGCTCTGCTCCCTCGCGATTCCAGAGACCCAGACTGGAAAACATGGTCTGTGCTACCGAGATATCATCGGGGAACCCAAGGTTGCCAAACTCGTCCAGAATTTGACAGGGCAAAAACTCAAAGGCAGCCACTGCGTGCATCTTGATCCAGACTTAGCGGCTGGCCACCGACCTCGTCTGCCCGGTTGGCGACCCTGTTTTGGCCAAGCCGGAGCCGCAGAGCGACATCTCCAAAATCAGGGGGTCGGGCCGGAGGATATTTTTTTGTTTTTTGGGTGGTTTCGGCAAGTGGAGTGGGTGCGGCGGCGCTATCGTTACGTCAAGCATGCGCCGGATTTACATGTCATCTTTGGTTGGTTGCAGGTGGCAGAGCGGTTGGCAGTGCAGGAGTCGGGCAGACTTCCGCACTGGGCGCGATCGCATCCCCACGCCCAGGGCAAACCTTACGCTTCAGCGGATTCACTTTATCTGGCCACCCAGACCCTAAGACTCTCGGGAGAGCCTGGCATCATACCAGGCGGAGGCTGCTTCCCCGCGTTCCATCCCGCCCTCTGCCTGACCGATCGCGCGGGCCACAAACGGAGTCAGTGGCGCTTGCCTGCCTGGCTTTATCCTTTTCATCCCGGCGCAGAACGCACGCCGCTCAGTTACCACGGACGATCGGATCGATGGCAACTGAGGGATGATGCCACACTGTTGCAAAGTGTGGGTCGAGGCCAAGAATTTGTTTTGGATTGCGATGAGTATCCTGAGGCGATCGCCTGGCTAGCTCAACTGTTTAGCCTAGCCGATGGCTCATCAAATAAAATTTAGAATCTCTGCTTTATAAAAACTATTTTGGAGATTTAATTCTAGCTGGAACTGCCTAAGCATTGATTAGAAATAACTGTGCTGAAGTCGATTTTCTAAATCTAAATGTTGATCAATCAAACATCCATAAAAATTGCCCCAGGCTTCTTGCCCAGGGCTAAAAACGTGATAGAAAGTGCTTAAGATCAATCAAACAACTACAGGTATCTTACTAAGGGTTTGCAGAACAGTCGTAGAACGTGATTAACACCATGGTCTCTCAGGAGACTCTGAGCTTAGGGCTTCACCCTTTATAGTCCTTTCACCGACAATCAACGAAACAATCGAACCGAAATGAAACAATCGAACCAAATCAAACCTAACGAACTTGAACAATAGGGTGAAAGAAGAGGGAATGAAGGAGCCTCATTCTGTTAGTGTTTCAGCAGTTCTAGGAACTGGTTTGAGCCTTGACGGGAGACGCGGGTCGTTAGCTCTAGTCCGGTTTTGTATCTCTCTTGCGTCTGAATACAAACTAACACCTTCAAGGAGAGGTAAAAGCCTGTTTAAGGAATTGTAAAGAGTGGGTTAGTGGTGACTCCGACTGAATTTACGAAAGTCTTCATCTCGCTGGCTGAGCTTGACCCATTTTGTTCCTTGAGCTAGCAGACGCCCGACGAGTTTTTCGCAGGCTGGACGTTCTGTGGCGTAGTGGCCTGCATCAATCAGGATGAGATTGCGATCGCGGGCTTCCTGGAACTGGTGAAACTTGCAGTCCGAGGTTAAGTAAGCTTCCGCGCCGGTTTTGCACACGGCACCGATGTAGCTCGCACCCGAGCCCCCCAGGACTGCGACGCGCGTTATGGGTCGCTGGAGGTCCGCTTCGGGGGAATAGATGAGGTCCGGCGGATGGAGCTGGTCGTGGATCTGGTTGAGCAGCGTTTCCAGGGTCATGGCCTGGGGCAACTGACCCACGCGGCCATAGCCGAGACCGTCTTGGGTGGGTTCTACGGGCTCTGGGTTTTGCAGATCTAAAAGCTGGCTGAGGACATCAGCGGTGCCATCCGTGACCTGGTCAAAGTTGGTATGGGCTGTGTAGACGCCGATGCCATGCTGGATGGCAAGACGGACCATATCGCCGATGGGGTCGCCTTTGCGCACAGAGGTCAGCTTGCCAAAGATTAAGGGGTGATGGGCAAAGATGAGATTGATGGGTTCTCCCTGCTGTTTTAGGGCGATCGCCTCTTCCATTACAGCCAGGGTTGGCGTCAGGCACACCAGAACGCCAGCGGTTTCATCGAGAATACCGGGTTCAATTTGCCAGCCACAGTTGTCCCATTTTTCTTGCCAATGGGGTGGTGCCCAGGTTTCAAACTGTTCAATGAGGGTGGAAATGTTCATGGCTGTACTCCTTGCGTCATCCTCGGCTAAGCGTTTTCTGGTCAGCGTTTTGGGGTCAGTATTCTCTGGCAAGCTCCTCTGGATTTAATTATTCACCAGGTCTTACTCACCGAGGGTTAATAAAACGGGGAAAACCGTAAAGCTCCAGCGCAATTTGTGGGCGATCGCCTGAATCCCCAGAGATTGAACGCTCCTGAGCTGAAGCCCAAGTCAGTGTCCTACGGTTTCAGCAGCATGACTCTCTCGATTTTTAGCTCGGTTCCCCGTTTCACGAAAGTACTGTTGCTGACTGGCGTGCTTTCCGTGGGTTGGGGAGGTGCGGCAAAGGCCGATGAGCTGCTGCGGACCCAGGTGCTGATGCGCGAGAGACCGACCGAGCAAACTCTTGTCGGCCAAGCAACCGTGGCCCAGGATGTTCTTGCCCAGGATATTCTTGCCCAAGATGTTGTTGCTCAGCAACTGTTAGCCGACTTACCGAACAATAGTCGTGCGCTAGAAGCGCAGACTGCCCTGACTGAGCCTCTGCGTAGTCATGTCCACCAGGGGAAGCAGTTATTACGCGCTAGAAAGTATGCAGCAGCAATTGCAAAGTATGACCAAGCCCTAGAGCTCCAGGCAGAGATCCCTGAGGCCTGGTACGGTCGCATGTTGGCCCAAAAAGCTCTGGGACAGTCCAAGGAAGCTGTGTTTAGCTACTACGCCTATGCTGAAGCATCGCGAATTGTCGGAGATTTGGACACCGCGCTGGCGGGTTTCGAATGGTTTTTAGCGCGCAGACCGGACTTTTTTGAAGCGGCCTTGGGCAAAAGCATCACCCTGGAGCAGATGGGCAATCCAGCGGCAGCCCTGCGTAGCTTTGCGATGACGATTGAGATCGATCCCCAGGATCCACGGGGCTGGGAGTACCAGGGTGATCTGATGGCGCGTCTGGAGGACTACGAGCGTGCGGCCCAGAGCTATGAGCAGTGGGTGGCGTTGGCCCCCGAGAGTCCTGAGGCCCTGTGGAGCCATGGTCATGTGTTGATTCAGCTGAATCGCTATGAAGCGGCTCTGGAGCGCTATGTTCGTTTGGCGCAACTTCAGCCTGAGGAGGCGGAACCCCAGCAGCGCCAGGGCTGGATTTTGCTTCAGTTAGGTCGGTTTCGGGAAGCGGTTGTCCGTTATGATGCGGCGATCGCCTTCGATCCCTCCAAGGCTGCGAACTGGCAGGGGAAGGGCTATGCCCTGGCTCAGCTGAACCAGTATGATACTGCCTTAGAAAATCTGACGCAGGCGGTCAAGCTCAATCCCCAGGACGCCTGGAGTTGGCAGCTGCGGGCAGAGATGCTCGAACAATTGGGCCGTCGTGAGGAGGCCAAGGAGAGTCTGCGCCAGGTGGATATTCTGCGGGAAGTTCAGGTCTTGTCGCGCTCCGAAGATGGGCGATCTTTGGCCTGATAAAACCGAGCAGAGCTACGGGTCCAGGTGGTGGCAAAGGCAATAAAAGGAACTAGGGTAAACACACCACCTGCCACCAACGCGTGGTCTTGCAACCAAGGGCTGGACATCATCACACCAATACCCAGCCCACAATAGATCAACCCAGCCACGGGAATGCCGATGATCAGCGCTGCCATCTTGTCATTGTCGTCCATGGATTAGCCTCGACGTTTCCCACCTTCATCTTAAGGGCCGAGCTTCAGTCTGTTCTTTACAATAGGGGGGCTATAGAACTGTTCTTATCAAAACTGTCTGATGAATGCCATGGCCGATACTGCTGCGCATACCCCTCCTCAAAAGCCATTTCTGGCCACCGTTCGTGAGTTAGTGAGAGCCTACCAAGCCTTCTCTTCGTACTCAGAGCATTTTGTGCGGCAGTATGAGCTGACTCCGGCTCAATTTGATGTCATTGCAACCTTGGGCCATACCCAGGGCATGAGTATGGGAGAGATTGGCGAGAAAACGCTGATTACGAAAGGGACGCTGACGGGAGTGGTCGATCGCCTCAAGAAAAAAGATCTCGTGACCCGAGATATTCCCCCCGAAAATCGACGCTCCGTGATCGTCAAACTGACGTCCCAGGGGGAAGAACTCTTCCAGCAGGTGTTTCCGGCCCACCTTGCGGATATGGAAACCCACTTTGAAGGCTTTGATGCTTCGGAGCTGGAGCTGATGCGTGTGATGCTGAATCGATTGCGCAAGGCCTTTTAGCCGATCGCAATCGCTCTGCGGGGCTCGCTCCTGCCTTGTACGAGGGACTGGGACTACGCGATAGACTGCGCGACGGATTGCTCGACCCGTTTTTTCATGGCATGGGTTGCGGTTTTGAAAGACCAATGCTAATTTCGACATCAGATAGTTCTAGTTAAGACTATCTGATATCGAAATGAATTTAGCCGATTTTGAAGGAGGATATCGATGGCTCAGCAACCCAAACCCCTCGTGCTGGCCCTAGAGGCTGGAACGCACTGGCTCTGTACCTGCGGGCAGTCTACGAATGCCCCTTATTGCGATGGCAGCCATAAGGGGACAGCTTTTCAGCCCCTCGCACTGGAGTTAGATACGCCCAAGGAAGTCATTATCACTGCGCCATAATGACCGTTCCTACCAAGGTAATGAAGCATGAAAGACTGCAACTCCCGCGAGTTGTCATCTTGGGTGCTGGTTTTGCAGGGCTTGAGGTTGCGCAACAGCTCGCCCAAAAAGCGTTATGCGTCACCCTGATTGATCGCCAAGATCATCACACCTTTCAGCCCTTGCTGCACCAAGTGGTCACTGCTGAGTTAGAGGCTCAGCAGATTTGTTATCCGATCCGTTCAGCCCTGCGCCGGGCTAGGAATGTCCGATTTGTTCAGGCAGAAGTCCATCATATTCAGACTCGGCAGCGCCAAGTCAAGACGTCTGCTGGAGGGTTTGACTATGATTTTCTCGTCATTGCGACAGGGGCTACGTCTCACTTAGAGATACTGCCTGGGTCTCCCAGCGCGGCGGCTCCCAATTCTGTGTTTGGGCTCAAAACAATTGGGGATGCGATCGCGCTCCGCCATCACCTCGCCAAGGTCTTAGCACGGGCTCATCGGCCGATTAGCGCTGCTCCTGACCTATTCGCGCCTACTCAATTTGAGAGTGTCCAATCTGCTTCTACTCAAGCTGCCCATACAACAGTAGAGTCGATGGCTGACCAGACCGTTGTCATTGTTGGTGGCGGGGCCACGGGCGTCGAATTGGCCGGAGCAATCGCGGGATGGTGTAAGCGATCGCGGCATAACGCAGCTGCATGCTTGCCCCACCCAGCCAAGAAACTCGTGCTGCTCCATTCCAGGGACAGGCTTCTACCTGGCTTTCGTCCGCGTTTGCAGCGGTATGCCCTGAAGCAGCTCCAGGCCATGGGCGTTGATGTCCATTGTCTGAAACGTGTGCAGCTTCTCTCCTCCCAAGGTGTTCAGCTATCAGATGGTCAATTGATCCCGACCAAAACGGTGATTTGGACCACAGGAGTGCGGGGAAATCCACCGGCTTGGAAGGGAGAGGGTCCTACAACACATCGACTGCCGGTGCGCCCCACCCTCCAGTTATTGGAGGATGACCACATCTACGCTGTAGGGGACGTAGCTGCGGGTACCTCTGAAGCCGAGCCCTGGCCGATGCTGGCTTCCGTCGCTGTTCAGCAGGGGCGTTTCGCAGCACGCAATATTCGGCGTCAGGCCCAGGGTCAACGTCTGAAACCATTTCGAATGCGCCATTGGGGGGCCATGGCCATACTGGGTCGCCATGCTGCGGTTGTCCAACTTGGACCCTTGACCCTCACGGGGGTCGTGGCTTGGCTGATCTGGTTGGCTGTGCATCTCATGTTGTTGCGAGGGATGCGCCAGCGCCTGACAACACTGCTGCGCTGGAGTGAATCGTACCGGTATCGTTCTCCCCGAGTTCGTTCGTCCGTCTCACCGAGCATGACCGCCTCCATGAGCATGACCACCTCAGCGAGCAGCCGCCCACAGCCTTGTTCCCATCCCATTTTTTGCGCCAAATAGTTCTAATTAGTACAAAATAGACATAGCCATGAAACTCACCATTCGCGACATCAATCCTCAGTCCTCGTCCAGAACGCTGCGCTTGGCCAAGCCGACGATTGACCTCGATACAGCGCCCTACGCCATTACCTTGCTGCGGGTGAGCTTGGGGCTGCTTTGTCTCGCCCATGGATGCCTCAAGGTGTTCACGTTCACATTGCCAGGGACTGCACAGTTCTTCGCCAGTGTGGGCCTGCCTGGATTTATGGCCTATCCCGTGGCGATCGCAGAAGGGCTCGGCGGTCTGTTGTTGCTCGCTGGGATTTACAGCCGCTGGGTGGCACTGGCGCTGTTTCCCATTTTGTTCGTGGCGACGTTTAAGGTGCATGGGGCCAGCGGTTGGTTGTTCACCAACGAAGGGGGCGGCTGGGAATTTCCGGCCTTGTTTGCGATCGCCACCCTCGTTCAATTCCTCCTCGGCGATGGAGCCTTTGCCCTCACCTCGCGGCTGATGCCCAAGCGATAGGAGGCAAATGAAAGATCGTAGAGCATGTCCTACAGGAGCGCATGATGGCCAAACTTCCCGCACTGTTCATTTCCCACGGCGCACCGGACCTGCCTATTCGCACGGGGCCAACCCAGGACTTCCTGCGGCAGGTGCCCCACACGATGCCAACGCCGCGAGCAATCCTAGTCATTACAGCGCATTGGTTGACCGCTCAAGCCGCCGTCAGCACTACCCCTAATCCGCGAACCCTGTATGACTTTGGAGGCTTTCCAGCGGAACTGCATCGCCTGAGCTATCCGGCGACCGGCAATGGGGCGATCGCCCAAGAGATTGCTCAGGTCTTGTCTGAGGCGGAGATGCCAGTGCAAATGCACCCCAACCGAGGCTTTGACCACGGCACCTGGACGCCGCTAAGTTTGGCCTATCCCCAGGCGGATATTCCCGTGATTCAGATGTCTGTGCAACCTAGGCTGGGGCCAGAACACCATTGGCAGTTGGGACAGGCGATCGCCCCACTACGCGATCAAGGGATCCTCATCCTTGGCAGCGGCGGTGCCACCCATAACCTCGGTGCATTTGCGTCTGACTACGATGCATCACCACCGGACTGGGTGGTGGCCTTTGATGATTGGTTGGCCCAAACCATCCAATCCAACGATCGCCACAGCCTACTCAACTATCGACAATGCGCCCCCTTCGCGGTGCCAAACCATCCCAGTGAGGAACATCTCCTGCCGTTATTTGTAGCCCTAGGGGCTGGCGATGGGGATAAACCGGGACGGCAACTCCATCGTGGGTTTACCTACGGTGTCTTCAGCATGGCAGCGTTTGCCTTTGATTAGATCGTGAGTCAAATGATTCGTGATTTAACCCAGTTGTAATTTCAAACATGTAGGAGCAACAGACGATGGCCCTTGGACAACTCATCGATGGTCAATGGACAACAGACTGGACCGAGCGTGGCGAGTCTGGAGAGTTCCAGCGGATGCCGACGCAATTTCGAGATTGGGTGACGGCGGATGGCTCCAGCGGTTTTAAGGCAGAAGCAGGTCGCTATCACTTGTATGTTTCCCTGGGCTGTCCCTGGGCCCATCGGACGCTGTTGTTGCGATCGCAAAAGGGGCTCGAAGATGCCATTAGCATATCGATTGTGGACCCGGTCATTAGCAATCAGGGCTGGCAATTTTCTGAGCGTTCCGGCTGCATCCCCGATAGCCTTTACCAGGCCGACTACCTCTGGCAGATCTACGTCAGAGCCTATCCAACCTACAGCGGGCGGGTGACGGTGCCGGTGCTGTGGGATAAACAGACACAGACCATTATCAATAATGAATCGCGTCAGATTATTCAGATGTTGAACCGTGAGTTCAATGCCTTTTCTGCCGTCCCGGAGCGAGATTTTTACCCAGCGGCATTGCAGGAGGCGTGCGATCGCGCCATCGATGCCATCTATCCCAGTATCAATAATGGGGTTTACCGCAGTGGCTTTGCCTCATCCCAAGCCGCCTATACTCAAGCCGTGACCGCGCTCTTCCAGGCACTGGATTACTGGGAGGGGATGCTGAGCCAACAGCGGTATGTCTGCGGAGACGCGATAACCCTTGCGGACTGGTGCCTGTTTCCGACACTGTTTCGGTTTGATCTGGCCTACCACGGTCTGTTTAAGTGCAACCTCAAACGGCTCGTGGATTATCCCAACCTGTGGCGCTACTGCCGCGAACTGTATCAGCAACCCGGTGTTGCCCAGTGGTGTAGCGCTGAGCATGTTAAGCAGCTCTACTATGCTGGATTGCCAGAGCTGAATCCCACCGGCATTGTTCCGCTAGGGCCAGCGATTGACTTTGCTGATCGCATTGCAGAAGAAGCTCGGCAGGAGCCACCGCTGGGCGCGATCGCTCCTGCCCTGGCTTAACGGAGACCCGACTTAACCGCGCTACCCCGCTGGCCAAACAGAACTTTTTTGGCTTCTTCGGTCATGGTCGGAGTGGTCGAGACTGCCTGACCTTTTTCGTAGGCTCGAATCACGGCAGGGCGCGCCTGCATGGCCTGAAACCAACGTTGGAGGTCGGGGAAGTCTGCCAGGGTTTGCCCCTGTTTTTCGTAGGGGACGATCCAGGGATAGCATGCCATGTCGGCAATGGAGTAGTCCCCGGCGATGAATTCTTGCCCTACCAACTGTTTGTTCAGCACACCGTAGAGTCGATGGGTTTCATCAACGTAGCGCTTGATGGCGTAATCGATGGGGGTGGGAGCGTATTGGCTGAAGTGGTGGTTTTGTCCCAGCATGGGCCCTAGACCGCCGACCTGCCAGAAGAGCCATTCGTTGACGCGGGTTTGCGATCGCAGGTCTGTCGGCCAAAACTGACCCGTTTTCTGGGCCAGATAGAGCAAAATTGCGCCGGACTCAAATACGGAAATCGGCTCATCGCCCTCTGCAGGCGCATGATCCACGAGGGCTGGCATGCGGTTGTTTGGCGAAATTTTGAGGAAGTCGGGCTTGAACTGATCCCCTGCTCCAATATTGACGGGACTGATGCGGTAGTCGAGCCCAGCTTCTTCCAGAAAAATTGTGATCTTGTGACCGTTTGGTGTGGGCCAGTAGTAGAGGTCCAGCATGGCAACGTACTCAATGACAGCTTGAAGAATCCTTCTTAGCTTAGTCTTTAATTCGAAAAAGTGGAAATAAAGTACAATTGTTGCTGATCGTTCAATGACGGCAAACAATTCCGACGGAGTGTTGCAGGCTGCGATCGCTGCTGGTGTGCATGTCTAGTGGTTGTCGTTGGCAATATTGATCCTCCGGGGCCGCTCACCTGCTCTTGTTGTGATTGGAGTCAAGGTGCTCCGAAGTTTCCGAAGTGAGAGAAGAGCTTCTGGAGAGGAAATGGCTGGCTTAAGGTCTTGCTTGGCTAATATTCCGATGACGTGAAAGGGTCTGATGCTTTACCTTTTAGGTCTATCGAAAGGGCTGATATCCACCTAACCTTAAGAAATAAAGTAGATACCATTGTCTCCATGTCTTTATCGTTACAATTTTTACACCAGTAAAACTCAGGCCGCATTTCAACTCAGTGCATTAGCACGATTTGTGCGTCAATCTTTCTGACCTCCACACGCCCTGTGTGGAGGTCTTGATTTTTAGGAATTGCTGAGGCGTAAGAATTGAATCACACCTTTGGAGCCTGTATTCCAGCTCCTCGGAGGGCAGCGGTGCGCTTACGATTTGACCGTCCGCGATGATGTGGTGGCTGCTGCGGACAGAGGAGCGTCGTGCAGGGGGGCTTTGCCCGCAGCGGTATGACATCGATGGTGATGCTGCGGGAGTTGTAACCGATTCCTCGGTGATCCACCGCTAAGAGGCTCTAAGCTCGATACCCGTTCAACCCATCTGACAGAAGGGGACTGAAATCCTCGCTGTGGCAATGAGCTTTTGGCTAACGCCCCCAATTTGGCCCATGTATCGCGGTGGAGTTAAACCAACATCAATGACTATCATCAGGGTTTCAGAATCCGATGTAGCTCATCAATATTCTCGCTAAAGTGCTGTAACTGAGAACGTATTGATTGGGATGCTCTGGTCTCGTCTCTCAGTTTTGCTGAGGTTTGAGGCTGGGGGCAATCTGGCAAAGAGCTGAGAGTCGTCGAGCGCTCTTTGATGGTCAATAATGTTGTCGTCGTCTTCATGACTTAACGGTCCACTCAATAACGGTTTAAATAATTAAATAAGTCCCTGAGAAGGGTCGATGCTTTAGCGAATAGGTCGTTTAACTTAGAACGCTGACCTAAAAAGAGGCTGTCATGACGGAGGATTCTAGCTGGCAGAATTCGCTCCATGAGATCAGTCCTACCGTTTCCCAGTTACTGATTTGAGCACACAGCGCTTCACGGGCTAGTTCTCTTCTCAACTCCTCTTCAAAGCTTGTGCCGTAGAAGGCAGCCAGCTCAGATACGCATATAAACAGGGATTGGGCTCTTTGTTGGGGGGTATCCATAAAACAGTACTGTTTATTTTTAGTGACTAAAGCATCATTATTTTTACGGGAAATTGCTGACCAACCTGGTGACCGAGATCGCTTTTTCCATATTTGGAATGCCATAGAGCTGACAGGATAAGCTCTCGAAGTTCCATCGCTGCATCTCCGGGGTGCTGACAACCCCTGAAATTCATCGGAGCATCCAGCAGCCCGTTGATCGGTCGTATCGGTTGCATCGTGAGGGCTGAATTGCGAATGTGGGTCCATCGTTGAGCACGCCCATAAAAAAGCCCCGCCGGTGAGGGCGGGGAATCTTGGTTGTGGGTGTGAGAAAACTTGTGGTCTGGTTGCTTAGCCGATGGTTTGAATATCGCGCTCGCTACCGCGATAGGAAGCAACGGTTTCCAGGCGACCCGCAGCACGATAAGCGATCGCATTCTCCAGTCTGCCGCTGGCACGGAAGGCAAGGGTCTCTCCGGCACTAATCCGACCCGTACCGCGATGGGCAACGGCCGCGAAGCTATGGCTAACAGGGCTCGCTGTGAGAACTGTGCTGGCCAGGAAGAGTGCAGCGGTCGCGAACTTTTGAGTGGTGGGGAGAGCCATATTAGCGCCTGGGGTAGAAGGATTAAGGTGCGTTTGCTTATCTGTATCTACAGAACTCACCGGTGATCTACGCGCTCGATTGGATATTTGGTGTCGGTAAGAAATTTGGCCTGAGGTGGGCGATTCGGAGGGGGATTGGGGCAGGTATCACCGTCCATGTATTGAAAATCAGATAGATATGGTGAGGCAGTCATCGGAGTGGAAATCGTTTTTGGGAAGGCAAGCACGATTGACATCAGCCACTCTGGCAACCGTCCTCGAATGAGGATTGGGGTGAAGAGAAACTGAAACGATGCAACCTTCCCATGGCCCAGCGAATAATGGTCCAGCAAAGGTTGCATCGTTTTAGTGCCGAACTCATAAGCCTCGGACATCTTGTGATGAAGGGAATCCCCGGAGGGGAGCCTTCCGAGGAATACCTTCATCGATAGTCCTGTGGATAACAGGGGAAGGAGTGGATTAAGCCGAAACTAAATCAGCCTTGATGACATAGGCATTCTCAACCGTAGCGAGCAAGTCATTGCCCTGGGAGATCTTGGAAGTCCATTGACCATTCGCGAAAGTCTGCTTGATGTTGTAGTTGTTAGTACTACCGAAGACTCTAAGCTTATCTCCTTCCACCCAATTGAAATCGGTGACTTCAGCGTAGCCATTGCCTTGGTAGAAGTTACCGGAGGTGCCACCGAGTACGAAGATGTCAGCACCGCTGCCGCCACTGAGGACATCGTACTCAGCTGCATTGAGGGCGCGGGTAGAAGAACCCCGGAGAATATCGTTGCCGCTACCGCCGTAGAGTTTGTCAGTGCCAGCACCACCGACGAGAGTGTCCTTGCCACTGCCGCCAAAGAGCTTATCTTTGCCGGAGCCACCGCTCATGTAGTCATTGCCATAGGATCCCGACATGTAATCATTGCCGGAGCCACCATACATGGTGTCGTTTCCGGAGCCGCCGTACATGGTGTCGTTGCCGGAGCCACCGCTCATGTAGTCCTTGCCGGAGCCACCGTTCATGTAGTCCTTGCCGGAGCCACCGACCATGTAGTCCTTACCGGAGCCACCATAGAGGCTATCGTTTCCGGAGTTGCCGTAAAGGTTATCCTTGCCCTTGCCACCGTAGATGAGGTCATTGCCCTTGCCACCGTAGATGGTGTCATTGCCGTCGTCGCCGTAGAGCTTGTCAGCGCCGCCGAGTCCTTTGATGAGGTCATTGCCATCGTTGCCATGAATGGTGTCCTTGCCATCTTTGAAGGTGAAGATGAACTTGAAAGGATTGCTGCCGGTGAGTGTGTCGTTGGCGGGGGTACCGTTGATAACTTTGCCCATGATGTTGTGTTCCTAAAGAAGTGTGAGTGAGGTGTGTTCCTCTGTTGGCTATCTCTAGGAGTGGTTGAATCAGAATATGCAGGGGAGAGAGAAAAAAGGGCAAAAAAGAGGGAAAGGAAATGGCGAAGGCCCTTGCAATGGTGGGGGAACGGGAGGGCTCATTGAAGGTATATTGAACGCAAAACCAGGGCACTGGATAGCGCCCTGGAAGGTTGGATATGGTTCATGTATGGGGTGGTGACGGGTCGACCAGCAGACTAGCTTTCAAGAAACGGAGGTAACCTAGTCGTCGTTGTCGAGGTTCTTGAGGAAGCTGCCGACGGAGCGCTCTAGCTCAGGGGTCGGTGTCTCACCAGCAGCGGTGAGGATATCTTCAACGGAGACTTTGCCGGAATTCAAATTTTGGGTGAGGCTCTGATAGCCATTGATACCGTCGATTTGGCCACGGTAGGCGCGGGTGGCAATGTCAAAGGGGGTTGCGGCGAGGGCGGACGCTGAGGCGAGCAGTGTGCCAGTGAAGATCAATGCAGAGAAAGCGCGGGTGATGGATCGCATGATTGCTACTCCGAGGAGATGAGGAATGAAAGGAGAGAGAATGAATAAACTTAGAGAAGCAGTCGGGCTCGAGAGTTGTGTGTGGAACTTGAGCCCAACTTGCCATCATTACTTGACGTCAGCGATGACGCGGAGGCTGCTGCGAACGGAGGAGCGTAGTGCCGTGGTGGGTTCTTGGCCAGCAGCCGTGATGATGTCATCAACGGTGATGCTGCGGGAGTTGTAGCCGAGCTCCAGGCGCTCATAGCCAGGGATGCCAGCGAGCTCACCGCGATAGGCTTGCTGGGCAATGTCAGCGGGGGAAGCGAAGGCGGAGGAAGCTGCGAGCAGCGTACCGACGAAAGCGAAAGCGGAAGCGGTTTGAGTGAAGGATTTCATGATTTTGAACTCCGGGGAATGAGTGAAGCGACCAGGCTCAAAGGCTGTTTGGGCCGCTGTGTTTTCTTCGATGTCTGTACTATGCATCGCTTGTCTGAGTTCCCCTGGAGTCGTAGCTGAAGTGTTCTAGATGATTGGCTGAGATTTTGCTGAGATGACGAAATAACTGACTATTTTGCTGTTGAACTAGGCCTGCCCCCTCGCTGGTTGCCCTACTGCATCAGCGGAATTCGTGAAGCAAATTCCTGCAAAGGAGCATTCCTTCCAGGTCTGAGGTTTTCTGGATATCACCTCAGGTCCATGGCTGCGCAATCTTTGTTGAGCAGTCTTATCCTGGTCCGGCGCCTTTTCTTTTCGTGCAGTAAATTGGCAATATTACCTGCGGGTTCATCCCCTCTAGGGCATCCTGCAAAGATTTTCAGGGAGACTGTGCATGACTGCGATCGCTGCCCCCGCCGCTACAGCCGAAGCCAAGCTATCCATCCAAGACGCCCCCCATCGGCGCACCCCTTATCAACCCCAAAACCACCGCAACGTTCTTTGTATCTTTCCCGAATACACCAAATCCTTCGGGACGCTGCACCATGCCTACCCTCTCACCGGAGGCCGCGTCAAAGCCTTTATGCCGCCCCAGGGCATCCTCGTGATTGCCGCCTATCTGCCTGAGTGTTGGGACGTTCGCTTCGTTGATGAAAATATCAAACTCGCCAAGCAATCTGACTACCGCTGGGCCGATGTCGTGATTGTCAGCGGCATGCACATCCAAAAGCCCCAGATTAATCGTATTAACGACCTCGCCCATCGCTATGGCAAACTCACTCTTGTGGGTGGACCCTCGGTTTCTGGGTGCCCTGAGTACTACCCCGATTTTGATCTGATTCATGTGGGTGAGCTAGGGGATGCGACCGATCAGGCCATTGCCTATATCGATCAGCATAAGGACCGCCCCAGCGAGCAGCAGCGCTTTGTTACAGGCGGTGCTTCGAATGCCGTTGGAGATGGCCGCACCCCCCTCAGCGAGTTTCCCATCCCTGCTTACCATCTGCTCAACATGGACGAATACTTTCTGGGCAGTGTCCAATATTCCAGTGGCTGCCCCTACCGCTGTGAATTTTGTGATATCCCTGAACTCTATGGCCGTAAGCCTCGGATTAAAACGCCTGAGCAGATTACCCAGGAGTTAGATGCCATGCTGGCGGCAGGCAGCATTGGGGCAGTGTATTTCGTCGATGATAATTTTGTGGGCGATCGCCGTGCTGCCATGGAGTTGTTGCCGCATCTCATTCAGTGGCAAAAGGAGCGAGGTTACCCTGTCCAATTTGCCTGCGAAGCGACGCTCAATCTTGCCCAAAGCCCCAAACTGCTGGAGATGATGCGGGAAGCCTATTTTTGTACGGTGTTCTGTGGCATTGAAACGCCTGAAACCGATGCACTGACCGCAATCTCGAAGCAGCAAAACTTGAGCCTGCCCATTCTGGAGGCGATCGAAATCCTCAATGGCTATGGGATGGAAGTGGTGTCGGGCATTATTTTGGGATTGGATACAGACACGCCAGAGACGGGCGATCGCATCCTCGATTTCATTCGCCGCTCCAATATCCCCATGCTGACGATTAACCTGTTGCAGGCCTTGCCCCGCACCCCGCTCTGGCGTCGCTTAGAGCAGGAAAATCGTCTAGTTGATGATGCAAGTCGTGAGTCCAACGTGGACTTCGTCATGCCCTATGAAGAGGTCGTGGACATGTGGCGACGTTGCATCACAGCAGCCTATGATCCGGAATTCCTGTACGAGCGATTTGTCCACAACATCAACCATACCTATCGTAATCGGATTAAAGTTCCCAATAGCCCAGCGCGAGCTTCCAAGGCCAATATCAAGAAGGGGCTGACTTACTTGGCAAACATCCTGCTGCGCGCTGGCGTCCTCAGCCATTATCGGGAGACGTTTTGGAAATTGGCTTGGCCTGCACTTAAAAAGGGCAAGATCGAACAAATTATCCATGTGGGTCTCGTTGGGCATCACCTTATTCAATTTTCTAGAGAATGTGCCCGCGGTGAAGCGTCAGCCTCATTTTATTCCCAAAAGCTTCGACAATCGCATGAATACTAAGCTTTACCCCGCTTGATTCTGAACAAAACACCTCCAGACCGTAATCTTGGGGTTGCTTAGTGCCTCACCCAATGCAACAGTCTAAACAGTGAAACTCGAAAACACAGGCACGCATCCTTCGCTGGTGTTACCATCCTTGGTGGGTGTTGTTGAAACTTTACCCTTGTGATTGACCGATGAAAAATTCAGCGAAGTCCGTCAGCAACCAAGCTAATAAAATCCGTGCCGTGGTATCACAATCGACGCCTGATGCCCTGGAACGCAAGGCAACTATGCCTTGGGAGGTCGAAGGAGAATTTGAGGTAGATGCCCGGGTGGTTAGCCAGGACAAAGGCGAGATCTTAGTGCGAATCACAAAGTCTGGCGCCCAATATTATCTGACGGTTAAGGGCTTTTTGCCGGGGAAGGTCAACAACCAGCTATGGCGACTTTCCTGTTTGCGAGAGTCTGGGCAGATCGAATTGCTCGATGGTCGCCCTCTCTAACGATCATCTCGTCTCGAATTGTGGCTTTCATGGGCTTGCTCACAAAACTGATTGTGAGCAAGCCTTGTTTGTGGCTGAGACCCTCCAGAACCGCTAGGTCTTCTAAAAACGTTAGGCCCTCCAAAACCGCTAGGATCGGGTCATTCCGTTTGCTACATTTTTCCCATGATCTTGCCTGACTCTGCCTTCATCCATCCTGCGGGGGTACACCGTAATGCGGTGGAGCAGTTTCTCCAGAAGGCTGTTGCTTTACTGATCGAGGAGATGGGGCAAGCGGAGACGCGATCGCCTCTTCCTACACTGGAAGCGATGCCGTCTACGACGCTGCCGCTCCAAGGGCTCAACGAAGCTGACCTGCTGGCCCAGCTCAGAAGCATTCTGCGCCAGTCCATGAATGCGGCGCATCCTGGCTTTATGGGTCACATGGACTCTATCCCCACCACCGCTTCGATTGTGGGGGATTTGATGGCGGCGGCTTTGAATAACAACATGCTCAGTGTGGAGATGTCACCGGTCTTTTCACGGCTGGAACCCCTGTTGCTGCGTCAGATCGCCCAGCGGTTTGGCTTAGCTGATCAGGCGGACGGTGTGCTGGTGAGTGGCGGGAGTTTGGGGAATTTGCAGGCGATCGCCGTTGCCCGCAATACCCATTTTCCGGTCTTAGAAAAGGGTCTTGCTGGTCTTCAAAAGCCGCCGGTGGTGTTTGCCTCTGAGGTTGCTCATACATCCATTCAGAAGGCGGCAATGGTGCTGGGACTCGGGAGCCAAGGCGTGGTCTCTGTGCCGGCCAATGCCAATTCTCAAATGGACCCGGAGCTGCTGCGGCAGAGCATTATCCGGGCTCAGGAGGCAGGGCAAGCTCCGTTCTGTGTTGTGGCAACTGCCGGGACGACGGTGACGGGAAATGTGGACCCGTTGGAGGCGATCGCCGATATTGCCCAGGAATTCGGCCTCTGGTTGCATGTGGATGCCTCCTATGGCGGGGCGGTTGTGTTCTCGCCGGACCATTGTCATTTGCTCAAGGGCATTGAGCAGGCTGATTCCGTGACATTCAATCCCCAAAAATGGCTGTATGTCACCAAGGTCTGTGCCATGGTGTTGTTTCGCGATGGATCAGCCTGGCGTCAGCATTTCCAGATTGCAGCGCCCTACATGGGGAATGCAGGCCCGTGGCATAACTTGGGCGAAAGCAGCATCCAGGGGACACGCCATGCGGATGTGTTGAAGTTGTGGCTGTCGTTGCAGCATTTGGGGGAGGCAGGCTACGCGGAAATCATTGGCCATAATTTTCAGATCACGGAGCAGTTTGTTGCGGCGGTGCGCGATCGCCCCTTTCTACATCTCGCCAGCCAACCGCAGATGAACCTGGTTTGTTTCCGCAGTGAACCTACGACTCTGCCACCGGAGCAGTGGGATGACTGGAATCTTAAGTTGCAGAAGCATCTTTTGTCCGAGGGAAAAACCTTTCTGTCCCTGCCGTTCTACCGAGGGCAGCGCTGGCTTAAGGCGGTGTTGCTCAATCCGTTCACGGAGCGATCGCACCTTGATACTTTGTTTGCCTCCCTGGATGAATTCCATGGAGCAATTGGCGCAAAACGCCGATAAAAATCGGGTTCTCCAACGGCTCTGATGGCCTCTGGAAAACCCGACGCTATAACTCTAAAGGGTGGCTCAAGGAAGATACTCTGACTCCTAAGGGTGGTGCCTCCTGTCTCGACACCACCCTTAGGAGAAAGCTTGATGAAAAAGCGCTTAAAGAATCGCTTGCCAAGCTGCATCAAATGGAGTGAGCACTGTGCCCTGTCCCGGCAGAGCATTAGAGCTGGTGCGAACGGCTCCATTCATTGTCCAGGCTTCGCTGTTGCTACCGTCCGCACTGCGGAAGGCAATCAGCGGCGTGGTGCTGCCTAGGGCCTCCAGGCTTCCTGTTCCGATAATATCGAGACCTGTGGTCTTAGACAGAGGATTCTGGCCATCGGTCACTGCTACGCGGTCACCAGTCGTATTAGCCCCGTTCATGAACTGGATGCTCAAAGCACCTGCAGCATCGCTAAAGAGCAGGTCATAGGAGCCGTTGTTATCGAAGTCGCCTGTGGCTTCCAGCGTGAGAGACGAAATATCGCCCACGGTTAGCTCAACGGCATTGGGAGAGCCAAGCTGAGCGGGATCGGAGTTGGTATACCACACCGAAATTTTCTTGGTCTCGCCGTTATACCAGAGGATATCGGAGAGAGAGTCGCCATTGAAATCGCCAGTACCCTTGATGGTCCAGTTTTTGTCCGTGACGCTCTTGAGGGCGACGGCACTGCCAACGGAGGCTGTGGTGCCCTGGGCACTGCCGCCCAACCACAGAACGTTTTGCCCAGTGGCGGTATTACGCCAAACAATATCCGCTGAATTCTTGCCGTCGAAGTTTCCGACCCCTTGGATGGCCCATCTGGCGTCTTGAATAAACGGACCAAAGCTGGCAACGGTGGGTGTTGTTGGATTCGATAGGTCGGTGAGAACCAGGCGATTTTCGCCGGTTGTCGTGTTGCGGAAGACGATGTCGCTGGAGCGATCGCCATTGAAATCATCGGGAACGGGAGGTACCGCATCACCGACGTCCAGCTGAAAGGTCTGCGTTGCTTCGACCAATCCCGGTCCGCCTATCTGGGGGTCATCCAGATTAACGGTGACGTTATAAGTGGTGTTGGGCGTAATGCTGACACCCGGTTTAATCTGCAATGATGGTGTTGCACTGGTCGGATTAGCAACCTCAAACAGGTCGGCATTGATGCCCGTCAGCGAGTACTCGAGTGTACCGCCACCATCAGGGTCAGTCACAGCAATATCAGCCACCTTGATACCTTGGGCAGTATTCGCACTGCCTGAAATCTGGCTCACGCCATTTTCTAGAACAAACGTGGGGGCATCATTGACGTTGGTGAAGGTCACATTGGAAACGGCTGCTGGTGTCGTGGCCGCCACTACACCATCGCTCACAGACACGTTGTAGGTGGGTGCAACTTCGCCACCGTCATGGACAAACTGAATCGCGTTATCCTTCACCTGCTGCTGGGTGAAGCTTGTGATTGCGCTGCCTGCTGCACTCACAAGCTCAAATTGTCCCCCCGTCACTGTTGAGACCGTGAACGTTAGGTTTTCGTCTCCCGTATTGGAGTCCACCGCAGCAAGGAAATCCGAGGTGAACGGAATCGTGGCTCCCTCTTCAATGGTCAGCGTGTTGGTTGTGATTTGAGGAGCTTCGCTAGCATCCACAATCGAGAATTGGAACTTCTCAATCCGGTTGAAGTCCGCAAAGGCGGCATTGCCGCTTTGTCCACCGTCGTCAGTACCATCCGTCAAAACCAATGTGATTTCGACGGCACCTGTTGCCCCTTGAACTGGCGTAATCTCGATGCTCTGAGAGCCCGGGTTACCAACAACTGCAACTGTGGCGATATTTTGGTCGCTACTAGCGGCAGTGAAGCTGAGGGCACTCGCCACGGCATTGTCTAGCTGGTCGATATCGCCCACCGCAACGGGGATGCTAACGGCAGCTGAGTTTTGAATGACAGTCTGGTCTGTGAACTCCGTCGCAAAGAACAGCGGGTTATCAATGGTGATCTGGACGGTTGGATTGTCAGATTCATTGGCTCTCTGAGTCAGAAAGTCAGTGATAACCTGGGGCACTTCTCCCGAGAGCTGGTTTTTGGTGAGGCGGAAGGTCGTGATATTGGACAGTTGTGCCAGTTCGGCTGGAATACTGCCCGTGAGGTCATTGTCACTGAGGCCCAAAACAGTCAGCGCGGTTAGATTCCCGAGGGAAGCAGGAATCTCACCGGTGAGCGTATTGAACGCAAGCTGCAAAAGACCCAGGTTGACGAGATTCCCGAGGGAAGCAGGAATCTCACCCGTGAGTTGGTTACTCGTTAAGTCGAGCCTGGATAAGCCGATTAACTGTCCTAGTTCCGTCGGAATGGGGCCAGAGAGCTGGTTGTTGTTCAGCTGCAATCGCTCTAGGTTGGCGAGATTGCCCAAAGAAGTGGGAATCCCGCCCGTCAATTGGTTGTCACCGAGAATGATCTCCGTAACACGGTCGTTTGCGACGGTGATGCCAAACCAGCCTTCCACCACGCTCGATTCCGGTGGGGTGTTGCTGCTGAAATCGTGATCTACCCAGCCTGTGTTGTTGGTCCAGTTTGCACCGCCCGTATTCTGGTACAGGTCTCTGAGTGCATCATAATCAGCCTGGTTGAGGGGAGCAAAGACGCCAGCATAGGTGGCTTGGACTGCAGGCGCGATCGCCAGCTCAACCACTGGGTTGCCCACAGTGACTTCCAGATTCCAGTCACCGCCTTGCTCCGCATTACCCGTGCGGGTCTTGGAGGCTGCGATCGCTGCCCCTGTCAACGCATGCAGCTTTTCTAGGAACTCACTCCCTGCGTCACCTGCGGCCACATTACAACCGTAGAGCAGCAGCGAAGGTGCATCATCTTGCGAGAACCAGCGACTCAACTGTGCGCTCTGCGCATCCAATGTGCTGAGGCTCAGTTCTCCATTGCCCAAATACAAGCAGCCCGGAGCACCGTGGGAAATGATGTGGATTTGAGAGAGGTGCCGGTGCTGCTGTAGAAGCGCTGTAATTTGGGCGACCCCATCCCGTGTCTGATCTAATACCGCAATGTGGTGCTCTGCGGCGATGCCCGCCACCAGCGATTCAGACGCACTAATTTTAGAATCTAAAATAACAAGAACATCGGAAGAGTCCTTGCTGGTATTGGCTTTAATACTGTCAAGCTGCTGCATAGGGTTAGACAGGGATAGCTTGTGAGACATGAAGTTTATTCCTAAAAGATAAATGTGAGAGAAGCGTTTACGGACTACTGCCTGTATAAAATTATATTTTTTAGTGCTCGAATATATAAAAGTTCTGTCTAAGAATTTGGCTGTTTTGTTGTGGAATTGATGAATTTCCCGGCTTGAATCACCCCTCTCCTCGGTCAGATGGCTGACAGGGGAAGCGCTTCAGCTTTTTTGCCATAAAAAAATGAGGGAGCACCCCTCGGCATACTCCCTCGTCTTTTTACGGATTGTCTGGACTGTGCTTACATCGCTCCCCATCCCGAAGGCAGCTTGCGGTAGAAATTTTGGGGGGACAAAGCAAGCTCAGGCCAACCAGAGCAGACTTAAGGCGGCCAGAGCAATACCTCCCAACGCCAGCCAAGCAAAACGGTTGTCTGGCAAGGCCACTTGGGTCGGATCCACAGGGTCTGGAATCCAGGGTTCCGGTTCCGGCTCTTTGCGTTTGACCGAGCCGCTACCCCAGCGGTAGTTGTTTTTGCCGTCCTCGGTTTCTGATAGGTCAGGAATCTCGACCACCCACTCGGGTTTGGTCTTCAGGATGGGGGCTTCTAAGACGTAGAGGAGTCCCTTGGCTTGGCCCCGAATTTCGCGATCGCTGTGCTTGGTGAGCACACGGCAGAGGGTTTGGGCCGAGATGCGATCGCCTGCTCCTTCGTAGGAGCTCACCAACAGCATTTGGATCTCACCGCTGAGTCGAGTCTGAGGCGTGGCTTCGGCGGCGGCGCTTTCTAGGGCTGCGATCGCCAAGCGATACTGCCCTCCCGAGAAAGCACGCTGACCCCGAGCAAAATCGGCTGCCACCTGAGCCTGCTTGGCGGCGGCGGCTTCGTCGTTGTCGGTTCGGTATTGGTCAGAGTTTTGAGCTGCGGCCTGGGCACGATCCGCGTCTTGGGTTTCGCGGGTGGGGTTGACGTTGCGATCGTCGGTCATAGCAATGGAAAGGGCAGCAGCATGGACGCACGGTTCTATTATCCCGTTTTTAGCCACATTGGCGATTGGTGGTTGCTTAGGGCAGCCTGTGCTGGAATCTGGCAACACCATTGATGATGGTGCAGGATAAGTGCTTATGGACAACGAACTTGGCAAACAATAGGCTTTTCTCTGGTGTTATCCCGTGGAGTCATTGCTCAAGCATTCCGGGGGCTCTCTAGCCAGATAGTTGCTACAGCATAAATTTCTATTCGCCGGAGAGCTGGAGCAAGACCGTGCGCGATCTGGGTCCATCCAAATCAAAAAACAGCACCGACTGATACCGCCCCAAACCTAATGCCCCATCAATCACCGGAATCACCTCGCTGGTGCTCAGCGTCATCGCCATCAAATGGGAGTGAGCATTGATCGGTTCATCCGCCGGAATATTGGGCCGCAGGTCCAAGCGATTGTGGCGATAATCGCGGGGCTTTTCGGGAAAGCCAATGCCCTCGGGCGGAGCCAATGTCTTGAGATAAAACTGGATATCCTCAAACAGCAGCGGCTCGTCCTCGTTGATCGCCAATGCCGTGGTGGTGTGTTTGGAAAACAGCAGCACCTGACCATTGCGCAGCCCACTCTCGGCCAGGACCTGCTTGATCTCCGGGGTGATATTGCGAATGCTGATGCCGGGCTCGGTGTCGAGGCTGAGGCGCTGGTTGATGATCATAGCGGGGCAGGTTTTGGCGTGGATCGTGGGGTTGGGCTTCACGATTATCGGCTAAACCTGCCCCTACCGTTGCCAGACTGTGATGGCGAAAATAATTTCCTATTCGGCTGCGGGTTCGCTGGGTCCCACGACCATTTGGACTGCGATGGGTTTGCCGCCGGGTTGGTGGTGGCGATCGCCCCACTCTCGCAAGAGCTGATCCAACTCCGACAACGCCCCCGAAACCTTATCTTCTGGAATATCCAATTCTTCAAGCACACGCATCGCATGGGGACGTCGCTGGGCCCAATCGCGCATCATGCGGAAAAACCGGGCCGTATCTTCCACCGTAATAAAGGTGCGTTCCTCTTCATCAGCCGGTGAGTAGGAGACGCGTGTCAGCGCGTAGTAAGGCGTGCCCCAGGGCAAATCGATCCGCATGATGGTGCCGGAGTAGAGCAGGCGACGACGAATGTGCTCTGCCAATGCCTCACTCAGGGGCACTTGCCGACCTGCGGGCAGTTCCTCTTGGGAGCGTTCGTGGAGAAACTCCAACAGCTCCATGAGTTGAAATGAATTAATGGCCTGGGCATCCGGCAAGTCGCTGGGCAGCTTTGCCTCGATGTAGGCTTTCTCGTCTGCATTCAGACCGTTGTTAGGAAATCTTGATTTGCCAGCCTTCCAGCCGTAGCGCTCTAGCCACACATACGGGAACTGGATCAGATAGCGAGGTTCCTGTGAACCCAGCATCTTGAGAATCTTGCCTTCCGTCAGCTCCCGCCGTACTTCCTCGACAATGGCCTTCACCCGCTTGGGTTCAATGTGGTGCAGGTGACCTGTCATGCGCAGGTTTTCGCCCTGCTCTAAATAGGTGGTGTAGATTGCACATTTCGCCGCCGTCGCTGCCGCATCCAAAAACGCACCGTGTCGATGTCCGCCCGTCCGCATTGCCGTAAAGGCCAGATACAGGAGAATCTGGTCCATCGCGCTGGGGCTAAGGTGCTTAATGATTTCGGTGTCGTTCGTCATAAGTTTGCGGTTACACAATCACTACCTATGGCCCCTGAAATATCACTATAGCGATCGATGCTGTCAACGGAGGGAATGCCGCTAGTCGCGGACTTAAATATAAGCAGTCTTTGTCGTTTGACTTGCCTGTGAAACAAGTCTAGACGGTTGGCTACCGAAGACGCTGGAAGCTAACCCCATTCTTGCCACGCCTCGTACGAAGCCGAGGGCAGGAGCGCTAGCGAACTACTTACGTCCACTGCCACGATGTAGGCTATTTTGCGACATCCGCAGGGGAGCGGAGAAGAGAGCCGTGCCCAATTCAATATTCATCATGATCTAGGAAGATCTCCGTAGAGGGTTACTCCTAGATTCACGGAGCCGATCAAAAAATCAGGATGGACTCTCAGAATATTTATTGAATTCACGTGCTCCTTATTACTATTCCCTGACCGTAGAGTTATCTATGCAAACGGACCAAAATAGCTTGAAGCGTGCTTGAAAAGGTCCAGGCCAGGGCTTGCCGACAATGCTCGCCGACAATGCTCGCTGGCAACGCTGGTAGACAATGCCTGTAGCCTCGATGCGATCGCACTGGGGCAATCACCCAAATCTCCCAAAGCCATCGTGAATTCGCCCGCTGTGGCAAAATCGATGGGGGCTTTGTTACTGGCCATGGGTGCCAAGGACAAAGCTTCTCTTGTTTGGCCTCGATCTCATCCCTTTGTTTCTATGACTGCTACCCCGGTGACGCTTCCGCCTCAATACGATCCGTCCGATACCGAAGCCAAGTGGCAAAAGCTCTGGGAGGAGAACGAGGTATTCAAAGCCGACCCGAGCCAGGACGGTCCGGCCTACTGCGTCGTCATCCCGCCACCCAATGTCACCGGTAGCTTGCACATGGGCCATGCCTTTGAGGCATCCCTGATCGATGTGTTGATTCGCTACCACCGCATGAAGGGCTTCAATACGCTGTGGTTGCCAGGGACGGACCACGCCAGTATTGCGGTGCAGACCATTCTGGAGCGTCAGTTCAAGGCGGAGGGCAAGAGCCGCGAGGATGTGGGCCGCGAGAAGTTCCTGGAGCGCGCCTGGGAATGGAAGGAGGAGTCCGGCGGCCAGATCGTCAATCAGCAGCGCCGCATGGGCGTCTCCGTGGACTGGACCCGCGAGCGCTTCACGATGGATGAGGGCTTGAGCGAGGCGGTGCTGGAAGCCTTTGGCCGCCTCTACGAAGAGGGGCTGATCTATCGCGGCAACTATTTGGTCAACTGGTGTCCGGCATCCCAGTCGGCGGTGTCCGATGTGGAGACCGAGAACCAAGAGGTGAATGGCCACCTGTGGCATTTCCGCTATCCCCTGAGCGATGGTTCGGGCTACATGGAAGTGGCGACGACCCGGCCCGAGACAATGTTGGGCGATACAGGCGTTGCGGTGAATCCCAATGATGAGCGTTACAAAGCGCTCGTCGGTAAGACGGTCACGCTGCCCCTCGTCGGTCGGGAGATCCCCATCGTGGCGGATGATTACGTGGACATGGAGTTTGGAACCGGCTGTGTCAAGCTGACCCCGGCCCACGACCCCAATGACTTTGAGATGGGCAAGCGCCACGACCTGGAGTTCATCAATGTGATGAATAAGGACGGGTCGATGAATGGCAATGCCGGCGAGTTCGAGGGGCAGGACCGCTTTGAGGCGCGTAAGTCCGTCGTCAAGGCGCTGGAGGATGCGGGCAATCTGGTCAAGATTGAGGAGTATAGCCACAGTGTTCCGTTTAGCGATCGCGGCAAAGTCCCCGTCGAGCCCCTACTCTCCACCCAATGGTTTGTCAAAATCGAGCCCCTGGCCAAGAAGGCCCTCGCCGAACTCGACGACAAGAATTCTCCCTACTTCGTCCCCGAACGCTGGCGCAAGGTCTATCGCAACTGGCTCGCCAACCTGCGGGACTGGTGTATCTCCCGTCAGCTCTGGTGGGGCCACCAAATTCCGGCTTGGTACGCGGTCAGCGAGACAGGTGGCAGCATCACCGACAGCACGCCCTTCGTCGTCGCACGCAACGAAGCCGAGGCTCAGACCAAAGCCAAAGCAAAGTTTGGTGCGGACGTACGGCTAGAGCGTGACCCCGATGTGCTCGACACCTGGTTCTCCTCCGGTCTCTGGCCCTTCTCGACGATGGGCTGGCCCAATGAGACGGAAGATTTGGCCCGCTACTATCCCACGAGTACCCTGGTTACTGGCTTTGACATCATCTTTTTCTGGGTGGCCCGGATGACGATGATGGCGGAGCACTTCACCGACCAAATGCCCTTTAAGGATGTGTTCATCCATGGCTTGGTCCTGGACGAGAACGGCAAAAAGATGTCCAAGTCCAAGGGCAACGGCATTGACCCGCTGATTCTGGTGGATAAGTACGGTACCGATGCGACGCGCTACGCCATGATCCGTGAGGTGGCCGGTGCGGGTCAGGATATTCGTTTGGCCTACGATCGCAAAACCGACGAATCCCAAACCGTCGAAGCCAGCCGCAACTTCACTAACAAGCTGTGGAACGCTTCTCGCTTTGTGATGATGAACCTGGCGGACCAGACACCGGCTCAACTCGGGGCACCGTCCGGAGAATTGGAACTGGCCGATCGCTGGATCCTCTCCCGCTTCCACAAAACCGTTAAAGAGGTGGGCGAGCAGATTGAGAAGTATGGCTTGGGCGAAGCGGCCAAGATGCTCTATGAATTCACTTGGAACGACTTCTGCGATTGGTACATCGAGCTGACCAAGGTGCGGATGTTTGGCGACGACGGTCCGGAGAAGAAGCAGGCCCAGCAGGTGTTGGCCACCGTCCTGGAAGGCATCCACAAGCTGCTGCATCCCTTCATTCCCCACATTACCGAGGAGCTGTGGCACACGCTCACCCAGACGCCCTTTGAGGAAACCTATCTGGCGGTGCAGCCCTACCCTGAGCTGGATGAATCATTCATCGATAGCGACCTGGAGACCGATTTCCAACTGCTGATCGACACGATTCGTACCGTGCGGAACCTGCGGGCTGAGGCAGGCGTGAAGCCGGGGGTGAAGGTACCAGTGCTGTTGCAGACGGAGAGCGATCGCGAGGCCAAGATCCTCACCGAGGGCAAGGTCTACATCCAAAACCTAGCTAAAGCAGAAGAAGTCACCGTCGCCGATGCCAAGGCCGAGTCACCCAAGCAGAGCATCGCAGGGGTGACGGGGACCGTTCAGGTCTCGATTCCGCTGGCGGGGCTGATTAATCTGGATGAATTGAAGGCTAAGCTCAACAAAAATCTGGAGAAAGTCGAGAAGGAAATAAAGTCTTTGTCAGGGCGTCTCAACAATCCCGGCTTTGTCAACAAGGCTCCAGCCCATGTCATTGACGGGGCAAAGGCGGCCCAGGCGGAGGCAGAAACCCAGGCGGGGATCTTGCGCGATCGCTTAGCACGCCTGTAATTGCCGGGTAGTGCCGTTTTTCTGGACAATCCTCCCTCGTGCATTTTATGCGGATTGACTGGAGTTTTGTCCGTAGACAGATCCATCATGAAGTGAAAGTGTTTGTCTCATGAGATTAGGCGTGATGCCGATCACTTGCCCTATGATCAGAAGACAGCCCCATGCTTATCCATCTCTGTCGATTACTGTCGATTAACGATCTACCCCCCTATTCTCCATGTTGTACCTGGCTGACGTTAGGCACGATTCCACTGAGAAAATGCTTACGCTCAAGTTGCTTGCCCAGCAGCAGGCAGAGACTGCCTGGAAAGTTTTGTCTGAGCAGGAGATCGTCGAACTCAGATCTGGGGAGGCGCCGGTGTCTGTGGGGATTGCCCTAGTGGAACTGTCGGACGATCGCAAAACGGCGCAGGTGCAGGATGCCACGGATTGGCTGCTGAGCGTGGTGCGGAGTTTTCTCGCAACGGGCGTGACGGCGGAGTTTTTGCAGCATGAATCGGAGCGGGCGGAACAGTGGCGGCAGTCGCTGACGTTGCAGAGCCAAGAGCTGGGACGACGCACGCTGGAGCTGGAAGCCCGCATGGGACAGATTCAAGAATTGGAAGAAAAGCTGCAGCAGGATCGGCAGGATTTGGATGGAGCCGAAGTTGCTGAAGCAGGGACAGAGGAAGGCGCGGATGCGATCGGCTAGGGAGCGTTGTTGTCGTCGTGGGGCTTTGGGCTTTCTCGGAGCGTCCTAGAATGGAGGTATCGCTGTCTTGCTTTTTTCGGAGATTGCTATGCCTTCGATCGCCACGTCTCGTGTGACCGCGTCTGATGTCTGCTCGTCTGTGTCTGAAACCACTGCTGATGATCCTTGGCAGTCTGTCGTGAAAGATTCTCCTGTTTTGACAGAGCCAGAGCTTGTCCAAGTCCCTGTAACCAGTCCGAAGCGGTCTCCGCTGCGTGATTCTCCAGCACTGCCGCTGATTTTGATGATTTGGTTTACGGTTGTTGTTCTCCGGGCTGCCGTTGAGCTGACGCTTGAGTTGGGCGTCGCCATTTTTGCGCTGGTTCGTTGGGCCGTACATCGCTATCAAGCTCAGCAGCCCTCCGAGATGAATGCAGCTCCGCGCCTTGAGCCGCTGGCTACGGCTGGTTAAAAGCAATAGCTCAGACGGTTCTGAGCCCTTAACGTTTGAAGCCCTCTCTTCCAGAACTGCGAAGGGAGGGCTTGTTGTATGAAATGGATAGTTGCTTCAGCAGGACTTGAAGGTTAAGAAAGAACGCAGCTCCCCTAAATGCGTGCTTGCTGAAAAATCCAAGCAGGCAAAATCTCCAACCCCGGTAGCCACTCATCTGTCAATGCAGTATCGCCAACAAAGGTTCGCGGTGTGGCATCTGGGTAGAAAACCGTTATGCTGCGAGCCTTGCTATCCACAACCCACACTCGCTTTACTCCAGCCTCGATGTAGTCTTCTGCCTTTCGCGATAGCTGTCCAAATGGCTGCCCCGGAGAAATAATTTCGATCACCAGGTCGGGTGCGATCGAACAGGGACCATCCTCATCCCAGTCGGAAGGAAACCGCTCCCGACTCAAATACAACACATCAGGGACTGGAACCCATGTCTCACTGTGACGTGTCAGGGTCACGGCCAATTCTGGAAAAGCCTCCCCCGATTCTCCGGCCCAGACGGTCAGTTGCGAGAGGAATATGCGGGTTAAGCGAGCATGGAATTTCTTGGGAGACATTTTGGGCACGGCTTGTCCGTCAACCAACTCGTAAGTGACGCCATCCTCCGACAGTTCCAGAAAATCTTGCAGGGAGAGTTGTTGAACCGCAGTAACCATGAGCCATGCCTCGCATCAGATGTACCGACGGGGTCAACAACATGTTAACCCACCCAAATCTGGCTCAGCTCTACACCTTCTGAAGGCTGCCAGGTTTTGCATCCGCCTGACTACTCGCCAGCAAAACTTCCCGAATCAACCGCGCTGCCGTCTTCTGCGCCAGATTCCCCGCCACTTGCTGACCCATGCTCTGCAGCTCCGGCTTCGTCAGTAACCGGGGAATCAACGGCAACACCTTCATCGGGTCAAAGCCCTGGGTCTCGCGCAGAATCGTCAGGATGCGCTGCACCCGCTCCAGACTCTCTGCCTCCTGCTGGGGCAAAGCAGCTTGTGTGGCGGTCGTCGCCGGGACCGCCTGCCCCGTCAGCTCCCGCAGGCGATCGCCCACCGAGCGAATATTCGATGTCATCTGCTGCAGCGTATTGCGTCCCAACGCATCCAAACTATTCACGACCTCATCAACCAAGCGCTCACGGATAAATTCACCCCGCTCCGAGAACAAAAAGTCGATGGTTTGGTCCAGCACATGCTCCACATCGTAATCATCACTATTGCGGGCATTGCTCAGGAGATTCTCCAAGCGGTTCCAGCGGAAGGAGCCATCCTTAAACAGCAAATCCCGCAACGATGCCCGCAACTCCGGTGACGGATCCGTCAACAAGCGCTTCGAGATGTAGGGATAGGCCTTACTCAACACTTTGAACTCAGGATCCACATTGATCGCGATCCCTTCTAGGGTCACGAGCGATCGAATAATCAGCGCATAGTAGGCCGGAACCCGGAAGGGATACTCATACATCAACGCCGAGAGCTGATCCGTCATGCTCTTGAAATTCAGCTCTGCCACACTGCTGCCAAGCGCATTGTTAAACACCTGGGCCAGAGCCGGGATAATCGGTGTTAAGTCAGTCTCCGGCGTGAGGAAATCGAGCTTGACGTAATCCTGGGCCAGCATGTCAAAGTCGCGATTGACCAAGTGCACCACCGCCTCGATGAGCCCATAGCGCTGATAGGGCTTAATCTCGCTCATCATGCCGAAGTCGAGATAGGCCAAGCGACCATCCGGCATGGCTAGGAGGTTGCCGGGGTGGGGGTCAGCATGGAAAAAGCCATGTTCCAGGAGCTGACGGAGGGAGCACTGCACGCCCAGTTCGATCAGTTTGGTGGGGTCGTTACCCTGGGCTGCGATCGCCTCCATATTGGTCAGCTTCAGCCCCGTGATCCACTCCATCGTCAGGACCCGTCGTCCCGTGTAGGGCCAATAGATCTTAGGAACGTAAATATCCTTGAGATGACCGTAGAGTTCGCCAAACCGCTCAGCGTTTTGCCCCTCTTGGGTGTAGTCCATCTCGTCAAAGATGCGCTCGCCAAACTCATCCATGATGGCGACGAGATCGCTCTTGAGCTTGGAACCCAGGTTCTCCATCGCCCAGCTCGCCAACCCGCGCAGGATATAAATATCCAACGTAATTTTGTCCGCGAGACCGGGGCGTTGCACCTTCACCGCCACTTCTTCGCCGGTTTTGAGTTTGCCCTTGTACACCTGACCCAGGGAGGCTGCTGCCACAGGCGTTGGACTCAGCTCGGCATAGATATCGTAGGGATGGGCACCCAGTTCCTCTTGAATAAACTGAAAGGCAATTTCGTTTGGGAAGGCCGGGAGCTGATCCTGGAGCCGGGTCATCTCCTCCAGATAAATCGGTGGCAGCAAATCCGGGCGGGTCGAAAGGGCCTGGCCAATTTTGATAAAAGCAGGGCCGAAGTTGGTGAGGATTTCTCGCATCCGCACGGCCCGCTTGCGCTCGTTCTTTTTGATGCGGCCCGTTTGCTTATCCCAAACCAGGCTGAGCACAAAAAAGAGAATCGGGCGTAGGACGTTGAAACAGCGGAAAAAAACTTGGGCTGGGCGATCTTTGTAGTGATCGGCGATCGCCTCCGGGTCATAGCCCAGCAGCATCTCATTCACCGCCTTGTGCTCGGAGGCGTTGGGGGGCAATGTCTGATGTTGCAGCGGGTTTTCAGACAGGGATGCGGGGACGGTCACGACGCTCGCTGCCGTGGTGGTGTGGGCTGAACCGGCAGGTCCATTCCTGGGTGTCACAACCGAGGAGCCGGAATTGGAGCGCGTCAGCGGTTGGACTTCTACAGGCATGGGTGGTGCAGTGCAATGCTTACTCCACACATTGTAACAATCTATTTCAAAGGGCCGACTCATCCATATTAATTATTTCGCTGGACTAGGCCAAATGTTTTACTGCATCCCGGGGAACCTGGCAGAATAACCCTAGGTGCCTTTTGTGAGGGGTCCATGCTCCAGTCTCTGAGTATTCAAAATTTCGCCCTCGTCGATCGCCTGGAATTAGAGTTGGGCGCCGGTCTGCATGTCATTACCGGTGAAACAGGGGCGGGCAAGTCGATCATTTTGGATGCGCTTGACGCAGTGCTAGGGGGGCGTGTGCCCGGAAAGATGGTTCGTACCGGAGAATCGCGGGCGCACCTGGAAGCCACATTCAAAATGCTGCCCTCCCTCGCGGACTGGCTAGAAGAGCATGAAATTGAGCTGCTCGAAGATGCCATGGTGGTGTGCAGTCGTGAGATCGTCGCCAATGGCAACAGCTCCCGCAGCCGCTCCCGGGTGAATGGTGTGGTGGTGAATCGGCAGCAAATGGAAAGCCTGCGCGAGCGCCTTGTCGAAATTACTGCCCAGGGACAAACCGTACAGCTGGGTCAGGCGGCGCGGCAGCGGGAATGGCTCGATAGCTTTGGCGGGGCGGGTCTTTTGGCCCAGCGCCAGAAGGTTGCGGTCGTTTATGGCCGGTATCAAAGTGCCTTCAAGCTCTTAGAGCACCGTCGCAATAGTGAAGGGCAGCGCCTCCAGCAGCTCGATATGTATCAGTTTCAGGCGAAGGAAATGGAGGATGCGGGCTTAGAAGATCCCAACGAACTCAATGCTCTCCAGCAAGAACACCAGCGCCTGGGCCATGCCGTGGAGCTGCAACAGCAGAGTTTCCAGGTCTATAACCTGCTCTACGAAAACGAAGATGGTAATGCCTGTGCTGATTTGCTCGGTAAGGCGGAGTCGGTTCTTCAGGACATGCTGCCCTACGATGATGGCCTGAAGAATCTGGTGGACCTGGTGAATGAAGCCATCACCCAGGTGCAGGAAGCCGGGTTACAGATGAACAGCTATGGCAGTGGCTTGGAGACTGATCCGGCGCGTTTGGCCGAGATTGATACTCGCATCTCTGAGCTGAAGCAGATTTGTCGTAAGTACGGTCCTAGCCTGGAAGATGCGATCGCCTACTACAAAAAAATCCGCCATGAACTCGATGCGTTTGGTGACGAAGGCCAGACCATCGAAGCGCTGCAAGCAGCCGTTGATAAGGCTGAGGCGGAGCTGACCAAGGTATGTAAAAAGCTCACGTCCCTGCGCAAAGCGGCGGCTAAGACTCTGGAGGCCAAGCTGCTGGAGGAACTCAAACCCCTTGCCATGGATAAGGTGAAATTCCAGGTGCAGCTGGCTCCCATGTCGCCCACGGCCAACGGCGCCGACCACATTTGTTTTTTGCTCAGTCCCAATCCGGGGGAGCCGCTTCAGCCCCTGAGTGAGACCGCATCCGGTGGTGAGATGAGCCGGTTTTTGCTGGCGCTCAAATCCTGTTTCTCGGCCATTGATCCGGTGGGAACGCTGGTGTTTGATGAGATTGATACCGGCGTCTCTGGACGGGTATCCCAGGCGATCGCCGATAAATTGTGCCAGCTCGGCAAAAGCCACCAGGTTCTCTGTGTGACCCATCAGCCCCTGATTGCAGCCGTCGCAGAGCATCATTTTCGGGTGCGAAAAGAAGTTTTGGATAGCGATCGCACCGTTGTTCGCATTCAAGCGCTGACGGATCGAGAGGCACGACGGCAGGAATTGGCAGAGTTAGCGGGGGGCAAGTCAGCCCAGGAGGCGATCGCCTTTGCAGAGTCCCTGCTGGAGCAAGCCGCTGGCACCCCAAAAAAGCCCGCCGCAACAAAACGCAGCGCGGCCCAGCGTAAGCCAGCGGCATCGGTGCAGGCACCCCCTGAAGCTGTGACCCTTGAAGCCGTTATCGCTAAAGTTGTGACCCCTGAAGTTGTGACCCCTGAAGTTGTGACCTCCAAACAAGCTATTGCCCCTGAAGCAGAATCCACCCAACCTCAAAAAACAGCGACCAAGGCTGGAACGTCGAAAAAAGTGGCTGTGAAAAAGGTCACTCCTAAGAAGGGAGCCGCGAAAGGCGCTGCTAAAGGCGCTGCTAAAAAAGCCGCGAAGACAGCGGCGAAATCTGGACTCGAACAGCCGACCCTCGATTTTCCACTATGACGCCCGGTTGAGAGGGCCCTGAATCTGAATCTGTTGTCTGGATTTAGGGACTTGGTAATGAGCCCTGGATAACGAGGACAGAACAGGGAGCGTGGTGCACAACATAGTTGCTAATACTACCCATCATCAGCTCTGACAAGCCTGTGCGACCTCGACGACCCAAGAGAATCAGGTCGATAGTCCAGTCCTTCGCCTTTTGGCAAATCGTGGTCGCGGGATCGGCGATGTCGCATTGGAGCACCGCCTTAACCCCCGCCTGTTGGGCTGTTGTCTGATATTGCGTGAGGGTCGTCCGTACTCGCTGTAGCTCAATTTGCAGTGTCTCTATGTCCAGGGCCGCAATGTCAAAGTGGGGCATGGCGCTGAAGTCGCTCACGGCATCCAGCGGTGGCCTGGGCGTCCACTGTAAATAGCTGGCGAGATACAGCTCACTGTTTTCGTGTTTCGCTAAATCCAGGGCCTGGTCGAAGATCGCTTGTCCGGTTTTGGAGGGATCTAATGCAACTAAAATTTTATGGAATGCCATTGTTTTGCAGCCTCAGATCTGTGATGGCCACGGAAGACCACCATGGGCGCGGTGCTCTATGGCTTGTTGCTCTGTCGCATTGCTTTGTTCTCTAAGGTGATTGTAAAACCTTCAAGGCTTGCCGTTGACTCATGCCCGGGAGAATATCGGAACGATACAGCATCTGAATCAACTGTTGGTCGAGGCCACTAAATTGTGTGGTGGCTGTCCAGTCTTGATAAAAAATGCTGTCCTTATGGCTAAAGGAATCCTGCATCAGACCCAGGGCTTGGGTCAGTTCTTCGCGGATGAGATGCGATCGCTCCCGTTGGCTGATCGAATTGCTGGAAATGAGCACCTTGGCCTTACGCAGATAGCCCTGCTCATCGGACCAAGCCCAGAAAAAACCATAGTTGGTGGGTAAATAGCTGGGTTCATAGCGACTGAACTGAGATTCTGGGACAAAAAAGATGTCGAAGTTTGGGGCTGGGCTGCCGTCCTTGTCTGGGTTTGGTTTGAGGGACGTTGATGGCTGGAGGCTTGTGCCCAAATCACTTTTTTCTAAGGTGGATTTGGCCTGCTCCAGTTTGATGCGGCTCGCGTTGCGACGACTGGATGGGGGACTGTTGGAGGCGAGCGGATTGGGAACCTTGCTGGCGTTGGTTTGGGGCGGGCTGGGGGGCGGGGTGGCAAGGTCTTGGCGATGGGAAAGCGCTTCGGTGTTGATGAGGGCGATCGTCACACCGTTCAGCAGCCCATTGAGTTCTTCAACCACCTGGTTCAGGGTTGTGATGTCGGCCTGACTGGGATTGCCATGCACCCGTATGCGAATGTCATCTTCCCACTTGCGAATCATGGGGACGGTCTCACTGAATTCCCCTGTAAAGGCCACTTCAGAAAAATAGTTGAGGGCAGCCCGGTCAGGAATGACCGTTGCCCGTTTTTGTGAACTGGGGCGTAGTGCTTTGGCGGCGGATTGCTCCTCTGAGAGGGCTCCGCTTGGTGAACCGGCTTGGTCTGTTTGCTCCGTCTGGTCGTGCTGGTCTGGTGGGCTTGGGCGGTCAGCCGGAGACTGGCTCAGATCGGGGAACAGGAGTTGGCTCAAGTTCAACCCTTGGTTGGGTAATAGGGGAGATCTAGGGGACCATGCTTGCTCTGGGACGGACACCGGGCTTGGACCTGGAGCTTGGCGAGAATGCTTGTCTGACGACCGTTTTGCTGAGGGAGACGGTCTTGGATCGGAGAAGGCGGGGGCAGTGAAGCTCCGCGTTTCCTGGTTCGATGATGCTTGATTTGAGGTTGTGCCGGAATGAAGTGAGAGTGCCTGACTGAGTAATTGCCCTTGTTCTGAAGGTCGATGTCCAGAAGTTCGATGCTCTGCTGAGTGGTCATCCTTCTCCGTCTCGCTTGAGCCGGGGGACAGTGTTGCCCGTAGCGACTGGATCTGTCGCTGAGACCAGTTCCAAGGTCGAGCCCAGACCTGGTTGTCCTGCCTGAGGTCGGAGTGCTCTGAAGCCAACAGAGCAGAGATGCCTGAACCGAAGGATAGTGGCATCTCTTCCAGCCATCCATTGGCCAGAGCCGAAGCACTCATCAACGCGACACCTGCCACGCTAGAGGAGACCAGAAAGGAGACTCGGGAAAAGAGCATGGTGAACCAACCAAGGAGAGCGAGGGAGGCGTAATGGCTGCATCAAGCAAAAAAGTGGGGACAAGTCCATTGGACCTGTCCCCACGTCAAGCTAAAGAGGCAGAGAGTTCTCTGTTCCGTACCTTATTGATTATAGTACAAATAAACTATAAAAGTGGGGATCAGAGAAAATGCTTCCCGGGAGGCGGGAAATCCAATGTCCTCTGATTGTATAAAAAATAACTTTGTATTTGGAAGGCGCAATAAATCCTTAGCTGCGATCGCAGCTTCACCCATTGACGTTCTCCTCAATGCAGTCTAGGCGTATGGGCCACAAAACTGAAGGGGCTGTTGTGTTGGCGGAGAAACGTATCTTTATGGGGAAGTGCGCAGGCTTAGATGTAGTTATAGGTACTCTTTGGCCTGCGTCTTCTGAGGAGTGGTCTAGCTGTGCTCGGCCAGCCGTGTTTTGGATCGTTCCAGGGCCTGTCTGACCTGTTCAAAGCCTGTGCCGCCGTAGCTGTTGCGTGCTGCAACCACCTGCTTGGGCTCGATCGCCGCGTAGATATCTGATTCGAACTTAGGGTGGAGCGCCTGCCACTCCTCCAGTGTCAAATCCTTCAGCAGTTTATTTTGGGCTAGGCTCGTGCGAACGACCTTGCCCACGAGGTTATAGGCCTCGCGGAAGGGAACTCCCTTGGAGGCTAAGTAATCCGCAACATCCGTGGCGTTGGAAAAGTCTTCTGCCACAGCTTCTGCCAACCGTTGGGGGCGAAACTCAAGGCCCTCTGCAAGCAGGATGCTCATGGCTTCGAGGCAGCCTGAGACTGTTTTGACCGTATCGAACAGCCCTTCTTTGTCTTCTTGGAGGTCTTTGTTGTAGGCAAGGGGGATGCCCTTGAGGATCACCAGCATGGCTTGTAGGTGGCCAAAGACTCGCCCGGTTTTTCCCCGCACTAGCTCGGGGATGTCAGGGTTTTTCTTTTGGGGCATGATGCTGGAGCCCGTGGAGCAGTTGTCCTTGAGGCGGATGAAGCGAAATTCCTCGGAGGCCCAGATGATGAGTTCTTCGGAGAGGCGGCTGAGGTGGACCAGGATGAGGCTGGAGGCAGAGAGGAATTCGATGGCGAAGTCGCGATCGCTCACCGCATCCAAACTATTGCCATAAACCCCGTCAAACCCCAACAGCTCGGCACTATAGTGCCGGTCAATGGGAAATGTTGTGCCCGCCAGCGCACCAGCACCCAGCGGAGACTGATTCACACGCTTGAGTGCATCGCCCAGGCGCTCATAGTCCCGTTGGGCCATTTCAAAGTAGGCCAGCAGATGGTGCGCTAGGCTGACGGGCTGGGCGCGTTGTAAGTGGGTGTAGCCGGGAATTAATGTTTCGACATTGGCCTCGGCGAGGGAGACCAGGACAGACTGGAACTGCTTGAGCTGCTGACGAATGCCGTGGATCTTGTCTCGTAGATAAAGCCGAATGTCGGTGCCGACTTGGTCATTGCGCGATCGCGCGGTGTGGATCTTTTTGCCGACATCGCCGAGGATTTCCGTCAGGCGATGCTCCACGGCAAAGTGCACATCTTCGTCATCGACCGTGGGCTGAAGGCTTCCATCCCGATATTCTTGCCGCACCTGCTCGAGCCCTGAGACGAGTTGTTCAGCCTCCGCAGCGGTGATGATACCGGTGTGGGCCAGCATCTTGGCATGGGCTTGGGAGCCGGTGATATCGTACTCAATCAGTTCGATATCGAAAAAGATACTGGCATTGAAGCGGGCGATCGCCGGATTCAAGGCAGACTCGAAACGCTGGCTCCACGTGTTCGGGGTCGAAGGAGTGGGCTGCTCGGAATTGGATTGCTGGGGCATTAACCGTAGGACGTAAGACTCTTAAAGATATATCCAATCACAACGCCAATCAGAAGTGCCCAGAGCTGTCCCGATTCGACGAAGGCTCCGAAGGCTCCCTGCATATCTCCCAGGATGTCCTGGTTAAATTGTTGAGCCAGAATCAGATTCTCGGTGGCCACGGTTTGAGAAGCCGGTAGGTAGGCCGAGCCGGTTGCTTGATTCCCTGGGAATGCGTTCATATTTGGAGGACTCCAGATCGTGAAGATTGAGGTTACAAGCCCAATTCAGAGACGCAGTGTGAGAACTGGGCCTGAATTGGTGCCGATTGTACTATGGCAATTCAGAATTGTCGGCGCTTTGCAGCAAAATTCGAGATTTTGAGTAATTTAGCTGCGAAAATTCCTTAGACCTGTGGCGAAAAAGACGGTACTGCAGGGGGTCTGTACCTAGACTTCAGGTTTCACTTTCATGACAACCAAGGTCATGTCATCGTCATTTTGTTTGTTGGAGCCGACGAATTGCCGGATGCGATCGAACAGGGTCTCCAAAATACGCTGGGGTTGGTCATAGCGCTGGCAGGCCCACTGCACGGCACGGATGAGATTATCTTCGTCAAAGCGATCGCCCGTTGGCGATGCCGCATCCGTAAAGCCATCGGTGTAAAACACAACGACATCGCCGGGCTCCAGCTTGATCTTGCCGTCCTCGTACTGACTATCCTCATCCAAACCAACCAACATGCCTAGGGTGTCGAGTCGATGCATACTCTGACTCGCAAAACGCCAGAGCAACGGTGGATTATGAGCAGCGTTGCTGTAGGACAAGGTGCGTGAATCGGGATCATATTCCGAATAAAACAGCGTGACAAAGCGATTAGAGTTTTCCAGATCGGTGTACATCACCCGGTTGAGGTGCTGCAAAATGCGTGCTGGACTATGGCCGTTGAGCACCTCTGCCCGCAGCATGCCCCGCAGCATGGTCATAATCAGCCCTGCTGGAACGCCCTTACCCATGACATCGCCAATGGTGATGCCCCAAGGCTCCTGACTGGCAGTGGCGGCTTTGCTGGCTTTGGTTTGGTCAGATTTTGTAGGGATGAAATCGTAGTAATCGCCGCCGACACGACTGGCGGTTTTGCAGCGGGCAGCCAGGTCTAAGCCGTCGATCTTAGGGCAGTGGCGGGGGAAGAGCTGACGCTGAATTTCGGCGCCAATTTCCAGTTCGCGATCGAGCCGTTCCTTTTGCCGTAGCTCCGTTGTCAGTTCATCTTGCTCGATGGCCACTGCCGTTTGGTCAGCGACAAATCGCACCAGCTTCTGACGTTTCTCCGTCCAGCGGTAGATCGGGTCATAGCTAAAGACATACAGGCGCCCCCGTTCTACTGCGCGATTCAGTACCGCTGTGCCGAAGAGCTGAACACCGGCTCCCAAGGTGTCGGAGACCCGTTCATCCAAGGCCGTCATCAGGCTATTCGTGGAGGCTGCGAGTGCGCCGTTTCCGTCCTGAGACTGACCGGGAAGGCTGCTGGCATTTTCGGCAAAATGCTTGGCAAACTGCACTGAGAACTGCCGAGTGACGTCCTCAAGGGAGGATTGAATATTGCTGCACCGCTCATCGTTAGAGCAATGAAACCGCTCTAGGCGAACTTCTCCATCCGGTCGGCAAATAATCAGGGCGCCGCCATCTGCTTTGGTGGCTCGACTGGCCACCATGGGAATCAGTTCTAAAAACTGATTCAGGTTGGTGAAGCTACGCAGAGCAAAACCGAGGGAACTGAAGAGGTCTTGGGTACTGCTCTGTTCACGATTGAGTCGTGCAACCAATTCCTTGAGAGCAACAACAGGAGTCGTCTCGTTTGGAGACGCACCCATGGGGTTGGTCGTGGGGTTTGGCTTTTGGATAGGCACGGATGTCATATTAACGAACAAACCGGATTTGGGCTGCTCAGCGTCAGGAATTGATTACTTGGAGAGCAGGCGACTGGGTAATGACCTTGCACACTGCAATGGCATGGGCGGTTGTTCAATAGGCCTGAAAATCTTGGCCGCCGAAAATATGCCCCATAGTAATAGCGTGAATTGGTTGAATTGCCAATAGCATTCCCACGAAACCCAAAAGTAAGCGAGATGACCGCTGTGGATCAGAGCCCTGAGCCTGTCTACTGGGGCGAAGGGATTGGTCAGGAAGCTTGAAATAATATCTTTATGGGAATGAAAAGCTCATGTTGCTGGCTGGTGTGAGAGGGTTTGGGGCCGGCATGCCAATGTTGGGCTCGTCCCCTGGCCCATCTACCGAGGCGTGAGCTTTTTACGATAGTTTCGCGCTAAAAAAACGGATCGGACTGGAAATCAGTCCGATCCGTTCCGCAATCTAGGGCAAACGCCGTTAACCGCTGAGCAATGCCTCAACAAATTCATAGCTAGAGAAGGGGCGCAGGTCTCCAATGCCCTCCCCGGCACCAATGAAGCGAATTGGAAGACCGAGCTGACGGACCACGGCCAGGGCGACACCGCCTCGGGCTGTTCCATCGAGCTTGGTGAGAACGACCCCGCTGAGGTCGGCAGCTTGGGCAAAGACTTCGGCTTGGCGCAGGCCGTTTTGACCCAGGGTGGCATCGAGCACGAGGAGTGACTCGATCTTGGCGCCGGGGGCTTTTTTGTCGATAATGCGGCGAACTTTTGAGAGTTCGTCCATCAGGTTCTTTTTATTCTGCAGACGACCGGCGGTATCGACCAGTAATAATTCAGTGTTGCGAGATTGGGCGGCGGCGATCGCGTCAAAGACAACGGCTGCTGGATCCGTATTCTGCCCGGGGTTAGAAATGACTTCAATGCCACTGCGATCGCCCCACACTTGGACTTGTTGCACGGCAGCGGCGCGGAAGGTGTCTGCCGCCGCAATCAGGCAGCGATATTCGGACTTGGTGGCCAAGTGAGCCAGCTTACCGATGGTGGTGGTTTTGCCTGCGCCGTTGACGCCGGTCATCAGCCAGATATTGAGCTGTTCCTTCTCGGGGGCCAGCACGATACTGTCGTCGTCTTTGATGGGGCTGTCTAGCAGCTCGCGGATGAGACGTTTGAGGTAGGCGATCGCCTGGGCTGGGGGCAGCGCCTCTTCCCGCAGCTTGGCTTGGAGCGATTCAATGATGTAGTCCGTGGCATCTACGCCGACGTCCGCTTGCAACAGCAAGGATTCGATTTCTAGGACCGCATCATCGTTGAGAGGCCCTTGCCCCACAACCGCCTTGAGCTGGTTCACCAGACTACGGCGGGTTTTGCCGAGGCCCTGGCGGAGTTTATTGAGCCAGGTAATTTCTTCGTAGGAAATCTCGTCGGGGCGACGTCCTTGGGCGGCGAGAACTTCGGCGGACCAGAGGAAATCTTCGTCAAACGTGATGCGAGGCCCAGAGTCGAGTTCTGGCTCATCGTCCTCTTCGGGTTCTGGCTCCGGTTCTTCGATGGCCGTGGCTTTGAGGCGTTCTAATCGCTCAGCACGCTCTGCTTCGGCCCGAGCCAAGATGCTGAGGGGGGCCGCAGTAGCTGGGGGTTCTGGCTCTGGTTCTGACTCCGGTTCTGGCGATGCTGCTGCTTGTGTCGTCACAGACTCAGCAGCTTCTGGCTCCACTACCTTAGGTTGGCTGTCTGCTGTGGGAGCGTCCTCTGAGTGAGGTTCATCCGCAGATGTCGTTTCATCAGGGGTTGCTGGATCGGGTTGCTCAGACGCTGAGCTGAGTTCAGGCTCGGACTCCGCGGGGCTTGGCTCGGGTTCCGGCGCTGGCTCGGGTTCTGGCTCAACCCCCTCAGCTGCGACATCCGAGGGCTCGGGTTCTCTTGAGGGCTCGGGTTCCGGCTCGTTTATCGATGCTGTTTCCGTTGCAGATTCAGCTTCGGGGTCGGAAACATCATCTGTGGCTTCATCTGTGGCTTCATCTGTGGTTTCTGGACCTATGCCGCCATCTGTTGGGGAATCTTCCGTTTGAGAATCTTCTGCCTGAGCTTCAGTACTCGTTGCTGGGCTTGCTTCAGATTCCTCGGTTTGCTTGCGTTTGATATTCGCAAAAGCTGCCTTGGCCCAGGCTAGGGATTCGTCATCCGCTTCAGAAGCTGTCTCCTCAGACTCATCTGAGGTATCCGCTTCAGAGGCTTCCGTTGCTTGTTCCTCTTGTTCGCTTGCCTCTGGGGCTGAATTCTTCTCTTCTTCAGCCTGTTCGCCCGAAAATTTGCGACGGAACCAATCGAAAGCCATAGATCACGCGGTTGCTTTATTACAAGTTCAGGAGTGTTTCGTGCCCTTCAGGGACGAGCTATCGGTGAGCTGCAGAACGCGCACCATTATGAGGAGGCAGAGGCCTCGGGTTCAATGGTCTTGGGTCCATCAACAACACGACGCAGCACGCCATTGATAAATCGTCTGCCCTCTTCATCACTGTATCGTTTTGCTAGCTCCACAGCTTCATCGATGGCAACCTTGTGGGGGAGTCCCATGAATTCCATCTCTGCGACGGCAATGCGTAGGATGTCTTGGTCCACGCGAGGAAGACGACTGAGACGCCAGTTCACCATGGATGCGCCCAGTTTTTCATCCACTGCTTCCCGATTGGTTTTGACGCAGCGGCTGACCTGCAACGCATAGGACTGAACCTCCTGCTGATTGGTCATTTGCAGCATTTCTGGGAATTCCAAGGCCCGGGCCGTTCGATTGATGGCTCGGCGGGTCAGTTCGCTGGCTTCCTGGACCGTTGCTTTGCTGCTGTTGAGGGTGACAGCATCCACTTCTAGGGAGAAAAGGCGATCGCCACTTTGACTAATTTCATCACTGGCGGTGGCCAAGAGATCCTGTGCTTCTGCGGTGAGCACCCGAATCGCAGCCAAAATCATTTCCTGGAGGGTGACATTCTTTTCGACAGCGCTTTTGGAAAACTGACTGAGGCTCAAGAGGGCCAATTCGCGGGCAATTTGTCGAGCTTGCATAACGGAAGTGGGGGTGACGGAGAGCAGGCGGAAGGCCAGTGCAGAAGAACGAATCGCTGGGATGACTCGTGTTTAGAAGAACTAGTGTGCCAGAGCATGAATGCCCGTGGACCGGGGAACGATGTTTTCGACCCGGTTGCCCAGCATTAGTCTCGCAGCATTAGGATGGCTCTTCTTCCAGCGAAGGCAAGGGGAGACGGCGATCGACCGGCAGCGATTTGGCCACACGCGGCTTCACAGGTTCGGACCGGTTGAGGCTTTCAGGATCCACAATTCCGCCGGAGATCAAAATCTTGAATGCATTTTCCACGGACATGGAGGTTTGAATGACATCTTTCTCCGGGACAATGGCATACCAACCACTGGTGGGGTTGGGGGTCGTTGGGATAAAAACGCTGATGAGGGTTTGAGCGGGGTCGGGGTTGAGGGCCGCAGCAACGCCCCCGGTGACAAAACCGATGGTCCACATACTTCGTCGGGGATACTCCACCAGCACCACACGACTGAAACGGCTACCGGAGCCCAGCACGGTGGAGAGGAGCTGTTTCAGGGTTGTATAGACTGATCCAGCGAGGGGAATGGCCTTCAGCGTGCGTTCTCCAAAGTCCAGCAACCAACGACCCGCAATATTGCGAGCCATCAGGCCAATAATCAAAATGCTGAACAGGGGTACCGCAAGACCGATGGTGAGGTTGAGCAAATCGCCCAAGAGGGGATTGAGCTCAATAAAGGGATTGAGTTGTTTCGGAATGCTGGTCAAAAAATCGACCACCCAACGGGCCACCGTGATGGTGAGCCAGATGGTCGTGGCGAGGGGAATGACCACCAGTAGGCCCGCAATCAAATCATTTTTCAGATCCTGGCGCAGGCGTTGGGCGAGTGTAAGTCCGTTTTCCTCTGGCAGAGACATTCAGATGACGAAAGCGTGAGCAGTGCTTAGGCTGAAGTTTCGGAAGCTCAAGAGGCAAGGCCAAGACTACCCAGGACAACACCCGAGAGATGATGGAATCGCGCTCAAAAGCTCCAGAAGCCTTACCGGGCCTTGGAGCTTTACGATTATCTCAGGTTTGTTGTAATTCTACGAGATCAGCCGAACCGTCAAGCTGCCCGATAGGTTTGCCGTGATCCCCAGATTGGGGTGATGGGTCTAGTCCTGGACCTGCAGACGGAGGATGGAGCGGGGTGGCATAAACGTCGTCATAGGGGCGGTGCTGAATCTCCCAAACCTTCAAGACAATGATGTATTCGTAGAACATTTGCAGCAGACACCAGCGCAGTCCTGCCTGTCCATCCAAGAACCCCCGCAAAAAGAAATACATATAGATGAAACGAATCAGGGGCCGAAGGGGAGTGCGTTGGGAGATGTCCTTGAGGGCATGACGCCGTTCAATTTCGGTTTTACCAAAGAGGGCGGATTTCCAATCCAGACGGCCATGGCTGAGCTGACGGATGGTTTCGTTCGCTTCGTCAGTGGAGTAGCGATTGTGCTTATCGAGCCAGCGGCTGAGTCCCTTGCCGGAGGTGTAGTGGGGATAGGTTTCCTTGAGGAAGCCTGTGGTTCCGTCGCAGACTTCCCGTTCGGTGTGACCATAGTCGTCGAACCAGACATGTTGGGGATTGAGCAGACGCATCTGATAGCGCGGGTACTGGGTGCTGTGGCGAATCCAGTGACCCATGAACATGACCCGTTCGGCAGCGAAGAAACCTACGTGGTCAGTTGTTTTGATGATGTCGCAGCATTCCTGGAACAGTTCCGGTGTCATGCGTTCATCGGCTTCTAGGATGTAGACCCAGTCGTACTTTGCTGGCACCTCTCGCAACATCCAGGTGCGCTGTTTGCCGTGGCTTTCAAATTTGTGGGGAATGAAGCGAACGGGATATTGCTGTGCGATCGCGGCGGTGCGATCGCTGCTCAGCGAATCCACCACGATGATGTCGTCCGAGAGCTGGGCCGATTCAATGCAGGCTGCAATGTCTCGCTCTTCGTTATAGGTCAGGATATAAATCGAGAACATGACAGACTACTCCAGCCTTAAAACATCAATGTCTTAGTAGACGCCCGTTGGAACTAAATCGAGCTTGCTTGCCCTGCTTGGGTTCGTGAACATCCTTTGTTATGCCCCGTGGTCAACCCCGCCTGCTTCGTTTAGGATGCCCGTCCTGGTTGCTTCAGTTGCCATTTTTAAGGGGGCTCAGCATTGCTGAGCCCCCTGTGTTGGGTGGGCCTATCGTCAGACATCCGACTCTAGAGGAGCTGTCGATAGACTCACGTCATCATGGCGAGTCTTGGAGAGGACGAGTCGTGGAGAGGTCCTATTGACGCATGCCGCGGAGACCCGTCCAGCCGACAACGGCGTAGGCGATCGCCAGTAGTAAGCCACTCAAACCAGTCCGCAGGGTTGATTTCAGTGCGGCAGACTCGGCACCCCCGGTGGCCTGTTCTCGGCGCTTCTGAATTTCATCCTTGAGACGATTCTCCTCTTCCTGTGCCTTTTCCTGCAGGTAAGCATCAATGGAAGCGGGTTGATCCTGGAACTGCTGGAGCAGCTTCACCTGATCATCCTGAATCTGTCCACTCGAAATAGCCTGCGTCAGCGCCTCTTCATTTTGGAGTAGGGCTTGGATACGACCGCGTTCCTGCTGGACCTGGTTGGCAACGGCTCCCGAAAGGCCGGTTTCCGCTTGGGTTGCCTGTTCTGTAATCGTGGTGAGCTGCTGCTGTTGTGCAGCACGGGCGTTCGTAATGTGGAAGGGCACCAAGAGCAGGAAGATCAAGCCCAGCAAGCTTGCCAAACCCAGAGATGCCATGCGCATCCCGGAAAGACCGGGCATGCGACGACCGTCCATATGTTCACTGATCCAACTGCCCACCAGCAGGAATGTGATGCCGACCAAAGGCACAATGCCTCGATCCACCATTTGCCCCGCTAGGCCAATTTTCCACTGGAGGTCACCAAAGTTGGGCGGTAAGAGCAAAATGACGTAGTCGAGGAGGGACGTCAAAATGAGGACAATGCCCGCAATAATCAAGGTCCGGGCGGCAAGGGGCGTAATGGATTTCATAGAAAATGAGTGAGATTATTCAGGTCTAAGCAGCCTTATCTGTTCTAAACAGCTTCCGGTGAACCAATCAGAGTGACCCAGCAAAATCAATAAAGAACTCTGACGAGAGAAAATCATCTCCTGATGTTAACCCGTCCGTTCCCGGATTGTGTTGGTCAGCCTTTCCCACCGCGCTTTCTAGGCTTTGTTGCCTGGCACTGCTCTGACGAAAGACACTGGAGCAACCGCCCGCGTCAACACCTTCGCTGAGGCAAATGCTAGTGAAGGCATCAAATACTACATTAATTTCTCCGTGTGGTCGATGGCAGTCCGGAATTCTTGAGAAAAACCCGGGTCTGTGTGCTCCCCATTGGGGATCTTGGAGAATAAGAAAAATCCTGACAGACTTACTATGCCCCCAGTCGTCGAAGTTCTATCCGATAAAAAGGCCCTAGTCCAGCGGGCTCTGGAGCTTGTTGTGGCTCAGATTCATGAGGCGATCGCCGACCATGATTACTGCACCCTGGCCCTCTCCGGTGGCAGCACGCCCAAGCCCCTCTATGAAGCCCTCGCCCAAGCCTCCCTGCCCCAGGAGAAGCTGCATTTGTTTTGGGGAGATGAGCGCTATGTCCCTTGGGAGCACAGCGATAGCAACTACCGCATGGTGCAGGAGGCCTGGCTGAATCCGGTGCCGTTCCCCGCTGGGAATGTCCATGGTGTTCCGGTGGATGCGGCTGAACCGGCTCAGGCTGCTGAGCAGTATGAGCAACAGGTTCGTTCCTTTTTTGCCCAAATGGAGGCCGAGGGAGCTGAAACGGGAGTGCCTTGTTTTGACATTGTTCTGTTGGGCATGGGAGACGATGGCCATACGGCATCCCTCTTTCCCAAAACGGAAGCGCTGGATGTCAGCGATCGCCTCATCACGGTGGGTAATAAAGATGGCCAGCCCCGCATTACCTTTACCGTGCCTTTGATCAACCAAGCCCGTCAGGTTTTCTTCCTTGTTGCTGGGGAAAATAAGCGCCCTGCCCTAGCCCAGGTGTTTGCGCAAACGGCTGACGCGAGCCAGTATCCGAGTCGTCTCATTCAGCCCCAGGGAAAACTCACTTGGCTGCTTGATGCTGCTGCTGGGGAATCATAGCTGTTGCTGGGGAATCATAATTGTGGAGGTCAGGTCAAAGTAACGTCTGACGATTCAGATCGCAGAAGGATTGACGACTTTGTCACCCCATGAATGTGGGGTGATTTGATGGGGCAGGCAATGTGATATCCACTACTTTGCCTGCTCGCTGCTCCCATTGACAAAACCATGGGTTAAGCTTTCATCAAGAAATAATCTCAAAACCCTTGGGGAAATCCCTGTAGGGGCGCATGTTGCCGCCGACATCATCGTGCTGCAGGCTGCGTGAGGTTCACCTGTATGTCTATTGGCCGCATTCCTTCGGTCTCTTGCCCAGGCTCTGTTTATCTAAAACGTTATGATTGTTTGCCCAAATTGCAGCCACCACAATCCTGAAGGCGCAACCCAGTGCGAAGCTTGCTACACTCCGTTGCCGGAGATGATGCCTTGCCCCAACTGTGGTGCTCAAGTTCAGGTGGACGCGAATTTTTGCGGCCAGTGCGGTTTCAGTATTCAGGTTGAAGAAGCTGTTTTGCCCACAGCATTGGAAACCCCGATGGGGGTGGGCACTGTCTCCGGTTTAGAGGGCCTTGGCGCTGAGGCTTCTTCTCCGAATGCCTCTTATGAAAAAGCGGGGGGGAATGAGGCTGAGCCAGGCGCTGCGAACGCCGGTGAGCCAGTCTCCCAGAATCTAGAAAATCTAGCTGGTGCTGAGTCTATGTCTGCCTCTTTGCCTGAGTCGGCTGCTGTGGGTCCAGGGTCTGGTTTGGGAGACCCCGGTGAGTCCCTCGAATCTGCGCCCGTCGAAGGTTTCTCTGTTCCGAGAAGTGCTTCTGTGACGCAGCTACAGAGTCATCATGCGGTCTTGCTGCATGTTCGGACCAATGTGGAAATGACGTTGCCCGAGAACCTCCCCGTTGTTCACATTGGTAAGCCCAACGATCGCATCCCGCCTGACATCGATGTATCTGGTTTCCCTGACTCTGAAGTGGTTTCCCGGGTTCATGCAGACATTCGCGTGGAAGGGGATGCCTACTATATTGAGGACTTAGGCAGCTCCAATGGCACCTACATCAACAATCTTCCCCTCGTTCAGGGCAATCGCCATCGCTTGCGTATGGGCGATCGCATCGCGCTTGGCAAAGGCGACTTAGTCACCTTTTTGTTCCAAGTCACTTAAAGCTCCAGGAGATAGGCGGGTATATTATGTAGGGTGTTTGTCGGTATTGTGTGTTTTAAAGCGCTGCATTCCGTGTCACTAACCCATACTGTTTGAGAACTTGGATGGATATGGCCTGGAGATTCTTTGCCTTCATTCAGTGACCAAGTTCGATATTACCTAAATTGGTCCGTCAGCTTGTGTCTAACCCTACGTCGGTCGTACTGCTCCCGTGATTACTCTCACTTTGCTGCATCCCCTTCAGTCGACCCCCGTCCAGACCTGGAATTTTCCAACCGAGTCAGTGGTTCGCATTGGACGAGCTGCCGATAATCAGGTGGTTTTATACAGTGCAGTGGTATCGCGGTATCACGTCGAACTCCAGGTTTCAGGCACGGAATGGAAGGTGATTAACCTTGGTACCAATGGAACCTACATCAGCGGCAAGCGCATTGAGCAGCAGACAGCTGAAGATGGCATGGTGATTCGTTTGGCTCGCTCCGGTCCCATGATTCAAATTCGGCTCAATCAGCAGAGTGCTGCCGAGGCGCCCCAGACTGCGAAAGAGGCCTTTGAGGCGGCGCAACAAAAGGTTGAGAGCATTCCCTAGGGGCAGTGCCGCGCTTGCTGGTACGGCTCTCAATGTAAATTCCGACGATGAATGGCTAGGCTCCCTACGGGGGCCTTTTTGCTGGCTGCTTCCGTTTGCTTGCGGCTCTCGTTTACTTGCGGCTCTCGTTTGCTTGCGGCTCCCGTTTGCTGGTTGAGGCGGGGGGGAAGCCCACGGGGGTCAAGGGCCTGCAAATATTTCTTAAAGAACGCCAATTCGTATCTATTGCGACCTTCTCAGGGCGATCGCCCCAGAAAGATCCCCAGGGGTTGTGACAAATGTCGATCTAGGGTCTATCCTTAACCAACGTTTGGACCGTAGGTGCTCCGGAGACCGCTATGCGTAAGACTTTCATCCCGTCCCACGCTCGTTTTTCATTGCTAATTTTGGTTTTGTCCGGTTTCCTGGGCAGCACCTTGCCTGCCCAAGCTTCGGCACTCTCGGATTGGCAATATAACCCTGAGCAAGCTGCCCTCGGATTTCATATTGATCCTGGGATCACACCTCGCTATTTTCTGATGCCGAACCCGTTGCGGGTGGTGGTGGATTTGCCGAATACGTCTTTGCAAACCGCTCAGACGGATCGCACCTTTCGTGGCGATGTCAGCCGTATCCGGGTGAGCGAGTTTAAGCCGGGCGTTACGCGGATGGTGATGGAGCTGGCACCCAACTCGGTGCTTCAAAGTGGCCAGGTTTCCCTGGAGAATTTGGGCAATGGTCAATGGCAGATTCGCCCGTTGATTGAAGTGTCAGGAGCATCGGTGATTGCCCAGCCTCCTGTTGGAGAGACCGTCATGCAGGCGGTGACGCCTCAACCCCAACGGGATGACAGAGTTAAAGTGACGGATAATACGACGGCGGTGGCGACGGATGCAGTGCCCGAGGCTGTGGATGTGCCCGTGATTGTGATTGGCGAAGCGGAAGCTGAGTCTGCTCCCGTTAGGGTTTCCAATGCTCCGGTGAGGCGATCGCCCTCGGAAGTGCCCAACCTCAGCGTCGATAGCAGCGCCGACCTTGCTGCAACCCCAGAATTATTGCCGCCACCACGACCGACCGCTTCTGCGATTACGCCTTTACCAACGCCAAAGGTGACGGTGCCCGTTTTAGGTTCCCAGCCTCCAGCGGCAGCGGACTTCACCACGCGGATCAATTCCTTTGAGCCCTTCCCGACCCAAACTGAGTTTGCGGATTCCCTGCCGGCTGTTCCGTCCGGTGTCTCTAGCAACGCGGGTCCCCTCGGAGAGTCGGATTTGAGCCTGGGTCTACCGACCCTAGCGGCGGAAACCCCTGGGGTTCCCTACCTGGTGGAATTTGGTCAACCCTTGCCCGGTGTGTCCACTCAGTTTCCAGCGGCGTACTACGTCCCCTAGGTGATCCTTCCGGGCCGTTGTGCATCACGCCTAATGCTGATTCTCTATCGTCTCAGCTTCTTAACCTGAATGAGTTGAGCGAGCCTGCGTCACCTGCTGACGCAGGCTCGCGGCGTCTTCGAGCAGTGTGGATTGATTTACCGTGATTTGCTCGCCGGACTGGAGCCATTTGAGCTGCACAGTGTTGCTTTCAGCTTCGCTGTCCCCGAGAACCAGACAGGCGACTGCCCCACTGCGATCGGCACGCTTGAATTGCTTGCCAAAGGCACTACCACTGAGGTCTAATTCCGTCGCAAATCCCTGACGACGCAGGGCTTGAGCAATCTTCAGGGCCTGAGCTTCTGCGCCATCTCCCCGGGACACGACATAGAAATCCATCGGGCTGCTAGGGGGGGCATGGAGCTTTTGAAGCAAAATCATCAGACGTTCCAGACCCATCGCCCAGCCCACGGCTGGTGTGGCTGGTCCACCGAGTTGCTCCACGAGTCCGTCGTAACGTCCTCCTCCGCAGACCGTGGCTTGGGCACCCAAATCAGAAGACTGAATTTCGAAGGCTGTGTGGGTGTAGTAATCTAAGCCGCGAACCAGGCGAGGGTTGAGCGTGAAGCTAATGTCTTGATCCGTGAGCAATTGCTGCACGCGATCGAAGAAGGATTGAGATTCTGGGCTGAGGTGGTCTAGAATGCTGGGCGCATCGACAATGATCTCCTGGGTGCGCTTGTCTTTGCTGTCTAGGATGCGCAGGGGATTACGGGTGAGGCGATCCTGGGAGTCGGCATCGAGATCATCTTTGTAGGGCGTGAGGAAATCGACGAGAGCCTGACGATAGGCTTGGCGATCGCTCGCATCCCCCACCGAATTCAAATCCATCGTGAGCGTGGTCAGGCCAAGCTGCTTCAGCAAGTCTGTTGCGATGGCAATCACTTCCGCATCCGCACGGGGATCCTTGCTGCCAATCACTTCAGCCCCAAGTTGGTGGAACTGCCGCTGGCGTCCTCCCTGGGGGCGTTCATATCGAAACATCGGACCGGTGTACCACAGCCGCTGAACACCGCCTTGAGCCGCTAATTTATTTTGAATATAGGCTCGAACGACGCCCGCTGTGTTCTCTGGACGCAGGGTGAGCGAACGATTCTTGCGATCGGGGAAGGTGTACATTTCCTTGCCCACCACATCGGTTGCTTCTCCAATGCCTCGGGCAAAGAGTGCCGTTTCTTCGAAGATGGGGGTACGCAGCTCTTGATAGGCCGCCTGGGCAAACTGCTGGCGAGCGACTTGCTCAACCCATTGCCAGTATGAAATTTCGGGAGCTAATACATCCCTTGTGCCGCGCAGTGCCTGAAACGAGCCCATGAAACCAACCTAATACCGACTTGTCCTGATAAGTGTCCCAAGCAGAGTGCTGGCCACCTATCTACCGTATCAGGTCCTAATCCGTCTGAGCCCCGACACACTGTGGACGATACCGCCGTTGGCGCTATCCCCGATTTGTTTAATTCGTTGTGGAAGCCCTGGCGATCGCGCCCTGGCTCCCTTAGGAGGCTTGGGAATAACCTTTGCCGCTTTGGCCCTTGTTGCCCTTTTTCAGGCTGTTGATCGCAACGGTGCCGCCATGGACGTGGCTGATCTGCTTCTTCTCGGTCGGTTGAACCTCAGAGGCTTGAGCCGTTTCATTGACTCCACTGCCGGCACTGGGCTTGAACTCTGGCAACTTGCAGCAGTTCACTTCATCGATGCAAATCTTGCCCCAGTTCAGCGCCCAGCGGAACAGGGCCACGCGGTTACCCGTCCCAGTTTTCTGCAAAATATTGCTGATGTGGTTGTCCACGGTGCGCTTGCTAATTTCCAGCGTATTGGCAATGTCCTGGTTGGTTAGACCCGACGCCACCAATTCAACAATCTGTAGCTCACGTTCAGAGAGAACGCTGTAGTTTTGAGTCTCACTGCCAGACATAGGTCAATATACTCGTGTATTTCTACTCAGTATCCACCCTATTCTACGAAGTGACATTAGAAAAAAAGGGATAATTGTTGCACAGGTGAACAATCTCAATGCTGGGGCACGAATTTTGTGAAAATTTTCAAGGAAACGTCAAAATTTTCACGGTTTTTCGCGTTTGTTGTTACAGCATGGTGCGGCGAGAGCTCCTGATTCAGGTTAAGTCTGGCCAAGGAATCACTGTAGATACTGAGAAACTCTGATTGAATAGGGCATAATCCCTTGGAAACTTCTGTCCAGGGAAAATATTGGGAATTGAGGCCTCGCCCTTTCCACTCCTTACTCATCTCCTGTCCATCCCTATGCCTAACCCCCGTGTTTTGTGTCTTGGTGAAATGCTGTTTGACTGCTTGGCAGACCAGCCTGGTGCTGCTGAAGTGGTTACTTCCTGGACCTCCTATGCTGGTGGTGCCCCAGCAAATGTAGCCTGTGCCCTATCCAAAATGGGAACGTCCAGTGCTTGGCTCGGAAGTCTGGGGACAGATGCTGCAGGGGATCAATTGTTGACGGTGTTGGAATCGTCTGGAGTTGAGACCAAGGGCGTTCAGCGCCATGCTTCAGCGCCAACGCGGGTGATTGAGGTGTTGCGAGACGCGTCGGGTGATCGGATCTTTGGTGGGTTTCGTCGGTTAGTCAGCCAGGGAGCCTCGAAAAATGAAGAGGCTGATGGCAAGGGAGAGAGCTGGGATAGCGAATCCGTCGGCGACGCCAAGACGACTATCTTTGCTGATGCTCAGATGCAAGCGGCTCAGTTGCCGAGTGTCTTGTTTGAGACCGCAGAATATTTGGTGATGGGATCGATTCCCTTGGCTTCTCCGGACTCGCGGGAGACGGTGAATCGTGCCTTGGATTTTGCCGATGATTACTATTTGAAAGTCTTTCTCGATGTGAACTGGCGGCCCCGTTTTTGGCCGGAGCCGGAGGCGGCTCGCGAAACAATTCTGGCCTATGTCCAGCGTGCCGATTTCCTTAAGTTGTCCCAGGAGGAGGCTGAATTTTTATTTGAGACGGCTGATCCCCTCGATATTTTGCGGCAGCAAGAGCAGTTGGAAGGTGTCTTTATCACCTCGGGCTCCAAGGGCTGCGCCTATGCCTGTACGCAAGGCTTAGTGGGTCGAGTCCCGGCATTTGTGGCACCTGCCATTGATACGACGGGAGCAGGGGATAGTTTTGTGGCTGGAGTCATCCATCAGTTGCTGAAGCGTGGGCTGCGTGGTTTGAGCAGTACGTCGCAGATCGAGGAGATGTTGCGCTATGCATCGGCTGCTGGTGCGTTGGCGACGATGAAGGCTGGGGCGATCGCGGCCCAGCCCACCGATGCCGAAATTGAATCATTCTTGGTTGGCCGAGTCGATTAATCGGAGCGAATGAACTGTCGGGCGCATGGGGCGGCGCAGACAATTGGACTGCTCAATGCGCCGAAATGGAGGCACATATTAATGGCGACCGAAATTGAACGTAAGTTTTTGGTGCGTGGGGAGTCTTGGCGCGGACTCGTTCCAGGCGTTGAATATTGTCAAGGCTATATCCCAACCCGAGATCACCGCACGGTGCGGGCTCGCATTGCTGGAGCAACAGGATACCTGACGCTGAAGGGTCCGATGCAGGGCATCAGTCGCCACGAATTTGAATATGAGATTCCGGTGGAGGAGGCACGGCAGATCTTAGATTCGCTTTGCGATCGCCCCCTGGTCGAAAAAATTCGCTACAAGATCCCAGTGGGCCACCATCTCTGGGAACTGGACGAGTTCTCTGGCGACAATACGGGGCTGATTTTGGCGGAGGTGGAATTAGCGTCGGAGTCGGAAAAATTTGAATTGCCGGCTTGGGCAGGGGAGGAGGTGACGGGCGATCGTCGCTACTACAACTCCTATCTCGTACAATATCCGTTTACATGCTGGCCCTAGCCATCGAGCGGGCGCAAGAAACTGTCTTCGAGCTGCCCAGATGCTAGGACATCGTTCAGGTTGGGAATTCTGAGCATATATATGACATGGCTGATACGGCATATGGCATGTCCGAGTGCCCGTCTATGAGCCTTAGTATCCACACTACTTTCTATG
>CALIJJ010000210.1 GCA_938017515.1 uncultured Pseudanabaenaceae cyanobacterium
GATTGCTCCGCCGCCGCCAGGATTTTGCATTCTCAAGTAAACATCAACGATCCAGATCGTCGTAAACGACGCCGCGATAACACAATTGATTTTTGCTGCAATTGGGGCGACTGCGAGCTTCCCATCCTTGACTGCGACTGGAGCGGATGCGGCTGGGGTGATCACAATTCTGACGGTGCTTGTGGCGCCGAGGGCTGCGACGCCCCTGATTGTGGCGACTGCGGTGACTGCGGCGACTGCGGCGGCTGTGATGTGGGGGGCTGCGACGGTTGTGATGTCGGAGGCTGCGGCTGATCATGCCCTAGGCAGAACCAGCTCAACAATAGACCACTTGAACGAATACAAAACCGCCCCCATCCCCCAACCCCTTGCCCCCAATGCTGGGGGAAGGGGAGTCTGAAAGTCCCTCTCCCAGCATTGGGAGAGGGATTTAGGGAGAGGGCCAGAGATATATGCAAGAGGTCCAAGCAAAACGTTCATCGCGAACGGTATCGCTGGGACAGTAGTAGCATGGAGTCTGCTGAGTCGGATGTTTCAAGTTCTTTGCCGTGACTGCGATCGCCCCCTCCCTATCCAAAATTTTGCCCGAAACTGCGCTCACACCCTGGGATGAGCTGTCGCCCGATTGGCAGCAGCGCATTGCCCCGGCGATCGCCCCTGGACAAACGCCCCAGTACCTCATCCAGCCAGAAACCGAGGAGCAACTGGCCCAGGTGATACGGCAGGCTCACGCAGGCGATCGCAACGTCCTCATCTGCGGCAATGGCAGCAAGCTGGGCTGGGGCGATGCGGCTGAACGCATTGACTGGGTCATCAGCACTGCTCGGCTCAATCGGCTGATCGAAAACGCAGCGGGGGACCTGACACTGACGGTGGAGGCGGGCACGACCCTAGAGCAAATCCAGACGGTGTTAGAACCGCACAATCTTTTCCTGGCCCTGGACCCGGCTTACCCTAAAACCGCGACCATTGGCGGCATCATTGCCACGGCTGACGCGGGCTCCCTGCGCCATCGCTACGGCGGCGTGCGGGATCTGTTGCTGGGCATTCAGTTTGTGCGGGCCGATGGGGAAATCGCCAAGGCCGGTGGCCGCGTGGTCAAGAATGTGGCGGGTTACGACCTGATGAAGCTGTTCACGGGGGGCTATGGCACGCTGGGCCTGTTGACCCAGGTGACGCTGCGGACGTACCCGATTCCGGAGGCGTTTCGCACGGTGTTGTTGACGGGGGAGAAGGCGGCGCTGGAGAAAATGAGTTTGGCGATCGCCCAGTCCAGCCTCAGCCCGATTAGTCAGGATTGGTTGTCGAGCGAACTGATGCAGTCAACGGCCCAGGGAGACACCACAGCCTTGGCGCTGCGGTTTGGCAATGTGGAGGCGAGTGTGGTGGAGCAGTCGGAGGAGGTGCGATTGCTGGGGCAGAAGCTGGGGCTGGGGTTATCGGTGTTGGTGGGTAAGCCGGAGGAGGGTTTCTGGGCGGATGTGAGCGATCGTCTTTGCCAGCGAACTAGCCCTATCGATGATTCTGAGACGGTGCTGTGTAAGTTTGGGGTGATGCCGACGGCGAGTGAAGCGACGGTGCAGTTGATTAAGGAACTGTCTTCGGAAACGAAGGTGCGGGTCAATGGGGGCAGTGGTTTGGGGATGTTGCGTGGGATGGCGGCGGATTGGGATGGGGAAGCGGTGGGGCGGTTGCGATCGCACTGTCAGTCTCACAAGGGTTTCCTAACGGTGTTGGAAGCGCCTGCAGGGCTGAAGCAGCAGCTTGATGTTTGGGGATATAGCGGCAATGCGTTGCCGGTGATGCAGCGGATTAAGGAGCAGTTTGATCCAAAGAAAACGTTGAATCCTGGGCGGTTTGTGGTGGGTTAGACTTTTTCAGGGATGCGTTAGGCTAGGTGTAGCTCGTGATGGAATGTTTTGAGCATGGCACAGATTGTTCTGGAGTTGCCGGATAGCTTTATGGAGCAGGCAGGTCGGCTTTGTCCCGGTCAGGATTTGGCTGGGGTTTTGGCGGATCGGTTAGTGAAGCTTTGGTCTTTGGGAGAGTTGTTGCCAGAGCCACTGTCGGAGGTTTCACTTCAGCAGTTAACGGATGATGAGGTGTTGGAGCTGGCTGAGCTGAAGATGGATGGGGCTCAGAATCAGCGGTTGGGAGAGTTGCAAGCGAGGGGAAAGGTTCAAGCATTGACGAAGCTGGAGAGCATTGAGCTGTTTGCGCTATTGCAGGTGTATCAGTTGGGGCAATTGCGGAAGTCAGAGGGGTTGGCGGAGGCAGTGCGGCGTGGGCTTAGGAAACCGTTGGCTGCATGAGTGTATCGGACAAGGCTAGGCAGCGGGTACGGCAAAGAGCTAGCAATCGTTGTGAGTACTGCTTGAGTCATCAGGATTATGTGATGGGCACGTTGCAGGTCGATCACTGGTTGCCGGTTTCTCGTGGCGGGATGGATGATGAGGGCAATCTCTGTTTGGCCTGCGAGCTGTGCAATCAGCACAAGTGGGCGAAGACGGAGGCGATCGATCCGATGTCTGGAGAGTCTTGTCCGATTTTTAATCCTCGAACTCAGAGCTGGTCGAAGCACTTTTGTTAGAGCGACGACGGTGCGGAGGTTGTTGGTTTGACGGCTTGTGGACGTGGGACGGTGGAGGCGTGTTGTTGAATTCGCCTTTGGCGGTGACTGTGCGACGAAATTGGGTTAGAGCGGGGTGGCATTCTCCTGAATAGCTTGATATGACAGTGGTTTGCGTTGGGGAATCGGGCTCTGTTGATTGTGAAGTTTTGCAAGGCGGGAGGGGGATGAGGCTTTGGCAGAATCGGACGCAGCTATCAAAGTTGTTCAGTCGATTGGGTCCACTCCACACCTCAGATGTCTCAAACTGAAGATGTCTCAAACTGGCGAATCGCTTCATTTAAAATCGCCCGATCGACATAGGTTCGTACTTCGACAAAAATCCGAGAAAGTTCTTGAAACGTTGCTTTTCCTTCTGGACTTAGCATTTCCCGGAGGCGATCGCCAGAAATCTCAGTTTTTGCAGCCAGCATCTCAAACCCCACTAAACCATTCACCACATCGCGAATCAGCAAACGGGCGGGGTCCGGCTCACCAGAGGCAATGAGTTCAAGCGCTTCATTCAAGAGTGTTGTGGCCAGCTCTGGATCAGCAGCAACAAGTTGTCCTCCAGTTGGTTCAGTCTCTTTCACCAGTGCCATCTTGAAATTCTCCAGATCGCTTTCTACGTTTGTACTCGATTCTCAACGCCTTTGCCAGCTCAACATCTTTCGGCTGGGTTTTCTTCGTTCCACCACCAAACAAAATAATTAGCTCCAAACCATCCTGCATGAGATAGATTCTGTATCCTGGCCCCCAGTCAATCCGGAACTCTCCAATACCGTCAAACCACTTGATGTTCGATGTATTACCCAACTCCATACGAGCCTTAGCAGTCAAGACCTTGGCTTTGGCCTTGCGATCGAGCTTAGTAATCCAGTCCAAGAAAGGACGAGAGCCATCCGGTCGCTCGTACTCGACAACGTTCATCAATCGCCCCCTCCTACTGGCTCAACGAGGGCAAAAACGTCACGATTTGCGGGAAGGCAATAATCAGCACCAGCACCAGCAACTGCAACAAAATAAATGGAATTACGCCTTTATAAATGTCGCTCGTCTTCACCTCCGGCGGTGCCACCCCCCGCAGATAAAACAGCGCAAACCCAAACGGTGGCGTCAAAAACGACGTTTGCATATTCGCGCCAATAATCACGCCATACCAGGTCAGGTCCAGCCCCAGCTTCACGGCAACGGGAGCGAACAGCGGAATCACAATAAACGCGATCTCAAAGAAATCGATGAAGAAACCCAGGACAAAGATCGTCAACATACTGACAATCAAAAAACCGATTTCTCCGCCCGGGAGATTGAGCAGGGCTTCCTCGATGAAGCGATCGCCCTTCAGCCCCCGAAACACCAAACTAAACGCCGTCGAACCCAGCAGAATCATCATCACCATGCTGCTGGTCCGCAACGTCGCCTCACAGACCTCTCGCAAGGACCGCAACGTCAGTTGTTTATTCAACCCAGCCAACAGCATCGCACCCATGGCACCCACTGCCCCCGCCTCCGTCGGTGCCGCAAGGCCAAAGAAAATACTGCCCAACACCAACGCAATCAACGCCAACGGCGGAATCATCACCTTGAGAATGCGCAGGGCCAGATTCTTCGTACCAATCTCCCGCACCTCCGCAGGCAACGCCGGAGCAACATCCGGGCGCAGAAATGCCGTGACCACCACATGCAGCGCAAACACCCCGGCCATCATCAGCCCCGGAATCAGCGAACCAATGAACAAATCACCGACCGAAATCCCGAGCTGATCGCCCAAGACAACCAGCACAATACTCGGCGGAATAATCTGCCCCAGCGTCCCCGAGGCTGCAATCACCCCCGTGGCGAATTGCTTGTTGTAGCCATAGCGCAGCATGATCGGCAGCGAGATCAAGCCCATTGCCACCACCGTTGCCGCAACAACCCCCGTTGTCGCCGCCAGCAATGCCCCCACAATCACCACAGCCAGGGCCAAGCCGCCCCGCAGCCGTCCGAACAAAATCCCCATGGTCTCCAGCAACCGCTCGGCAATGCCAGACTTCTCCAGCATCGAGCCCATGAAGATGAAATAGGGAATCGCCAACAGCGAAAAGCTGCCCATGATGCCAAAAATTCGCGAGGGCATCAGGTTAAAGAGGGACCAGTTAAAGGCACCGAGGGCGGCGCCGATGCCGCCAAATAACAGCGCCGTGCCACCGAGGGAAAAGGCGACGGGATAGCCAAAGGAGAGGAGCACCAGCGCTCCGAGAAACATGAGTGGGCCGAGCCAAGCGGTGAAATCCATTAGCGATCGCCTCCCATCTGTTCCGACGAATCACGATCCGGCTCGTCATCCTCCAATCCATTACCCGATGAAGCCCACGGATCCGCAATCTCCGTCCGAAATGGCTCTGCCTCCGAACTTGCACCTGAATCCGGCCCCAAATCCGGCCCCAAATCCGATCGAATCCCTGAACCAGAATCAGACTCTCCCCCCATCAACACCGCCCCACTCTTAATCGCCTCGGAAATACCCTGAAGCGCCAGCAAACCAAAGCCCACCAGCAAGACCGACTTCACCGGTGCCCTCGGCAAGCCATCGGGGTCCGGCGACTGCTCCCAGCCCACCCAGGAATTCAGCACCGGCTCCCAGCTCACCGACAGCATCAGCAAACAAAACGGCAGCAAAAACAGCAACGACCCCAGCAAATTGGCCAGTGCCTTGCGCTTCGGCGGCCAGTTGCCATAGAACAAATCCACCCGCACATGTTCATTGGCCTTGAGCGTATAGGCTCCCCCCAACAAAAATACCGCCGCATACAGGTACCACTGGGTTTCCAGATAGCGATTTGAGGTGAGTTTCTGATGAATGATATTGCCCAACTCTCCGGCAATCACATTGAGGGACCCCACGATCACCATCACCAACACCAGCCAGGAGGCAGCACGCCCCACCCAGTCATTCAGAGCATCGATGCAGCGCGAGAGTTTGAGTAGGCTTTGCATTGGGTTTGACAACTAGAGCATTCAGGACCTAACGACGCGGCTCGACAGGCGGCAGAATATCCCGCAGGCGGACCTCAGGCATTTGGGGTTGCGGCTTGCTGGGAGCAGGGGCAGGCTTCGGCTTCGGTACAGGCGGCAGCTTGGGCTTCTTCGCCGGAGTCGCGGGCTTTGCCGCCGGGGGCTTCGGTTTTGGCTTCGGCGGATTGGGGTCTTTAATCACACCACAGGCAATCAGACGCCTGGGCATCTCCTGAATCCAGCCCCCGCCCCAGGCATCGGGCATCCCCGTCGGCTTTACCGGACGCAGGGGTAAATGGGCTTTGGGAGCCGTAACCGTCGAGAGGAAATCCACCGGACCGAGCCAGCCGATACGATTTTCAAACTTCGTCACATCATCAAACGTCTTGCCCTTCATCTGGTGCCAAAGATTTGCCTGGGCACTCAAGCCAAAGTGGCCATTGCTCGAATTGGTCCACCAATAGTCCACTTCCTGAAGCGTTTTGCAGGGCAGAGCACGAATGTCCTTGGCGATGAGATAGCCTCGGCCATACTGCTTCGCCGACTGGAGCAACACAATGGATGTCAGCCGATTGGCCTCCTCCCATTCCCCCACAGACAGCGCACCCTGGAGCTGCTCGCGATAGGTAATCGCAATGGCGACCTCCGTTCCCGATGCCTGCTCCCCGGCAACAGACGGGGCCTCCACGGTGGGAAGAGGCTCAGGAAGATAGGGGGCCAAAGTATTGGGGGATGCACCCGCAGAATTCAGCAGCGCGGCGGTCAGTAGGGCCAAGCTCATCGTTGAGTTCTCTCGATTTGCGAACGTAGACGGTCAAGGATTGGCCAGCAGTCTACCATCCCAGACGAAATTCGCCAGACGAAATTCACAGAAAAATTTGAGCCCCTTGCTGAACCCATTCATGGACTGCTGATCTAGGACACCGCCAATGCCACCCGCAACCATCCATCGATTTGGGCCAAAGCGGGCAGCGGTTCCAGCAGCAACAATGCCTGGGGAGCCTCACCCAGGCGGGCCAAATGCTGGGATATCTCCACCAGGGTTTTGGTACGAACCGCCGACACAGGCTGGGGCAAAATCTGGGTCAAGCGCTGCTGCACGCGCTCCAGGTCAGGCTCGGCGTAGGTCAGGTCGCCGTAGACTGCATCCAGGGCCGCTGCATCCATGCTTTGGCGTCGTTCCGGCACAATTCCCTCCGCCGCCGCAAGGGCCGCTTGGAATTCCAGCAGATTACCGCCATAGTTCACAAACTCCCAGCCAATGGCATCGAGCCAGATCTCCTGCCGGTATTCACGATCGATAAACGTGGATTGGGTGAGGGCGATCGCTTGTCCCAAAACCACCACCGCATCCCGTCCCAGCATCTCCTGCTGATTGGGTATCTCCTCCTGACTGAAATAAGCAGCCAACGCGGTCAGCGCTTCAATACGGTCTTCCACATCCGAGCGTTGCTCAATCGTTCGTCTCGCCGCCTCAAACTGACTCGCCTTCAGCAGCGGCAAGACAGAGGCAATGGGAGAGTCAGCCCAGGTCCAGTCGTCCTCTGAGAATTCCGCCTCATCGACGGCCTCATTCCAGGCATCCGCATCGGCTGTATCAGCATCATCCATCTCGTCTTGCCCAGCGCCATCGCTTTCAGGCACCTCCTGGGCAAAAGACTCTAACAGTTCGATGCGTAGGGCGATCGCATTCGCCTTTTCCTGTAGCTCAGGCTTAAGCACCAACGCCATTGCGATCAAAACCTCGGGGTCTTCCAAGCCGTCAAACGAAACAGGCTCAGGCTGGCCCACTTCGTTTGGATTCTCTGGGGTCAGCCTTTGCGGCACCAGACCCAAGCGAGCCCCGGCCTGGAGCACTGACTGCATGCCCGCGATCGCCACCAGCGCCTCTGCCTTGCTCTCTCCATCCGCCATCGCCAACACCAACTGTTGACTCTGCATCAATTGTTCCAGGCCCACCGCCGGGTCACCTTCCCCATATTGGGCCGCCCCTGTCACCGCCAACACCATCGACTGTTGAAACTGTTGCTGAGCAAGCTCCAGCGGCTGCACCTCAATCAAGCCCATTGCCTGATCCAGGTGTTCAAACCGAGCCAGCAGAATCGCCGCCATAAATGCTGGCAGTTGCTCCTGGGAAAACAGCGTCTGCGCCTCGCTCATCAATGCGCCCCCAGCGTAGTCTTCGACCTGCTCAAAGAGTTGCTCAGCAAACAAAACCGTCGCATCAACTTCGCCCAATTGGGCCAACGTCTCCGTCGTCCCCTCCACATAAACAAGCCGGGCGAACTCGCCCTCCAGGCTGCTGACAAGGGTATCCAGACGATTGAGACGCTCAGGGGTTAGGGGTTCGCCCTGTTTTAGAGTTTCCCAAAGGGTTTCAATTTGAGCGATCGCCGCTTGGTCAGAATCCGAGTAAAGCCCATTGCCCGACAGTTCCCCTTCGCGATCGCTGAATGCTTCCCCACTGGGATTTTCATCAAATTCTGGGTCAAACTCGGGTTCAGCGACACCAGCCGAGTCCTCGCCACGGACTTCAACAATGCGCTCCCGTAGTAGCTCACGATTGGACGGGTCTTGCATCTTGCTCAACACTTCAGCCACCCGAGCCTCTGCCTCTGCCTCCAGACTGCCTCCACCTTCCAAATACCAGATCCCCAGGCTCCAGAGGGCTTCGTCCAGTTCTTGCACCACGGGGTCCAGCTGATCACGTTCAGAGGCTGAGGCCGAAGCAACGAAGTCCGGCAGCCCTGGAATGAGTTCGTAGGCTGCTGCATAGAGGTCACTGTCGCCCACCCCATTTAGGGAAACCGAGTTCAGGGGGGTCGAGTTCAGGGGTGCCGAGTTCAGAGGATTGACAGGTCCATACATCTCGTTACTTTCAGCTAACTGGACCAGAAGGCTGATGCGCGATTCCAGGGCGGGGACTTGGGCGATCGCCTTCTGCGCCTGCGCCAATACCGAAGCGAGCTGCTCAGTCTCCTGAATCGCATGGGCCTGGAACAGCAAAACCCAAGCCCGACCCTTTTCGACGGGGTCCTCCAAACGTCGTGTTTGCTGCTGGGCCAACTGCATCAGTCGCTGGCTCAGCTCCTGACCATCCCGACAGCCTTCAGCCATCATCCGAATCTGATCCGCCGCCGGATGGGAAATTTCAACCCTTGGGCAGGGCCATGCTGCCATTGCAGGAGTCGTCCATCCCCCCAAGCTCAGAGCCCCAAACACCACCGCTAGCTTCAGACTCCAGGCAACGTCAGTCTTTCTAGGCTGCTTCGTCTTTTGAAACGGCTTCGTCTTTTGAAACGGCTCACGGGACTGTGATTGAGACAAGAACGAGTTCAGACGGTTCATATCAAGCCCAGAGATAGAAGGAGTCTTCGTCAGTTCTACAGCGATCCGCTGCTTGTTTCCTGAACTTTTTTGCCCAGGAAATCGGTTTTCCCAAGAAATCTGTAGGATAGGAGGCAAGCGCTTCAGCTCAGTTTTCGTGAACCGTTGCTACATCCATCGTTGTTATTCGCTCGATCATGAAGATCCTCATTGTCGAAGATGATAGCCGCATTGCCACCCCCCTAGCCAAAGATTTGCGCCACCAAAATCACACGGTCGATATTGCTGTGGATGGCATTGAGGGATGGAATTTTGCCCAGGCCGCTGATTATGACCTAATTCTGTTGGACTGGATGTTGCCTCGCCTAGACGGTGTTGAACTCTGCAAACGCCTGCGGGCCGAAAAGTCCCAGGTCATGATCTTGATGCTAACGGCGAAGGATACGGCCAATGACATGGTTTTGGGCTTGGATGCTGGAGCTGATGATTACCTCGTCAAACCCTTCAAACTCGATGTACTGTCAGCACGAATTCGAGCCTTGAATCGCCGTAACAGAGAGGTCGTTCCCACCGTTTTAAACTACGGGCCACTCACCCTAGATCCCAGCAGCCGCACCATCAAATACCAGGACAACCCGCTGAAGCTAACGCCCAAGGAGTACGTCATTCTGGAATACTTTTTGCACCATCCCAAGCAAGTCATCACGCGAGATGCCTTGCTCAATCAGCTCTGGGAATTCAATCAGATTTCTGGCGAAGGTACCGTCAAAACTCACATGGGCAACCTGCGCAGTAAGTTGAAAGCGGCGGGCAGTCCAGCCAACTTAATTGCAACGGTCTATGGTGTGGGTTATCGATTCGTTCTTCCGAAAGAGGAACGGCAGGGGTAGCGATCGCCCCATCCTTCGCCCCGCCCCCCATGAAAACCGCCTCTCCAACCTCCCCTCAAACCGCCAAAACCGCTCAATCTCGTGATCTATTTCACCCCATTCGGCGGCGTCTCCTATTCACCAACCTGTTGGTTTTCGCCCTAGTTCTGGGTGGATTCGCCGGGGCTATTCGTTTCAGCTTCATCTACAACCTACGTCAGCAACTGCAAGATCAGCTTCGAGGTCTGGCCCGTGGTGGCATGGCCCTCGTAGAAGTGGAAAACGGCGAGATTGAAATTGATAGCTACGAGCCCACGGCTCAAACGCTCATCACGAACACCCAAGGCCTTCAGTGGTTTAATCGCCAGGGAGACATGCTTGAGCAACTAGGAGAGATTCATCCCACAGCGCCGCTCGACACCGCTTCAAACTTTCATCGCTACCATCACCCACGCCCCATCCAATCCTTCACAACGGTGGTGCGTGGAGAAGAGCAGGCTGTTGTCTATATCCGCGCTAACCAAACCCTCACAGCCTTTCACGAGAGTATCGAACTCTTTGACCGAGGACTGGGTCTGGGCATGGTGGTGGCCCTCGGATTGAGCAGTCTTGGCAGCATGTGGCTTAACCGCCAGGCCATGCGACCGATTGAAGCAAGTTTCAATCGGCTGAAGCAATTCACCGCTGATGCGTCCCATGAACTACGCAACCCAATCATGGCCATTTCCAGCAATGCGGAAGTCGCCCTCAAATATGCCGACGGCATGCGTGCTGAAGACAAGGAAACATTGGAGCTGATTGTCGGGGCGGCGGAACAAATGGCCGAACTGAGCCAAGATCTCTTACTCCTCGCCCGACTCGATAAGCGCATGGCCACCGAAATGAGCCCTATCGATTTGAGCCAACTTCTGGAAAATCTGAGCAAACTCTACCGCCCCCAAGCCAACGAAAAGCAGATCCAACTCAAGCTCGATCTGCAACCCGGGCTCAGAGTTAGAGGGAATGCCACCCTGCTGATCCGAGCCTTCACCAATCTGCTTCAGAATGCGCTCAGATATACAGAAGCTCAGGGCTCAGTTTTGATTCGGGGAACACACACCGCCAATCAAATCACCATCGCCGTTCGGGATACGGGCATTGGCATTGCTGAGGAAAATCTGGATAAGGTTTTCGAGCGATTTTGGCGAGCCGACAAGGCCCGTGTTCAAGATAGTGGCGGAACGGGTTTGGGACTCGCCATTACCCAGGCCATTATTCACAACCACAATGGTGAACTTCAGGTTAGCAGCCGTAAGGGAGAAGGCAGCTGTTTCACGGTACTTTTACCGAGCAAGCAAACAGGCTCTTGAAGATCAAATAGGTGGCAAATAATATCACAAGTCGCATCCATCGAACATCAGCGTTAAAGAAGAACAGAATCTTGTCAGTTTCTTGACGTTCTCTTCCTAAATTAAAGCCGTGGACATCAACACAAAGGCTAACGCAAGATGCAATCTCTCCTCAAAACACTGATCGCTTTCATTTTCATTTCGATTCTCGGTATTGGCAGCTTGCAGCTGATTGCAACTGCAACATCATCTCAATCCACGGGAGAGCTCGTCGCCAGCGCAGAGGGTGCTGAGAGCGATGACAGCGACGACGACGCTGATGACAGCGACGGCGATGACGACGATGACGATGACGACGACGATGACGATGACGACGACGACGACGCCGTCGGAGGCTATGACGGACTTCGTATTGCCCTGACCGGCGGCACCGTTCGCCGAACCATGAACACCGTCGTCATGGCGAGCCCGCTGTTTCGAGGCCGAACCGGAGTCGACCCGGACCAGGCCGTCGCCGAAGACCGCTCCTACGCCGAAGGGGGCATTGGACACGCTGAGATCGGCCTCACGGCGGAGATCTTCCCCGGGGCACTCCTCGAGGATCCGGTCTTTCCTTGGCTCGGTGCCGTGATTTCTTTTCGTCAGTCCCTGGGTGTGCAGTCGAGCGGACCGGGCTGCGACAGCGATATCGATCCGGGCCGCGACGAGTGCGAACCTTCGCCGGGTTCTGTCCCCATCGGTACGACGCAGCGCGAGTTCTACATCGGCGCACGCGCCGACGCGGACGTCATGGGCAACGGCCGCGGGCTCTTCGTGAGCGGAGACATTGGCTTTGGACTCTTCCAGTTCCGCCTTGCGCCGGAGGACCTCGTCAAGCTCGACCGGGAGC
>CALIJJ010000211.1 GCA_938017515.1 uncultured Pseudanabaenaceae cyanobacterium
AATGCTCCTAATGTTTCCACCATCGCGGACATGCTCCAGCAAACGCCTGGGGCGCAGGCCTCAGGGTTTAGTCGGGATGCCGATGGCACCGTGCGGCTAGAGGGGACGGCGATTCCGGCGGGGGCGGCGATCGCCTCAGGAGAGCTTGCTGCAGATGGTGGTCAAGGGGGCAAGATTCAGATTTTGGGCGATCGTGTCGGCCTCATGAACGCTAACGTCAACAGCTCCGGTATCAACGGTGGCGGAACGATTCTGATCGGGGGCGAGTACCAAGGCAACGGTACCGTTCCCAATGCCCAGCAAACGTTTATTGATGCTGATTCAATCCTTCAGGCCAATGCTCTAACCTCTGGCGATGGCGGTCGGGTGATCGTCTGGGCCGACAGCACCACGGTTTTCTACGGCGAGATTGAAGCGCGGGGTGGGTTCACGGGAGGCGATGGTGGCTTTGTGGAGGTTTCAGGTAAAAACAATCTAGGGTTTGCCGGTGACGTTGATGTGGCTGCTGTGATTGGGCAAAACGGTCAGCTCCTGCTGGACCCTGGCACGGTCAATATCGATAGTACGGGCAGCAATGATGCGACTGCCTTTGGAGCAGTGCAGCCCAACGAGATTACGCGAAATCAGGGGGGCACGAATCAGACTTTTTCTATCTCTGCCAACCGCATTGAGACAGCTCTCAATACTGGGGATGTGGCGATCGCCGCTGCCCAAGAAATTAACGTCAATGAGCCCATTTCTGCCACGGGGAATACGAGCGTCCTTGCCCTTAGCGCTCCTCAGATCAACGTTAACGACCCCATTACCTTGGCTGGGGGCGATATCAATCTCACAGGTTCCCAAATTGATCTACGGCAGTCAGAAGCGGGAGCAATACTGGATTCAGGCGGTGGCAATATCACGCTAGAGGGTGATGTCAAGCTCAACAGCAGTTATCAGCCCAATCAATTCTTCACCGAACGGTCAACCACAATCGACAGTACAGCAGACGACCGGGCTGGGGATATTCTCATCACGGGTGGCATTGAGATCGATAATCTCGCTTTTAACCCCAACAGCCTGTTTATCAATGCGTCGGGCTTTGATATCGATAACCCTGGTGATGTTCGAATTGATGGCAATGTTGGCCTTAGTGAGCAGTTCCAGCGTTTGGAGATATCCGGCAATACCGTGAGTTTGGCGGGATTGAATGCAAGTCGTCTAAACCTAGATGCTGATACTGATATCGCGATTGATAGTGCCGTGGCTCTGGCAATCAATTCCTTTAGCGAAGTCAATGCCAACCGAGACATAAGCATTACAGCTCCTTCTCTTTCAATTGTGGATAGTGGCAGCGGGAGCGATGGTCTTGTTGCAGGTCGCAGTCTGTCCATAACAACCACCGATCCAGCGGGTTTGCTGACGGTGGAAAACTCACGTGTACTTGCCACAGAGAGCCTTGGACTGACAGCAGCAGCGGAGATGACTGTCTCAACGAATTCGTCTAATCGCAGCAATCTCAGTGGCTCGGAGGTAACGATTCAGGCGCAGGGAAATATCCAGATCTCAGAAACGCTGCTTGAGGCCACGACGCAAGGACTGACAATTACAACCCCTGAACAAATCACGGTCGGCAGTAGCCAACTCCGCGCTCAGACAGACTTATCGTTGCAGGGGCGGACGCTCAATCTCAATGATACGAATGCTCCTCTCGTGGTTGCTGCGGAACAAAACCTGAGCCTGACCGGCAATGACGGTATTACGATCCAGGCGTTGACCCAAGACAATTCCGTGGTGCGCAGTGGTGCGGATCTCACCTTAAATAGCAGTGGCCCAATGGTGGCCAATGCCCGCCTCGCCAGTGGTGGGAATTTCACCGCAGGGACAGGAACCCTCACCCAACCTGGATTAACGGGAGCAGGCATTATCAGTGCCGATGGGGATGTGAGCTTCGGGGACTATACAGGGTCGGCGCTTAAGGTTGAAGCAACAGGCAGCATCACCGCAGGCGACATCACGATTACAGAGGTCGGAGCCTTTCCAGTGGGGGCGGATCCGGATATTGCAACGCTCAATGCTGGTGGACCGGCACTCGTTCTGCGTGCAGGGGTACCGGCCTTGGCCAATCCGAGCAATCTGCCACCCAGTCAAAATCGGAGTGGGACAACGTTGGAGCAAATTGGGGATGGCAGTGCGGCGATCGCCCTCAAGGTCGGCAATATCAATACCCAAATTGGCTCTGGCTTTACCCTGGATGCCGGACCGGTCGTGCTTACATCAACCGGCACACTTGAAACGGGCGATATTCAGGCAGGCCGCCTTGATGCTGCCGCAACAGGGGATATGACGCTGGGCTCTATCCGTACCAGTGGTGCTCCTTCCTTTGGCTTGGGCTCAGATATCCCACGTCCGGAGGCCAATGGTAATGTCAGCCTTAGCAGTGAGACAGGCAACATTACCTCAGGAACAATCTTTATAAGCCTAGAGGGTAGTTTAAGTGTTAAGGCAGATGGCACGTTTCGGATTCCAGCGTCATCGTTGCTCAACTTTACGTCGTTTGGACCCAGTGATGTTCCAACCAGCATCATCGTGCCGGATAGCATTGCGATTACCCAGGGAGGGAAGCAGTTTACGGCGGGGTTGACGCTGGAGCGAAATGAGGAGGGAGGGCTGCTGTTTCGGGATGCGGATGGCGATCGCGTCGTCTTCCAAATGGGGAATTCGTCTCCAGCTTCCTTTGAGAAAACAGATGGAACCAACGCGAACTATCCGGTGAGTATCAACACTGTTGCGATTGATCTCGATAGCGTTCCAATCGATGAAAGTTATACGGCAGGTGGCATTTTCATTGGCAATAACTCAGATGCTGCCCTCTATGGTTCTTTTCAGGACTCCCAGCTCTCCCAAAGTGACAGTATTGAAGTGGTGACCGTGCCCCGTGTACCCGATCCACCCGAGCCGAATCCGCCTGAACCCGAACTACCCAAGCCGAATCCACCCGGACCTGATGTACCAGAACCGAATCAGCCAGAACCCGATCCACCTGAACCCAATCAACCTGAGCCGAGTCAGCCTGAACCAACTCCCAATCCGACTGAGCCCTCTCCGTCCTCTGAGCCCTCATCAACTACAACAGTTGCAGATGCTAGTGGTGATAACGACCGCGACCAGCGTTCGTCAGATGCAACGAATTCATCAGACTGCCTCCCTGGCGGCAGTGAACAGACTGCCCAACGTTCTTCTGAGGCGGACGCGGACGATGATGCTGTGCACGGTGGTACGAACCGTTCAGAGTCTACACAATCCGACGGGGATCCTTGCCGCCCATCAGTTCAAACGGGAGCAACAGAACAACAACTTTTGCGGACTGTCCATGAGCCACAGCTACCGCCAGACGCTGTACCCCCCGAATTTTCTGTCCAGCCGTGAGATGCCAACTGTAAGAGACCAGCCGTAATACGCAAGTCATAAGATGCCATGAGTCGTCGCTCTCGCTTCAGGATGATTGCACTTGTCCTCTGCTCACTCTTCCTCGGCAGTCTGCTGAGTCAATGTACGAGCCGAAACCCAGTCAGCCAAATCAATCTTTTTTCGCTTGTGACGGCGTCTCCGGCGATTGCCCAGGTCGCGCGACCACCATCACAGAAAGCGCGCCAAGCTGCCGATCGCCTGTTTCAGACGGGTCTACAACAGTTCAATCAGCAACAATTCGATGCGGCAATCGCCACCTGGAAGAACGCCCTTTCAGCCTATCAAGCATTGGTAGAGCCATCACCATCAGCGTTCACGCCAAGCTCTTCCTCCCCCTCCCTCAACGCCGCAATTCTCCAGGGCATTGCCGCCACCCAGCAAAATCTCCTCGCGGTCTATCTCCAGCAACATCATCTGGATGCAGCCATTGCCCTGCTGCCCCAGCAGGCTGCCATCCACCGACAACTCGGCCAAGAGGCTGCCGCTGCCACTGCCGACTACACCCTTGCCAATCTATACGCCCAGCAAGGTCGTTATCGGAAGGCGATCGCCCCCTATGAGCGAAGTTTGGCCTATGCCCGAGATTCTTATGCCCAGGATCAGAATGGGCAACGCCTGCCTATTGTTCTGGGGAATTTGGCGATCGCCTACAAAGTAACAGGCCAATACCGTGCCGCTCTGCAAGCCAATTCTGAAACACTCAAATTGCTTGAGCAACACAATCGACAGTCTCTACGGAGTAAGGTTCTGCGCAACCAAGGCAATGTCTATGAATCATTGGGAGACTACAAACAGGCAACGCTTTTGTTTCAGGAGAGTTTGGCCATTGCTGAAAAGCTGGGCGATGTTCAGGGTCAAGCGATCGCTTGGAATAGTCTGGGTGGGGTTGCAGCCAATGAGGGCGATACCCAACGAGCCGTGGAGGCATATCGGACAAGTATTGGCATTGCCACAGCTGCGAAGGATGACCAAAGCCTCGGCAGTAGCTGGCTCAACTGGGGAGCGGTGAGCCATCAGCAGGGGAATTTCCCAGAGGCGCTCGACCGTTATCAAAAAAGTCTTGCCATTGCGAAACAGTTGAGCAACCGCAAGCTCGAGGCCGAGGCGATCGGCAGTTTAGGCGTGGTTCATGACAGCCAGGGAAAATTTGACCAGGCTGTGGACTTTTTGCGTCGCAGCTTGGCCATTTCGCGGGAGATGGGCGATCGCCCCAGCGAAAGCACAACCCTCAATAACCTCGGTCACGCCCTCTACGCTGCGGGCAACCTGTCCGAAGCCGAAACCACGCTCCGCAAAACATTGGCGGTGCTGGATGAGCTGCGCCAAGGGCTCAGCGATTTGGATAAGGTGTCTCTCTTTGACACCCAGGCAAAAACTTACAATCTCCTGCAGCAGGTGTTGATTGCCCAAAAGCG
>CALIJJ010000212.1 GCA_938017515.1 uncultured Pseudanabaenaceae cyanobacterium
CCTTGCAAGGCGCTGGCGCTGATGGGCTGTTTGGCACGGAGGATGATGTTATTCGTACCCAAACCACTGCTGCTGGCGGCTTCTATGGCTTTGGTGAACTCGCAGCCGGAGACTACCAAGTTTCTATCGCCAATTTGCCAGCAGGTTTTCAGCTCACCCATGCCAACGTCGGCAACAATGATGCACTGGACTCCGACTTCAATCCCAATACATTGACTACAGGGATTATTTCCCTTGCAGAGGGTCAATTCAAAACTGATGTCGATGCCGGTGTGGTGCAGCAGGACGGCCCTCTGGTTGATCCCAAAAATGGTTTTATTGGCAACCGAGTCTTCTTTGATGCCAATGGCAATGGCATCTTCGATGGTGGTGAAGAGGGGTTCGCTGGGGCTCGGGTGACGTTGCGGGGGGCTGGCGCTGATGGTCTTCTGGACACTGCCGATGATATTGTCCGGACCCAAACCACCGGTGCCCAGGGCTTTTATGGCTTTGGTGACCTTGCCGCCGACCAGTACACCATTTCCGTCGATAATCTGCCCGAGACGTTTGAATTGACGGCGAAGAATGCGGGCAGCAACAGCGCGATCGATTCTGATATTGACCCCAACAGCGGCACCAGCGATGTCATTGACCTGGCTGTCGGCCAATTCCGGGCCGATATTGATGCAGGTGTCACGAACAAATCGGGCGATGTTGACCCCAAAACAGCCTTTATCGGTAATCGCGTCTTCCTAGATGCCGATGGCAATGGCGTTTTTGATGAGGGCGAAACTGGCTTTGCGGGGGCTCAGGTCACCCTACGGGGCGCAGGTGCTGACGCGATCTTTAACACTGCCGATGACCTGGTTCAAACCCAGCAAACCGGCGATGAAGGTTTCTATGGCTTTCGGGATTTGGCCGCAGGAGAGTACAAGATTTCCATCGATTCTCTGGCAGAGGGGTTCCAACTGACCCAGGCTAATGTCGGCGATAACGATGCGATCGACTCTGATGTCGGTAGCAATGGCGTGAGTGATGTCATCCTGCTGGAATCCGGTGAATTCAAGACCGACGTGGATGCGGGTGTTGTCCAACAGGACGGTTCCGTCGTGGACTCTAACAATGCTTTCATCGGCAACCGCGTCTTCTTGGATGCCAACAGCAATGGCCTCTTTGATAGCAACGAGACCGGCTTTGCAGGCGCTCAGGTGACCCTACGGGGCGCTGGTAGTGATGGTCTCTTCAACACAGATGACGACATCCTCCAAAGCCAAACGACGGCTGAGCAAGGTTTCTATGGCTTCGGTGACCTCGCGAAGGGAGACTACAAAATCTCCATCGATAACCTGCCTGAGGGCTTCCAGCTCACGTTTGCCAATGCCGGGAATAACGACGCCATCGACTCTGATATTGATCCCAACACGGGTACCACGGCAACAATTTCCCTGGCAGCGGGGCAGTTCCTGGCCAATGTTGATGCTGGTGTTGTGAGTACACCCAATAACGTTGACCCCCAGACGGGCCTAATTGGCAATCGTGTCTTCTCAGATGCTAACGGCAATGGCCTGTTCGATGCTGACGAAACCGGCTTTGCGGGGGCTCAGGTCACCCTGCGTGGTGCGGGTGCCGATGGTGTCTTCGAAACCGAAGATGACCTGATTCGCACACAAACCACCGGAGAAAGTGGTTTCTATGGCTTTAGTAATCTGGCTGCGGGGCAGTACCAAATTGCTGTTGACCCAGGCCAAGGCTACAGCTTGACCCAGGCCAATGTGGGTACAAACGATGCCCTTGATTCGGATGTGGACCCCAGCAGTGGTCTGACCGACACCATCTTCCTGTTGGCCGGTCAGTTCCGGAATAACATTGATGCGGGCATCAGCCTTGAGACGCAGAATATTGTGTTGGGTGAGCAACCCATCACGCAATCCGCAACGAGTTCCACACCGATGAGCCTAATCTCTGCGGTTGGGATTGACCAAGGAGCGGCCCTGTCGGTCCAGAACTTCTAGCACTTTCGCGGATATCTCGTAGATATCTCAGGAATTAAGCATAAGCATGGGGTTTAAGATGCCGTGACTTCTTTGGAAGGGCGGCATCTTTTTTAATGATTGCGGTGATTTGTTCAGTTCTCAAAAAAACAATCCTGCCCATTAGTGGCAGCTCTGTCTGGCTCATCAATTGAGGGATTGTCAATACTCCATCGACTGTGGCGATGATCTGTGTGCTCCCATCATGCAATGACTTTTTCCCAGGGGCATTGCCCTTAGACGTAACCGTTACCATTGGGTAGCCCATACCATGGCAAGACATCGCAATTCCATCCATCGCACCTATGCGTAGTCTGAACTGTCCAGAATGTTGTTCGTGAAGAAACCACTAGCCTCGCATGAAGCATGGATGAATATTTGTAATTGTGTCATCCAGAGAACCCCAGCCATTGAACCGTGAATGTTAGTAATGAATTACATGGCCCGAGATACGAACTGTGTGTGTACCTATTGATTGACCGGCTTGCAGTTGATGCGAGGAGAATATCACTTCATTAGAGGATAACTCCGTCAGCTCTAAACGCAAGCTCTATGAGTAGGGAACGAATGACAAATATCAAGCAAGATTCACCTGAGAAGTTGATCAGCAGTGAGGATCTTGACTCAACGCTTAGATCTGCGTTCATACGTTCTAAGGTCGTTGAAAGGAATACAAAGAGAGCCGCATATCTAATCGCTTCATTCAATCGTCTTTACCCTCTAATCTACAGAAAAAATAGAGATTATCGCTTAACCAATGTTTACCATTGCTGTACGCAGAAAACAGCGAGTCAGTGGTTTAGAGCAATCTTTCATGATCCGGCTTTTTATAAGGCGACTGGCTTGGTGAGCTGTCCATATATTGAAATGGGTTTGCGAAATGCTTCCTTCAAAAAAGCATTTCCGCGAAAGACAGTTGCAACACACCTATATGCTGGATACCAAGCTTATGCAACTATTCCAAAACCCAAAGATTACAAAACATTCTTTGTGCTCAGAGATCCTCGTGATACAGTCGTCTCCTGGTACTTTTCGGCCAAGAATTCTCATGTTCTCATCGAACCAATCCCTGAGATGAGACTCGCACTGCAATCAATGAATATGAGAGATGGGTTGATCTATATTATAGATAGACTCCAGGACTTTGGTTCATTCGATGCTCAAAAATCATGGGTGGATTGTCCAACTGAAGAAGATCGAATCCGCCTATTTCGCTATGAGTCCTTAGCTGATGATGATGATGTGAAATTTCTCAAATCTATCTTTCAGCATCTAGAAGTTGAGCTACCAGAGCCAGAATTAATCGATCTGGCAAAGCGACATACCTTTTCTAGATTGTCAAAAGGAAGAGAGCAAGGTGAGGAGGACATAAATTCACATTATCGCAAGGGGAAATCCGGCGACTGGAAAAATTATTTTGATGCAAAGGTGATGAACCATTTTCTAGATGTGACAGGTGATCTGACAGAACAGCTTGGCTACGAACTCTAATTGCAAGACGTTCGATAGACCTCTGGAACCTCTAGTCAATGAATGCTGGGTTTGCCAGGCTAAATCTGCTTGGCAAACCTTAGGAATTATTGAGATTGTCGATCGCTGGTTGTCGATACAAAATCCCGCTGGGAATCAGTGCTAATCCATAGCCAATCAGCACAAACCGGCCCGCTGCCCATAGCTCCGTTGCACTGAGTCCTGGCTGGATCGCAATGCCTGTTCTGCGGCTGAGCAACGCGGACACCACGGAAGACAGACTCCAGCCCAGCCCTAGCCCAATGATGCTCCCCACCGAAATCAACAGCGCCAAAAATCCCCACAACACCGCAAACAAATACAGGCGGGGTGCCCCCATGGCTCGTAATACGCCAAACTGTTTTTTGAACAACTGCATCAGCGCCAAAATCCCGGCAAAGATGCCCAGCAGCACCAGTAACTGCGTCATTAGCGCCAGAAACGACATGATCGATCGCGCATCACCCATGATGGCGTACAGCTCTAGCAGTATCTCCGCTGGGAAGAAGGCCGTGGTGGTCGCGTTGCGATAGGCGCTGCGTAGGTTGTAAGCCTCAGCAAATCCTTGGGGCTTAACGATGATGGCCGGAACGCCGGTCAAAAAGTTTGCATCGAAGGGTTCACCAATCGCCTCTGCACGAGGACCTGCTGGATCGTGTCCTGTGGGCAGGTCATGGATGGCCCAGACGGATTCCACGGGGGTGATCAGAGCGCGGTCCCAGGGGGTGCCTGTGCGGGGCAAACGACCGACCACCGTTTGCTCTAGGCTCTCATGTTCAGCTTGAAGTGCCTCCAGAAAAGCATCGGCATCAGCGTCGGCATCAGCATCGAAGTTGGCGCCAGGATTATCGGAAAGATCGAGGTGACCGTGGGCGGATTCGAAGCGATCGCCAATGTTGAGCGGGATATCGGCTCCGGCGATCGCCTCATCCCTCCCTTCAAACACTCGCCCTTCAATTTCACCATCGGCAAGATAAGTCACAAACTCAGGCGTTGAACCCACAACCGGAAAACCATCGTAGTTATCCCCAAAGGCCAGCGGTGCAGCGAATTCAACCTCTGGATTTGTGGCTAAATCGCTGAGTATTTTTCCATCCATCAGCTCCAGATCCTTGGGCTGAAGGTAGATGCTGCTGAGCAGCAAATCAATTTGACTGCCCGGTGCTCCGACGATGAGATCAAATTTGTCGGCAGCCGTTGTGGTGCCTTGCCGTAGGGCTTTCTCCTGGCTGAGAATCCCGGTGCCGAGGGCGATGGAGAGGGCGACGATGGCCACAAACAGCAGCGTGATCAGGCGATGGCGACGCAGGATCGCGAGGATGAGAATGAAGGGATTCATTGCAATTCCAGTTGGCCCTCGGCTAAACGATAGGTGTCCGATAGTTTTTTGAGCAACTGTTGATCGTGGGAGCTGACGATCACGGTTTTCTGTTCTTTTTGGGCTACGTCTAAGAGGATTTGGGTGACGCGATCGCCGGACTCCCGATCCAAGCTAGCGGTGGGCTCATCGGCCAAGAGGATCGGCGGTTGATTGATCAACGCCCGTGCCACTGCCACCCGCTGCTGTTGCCCGCGTGAGAGCGTGGCGGCGAGCTGTTTTGGGCGGGGAATACCAAAGCGCTCTAGCAGTTCCAGGCCGTAACGGCGCTTGGGGGGGGGACAGCGCCAGTGGTCAAAACGAAGCGGCAGGAGGACATTCTCTAGGGCTGAGAGTTCGGGGATGAGGTGGAAGTCTTGGAAAATGAAGCCGATGTTGCGCCGTCGCCAGCGATCGCGCTCTGCTTCCTTGAGCTGTGTAATCTCACAACCATCCCACCAGACTGAGCCTTGGGTGGGCAGCAGCAGCCCGCTAATGACGTTGAGCAAGGTCGATTTTCCTGCCCCAGAGGGACCACGAATACCGATGGCCTGTCCGCCCAGGAGTTCCCATTTTGCCAGGGAGAGGGCGGTAACGCTTCCGGCTTGGGCGTCCTGAAACTGCATCTTCAGTTCCGCCAGCTTGAGGGAGGGCCCAGGAGTTGAACCGTGGCTGGGACCCGTTTTGGATTGAGGGGAAGGCACCATACTTTATTGTCAGATGACTCTGACATCCTAACTAATCTGACAGCCTGACTAATCTGATAGCCTAACCAATCTCACGGCCTAACCAATCTCATGACCTAACGAATCTCATGACCTAACGAATCTCACGGCCTAACCAAATCCTGTCGGGCTGAACGTCCGACGACAAAGCCCCACCAACTCCCCCGAATTGGTGGGGCTTGCGTGATTGAGTTGAAATCAGTGGCTCAGAACCGAGCCCGTGAAATCGGTTGCTTAGAAATGAGCGTCTTCTAGGCGGACACGGCTGACAAATCCGGTTCTGGGGTCCGTTTTGGTACCCAAGGAGAGTTTCCCTTTCAGATCCAGCAGTGTGACGTCAGTTGGGATATCCAGCTTGGTCTCAACGACGATGATGTTGGCGGGCCATTCCGCCTCGGTGTCGCAGAACGGGCATTTGTACTGGGGAAACCGGGTCAGGACGAAGAAATCAATATCGGGCTTTAGCGGGGGGGCTGCGAAGCCACGCATCTGAATCATCTGGCCATTGAGCTTATTCGCCGCTGCCGAGAAGTTCGTGCCGCTGCTGTAGAGATCGCGGAACCGCATGGTGGGGGCTGCTGCCAGCCCTGGAATGGCGGTGGCGGCTAGGGCGGCACCGCTCAGACCCACGTATTTCAAGCAGTCTCGACGGTTCATGGTGGAGCCTCGGGGGATTTTGTAACGTTTTGGCAACGTAATATTGCTTTGCAGCATTATAGGGCGTGATTTTTAATGTGTCGCGGATTGAAAAGACATTGTTCTGCGATCGCATCCCCCAGATTTGTTTTTCTCATCAGTCACCCGCTGCACATCCTCGGGAGAGGGATTCTTTTCTGGGAACCCCACCAGAAAAGAATCCTCTGGGCCATCGCGATTGGCCAAGTAAGCCGCGAAGTCGTGGCCGGTCACGAAGGTTTTCCTGGCGAAGGGGGCAAGGGTTTGTTCAATCTAGATAGATGAGAGTGATAACGATTCTCATTTTCGATGTAGGGTTACTGAGGCTAAGAGATGTAAAGCTGCTGAGGCTAAGATAGGGAGTAAAAATCCCATGCTCCTGGCTTCTGGAGGTGGACTGGGCTCTCCGCTCGATCGCGCATAGAGGTATCGTTCTTAATCCATGGAAATTTTTCTATCCTCGTTGTTCCGCTGGCTTTTCAGAAGGCGATCGCTTCGTTCGTTGCTCCTGTTTTGCCTCAGTGGCGGGCTCGTGCTTGCAACAGCGATTGCTGCGCCGGCCCAGGCCGCCCGAGAAATTGCCTGGGAGGATTTGCAGCCCGCCAAGGCCACCATCGAAGACCCCATGGCGCACCTGCCGCCGGAGCAATACGCCGACATGAGCAGTCTGGCGCGGATTGGCTGGTGGATTGAAAGCGGTGAAACGAGCAGTGATGGTCCCGACGCGGAGCGGGCTGAGGAACTGAGGCGATCGCTCACCGAGCAGGGAGTTGCCGTTGATGCGGTCCTGGCTGAGCTGGATGCGGCGCGGCAGCAATGGCTGCAGCAGTCCCGGGGGATTAATGGCGATCTGGAGGGCCAGTCCGTCAAGTTGGCGGGATTTGTCCTGCCGTTGGATGTGTCAGCGTCGATGCTGGAGCAAAGCATCAAGTCAGAAAATGGCCATGACGAAGCTAAAGTCCAGGCGGCGCAGCGTCAGCGAGCTCAAGGCCCACGATCCCAAGACCCACGATCCCAAGACCTACGATCCCAAGACCAGTCCGCTTCGGAGCAAGCCTCACGCTTTTTGCTGGTGCCCTATGTCGGTGCCTGTGTCCATGTCCCGCCGCCCGCTGCGAATCAAATGGTGTATGTGGAGCCGAGCCAGGAACTCGATACGCCTGGTTTGTTCGATCGCGTTTGGCTTGAAGGGCAGTTGCGCCAGCAGCCTGGTACCTATGATCTCTACCTGGTGGATGGTGTGCGGCAGGTCCGTGCCAGCTATGCCCTCGATTTAAAAGCGATTACGCCCTACATCCCCGAGGGGCAGGGGCTATTTGATGTGGGAGGACATTTTGAAGGTCCCTGGTGGCAATCGCTCCAGGCCCGTTCGTCAGCGATGATTACCGGGACGCTCGTGGCCATGCGAGATCGGCGATCGCCCGCTGCCTTGGCCCTGGGCATTGGCATTGCCTTCGCCTACGGTGTCCTGCATACCCTGGGTCCTGGCCACGGCAAGGCGATTATCATCTCCTATTTTGTGGGTGAGGGGGGCAGTTTTCGGAAGGGGGTGAGCATGGGCGTGCGGGTGGCGGTGTTCCACGTGTTCTCCGCGATTCTGGTGGCTGTCTTGACCGATGTGGTGGTTCGCCAGACCATTGGCAGTGCGCCGGGGAGCTATCGGGTGGTGCGGTTGATCAGCTATGGGGCGATCGCCGCGATCGGCGCTTGGATGCTCTGGAATGCCACGGCTCCCTCGCCTGCCCTAGCGGCTTCTCCCAGTGCTCCCGCTGGCACACTGGCGGCAGATGCGGCGGTTAACCCGCTTTCGCCCAATCTCATCCGTGCGGTGCTGGAGGAAGATAGCCAGTTGAATATACAGGAGCAGTTTGCCCCGCATCAGTTTGAAGGGGATTGTGGTTGCTATAGCTGCATTGATCCCCAGCGATCGGGGGGCTGGCTGGCGTTGGCCATTGGTGCGGTTCCCTGTAGCGGTGCGTTGTTGGTGTTGATCTATGGTTTGGCCAATGATCTGCTCTGGCCTGCGGTCTTGATGGTGGTGGCGATTTCGGTGGGGATGGCGATCGCCCTTTCTGGGATTGGAGTCGCTGCCATTTGGGGACGACGGTTTGCGGATCGGCGCATTTCCCTGGGCAAAAGTACGCGTCATCAGCAGCGATTGTTCCGGGGGCTTCGGGTCGCCGGTGCTGCCTGTGTGTTGCTCGTGGGAATGTTTTTGTTTGGCATGACATTGTCATTGCCTACGTTGCCGCTTCTGTCCTAGGCCGCTTCTGTCCTAGGGCGCTTCTGTTTCGGGTTGCGCATTCGGGTTGCGCATTCGGGTTGCGTATCTGGGCATCCATGGGGGATCGCCCCAAGCGATAAAAATTCGCCCAAAATTTGAGAAACTAGGGTCTATCTGTAGCGCCGCCTACAAATCTGCCCACGATTGAGTAAAAAGAACCCCATGGTCGCAAGTCCTCCCGCTAAGCCTGCTGCCCAGCCTGCTGTCAACGAGACTTTCCGAAAACAAGCTGGCCCCCTGGAGATGCCGCCGCGTCTGCTGCTGGGTCCTGGCCCTTCCAATGCTCACCCTGCGGTGCTTCAGGCTTTGGGTCTGCGCCAAGTCGGTCACCTGGACCCCAGCTTCCTGGCGATGATGAGCGAAGTTCAAGATCTGCTGCGCTATGCCTGGCAGACCAGCAACCGCATTACTATCCCGGTGAGTGCCACGGGCAGTGCGGCGATGGAAGCGACGATCGCCAACGTGATCGAACCCGGCGAAGTCATGCTCATTGGCAACATGGGCTACTTCGGCAATCGCCTCGAAGACATGGCGGATCGCTATCAAGCCGATGTGCGCACGATCAAGAAGCCCTGGGGCGAAGTCTTTAGTCTGGATGAGCTGAAGGCGGCGATGGAAGAGCATCGGCCCAAGGTGTTGGCCTTGGTCCACGCGGAAACGTCCACAGGAGCGCGTCAGCCCTTTGAAGGCGTGGGCGATCTCTGTAAGGAGTATGACTGTTTGCTGATCGCTGATACGGTGACCAGCTTGGGTGGGGTGCCGCTCTTCATTGATGAGTGGGGCATTGATCTGGCCTACAGCTGTAGCCAGAAAGGCCTGAGCTGCCCTCCCGGAGCATCGCCCTTTACGATGAGCGATCGCGCCCTGGAGAAACTCAACAAGCGTGCAGGCAAAGTGCCCAACTGGTACCTGGACATGTCCCTCGTCGGCAAGTACTGGGGAGCCGAGCGCACCTACCACCACACCGCCCCCATCAATATGAACTACGCCATCCGCGAGGCCCTGCGTCTCATTGCGGAAGAGGGTCTAGAGAATCGCTGGGCGCGGCACCAGAGCACCGCAGAATTGATGTGGGATGGTCTGGAAGCCATGGGTCTAGAGATGCATGTGCCCAAGGAATATCGCCTACCAACGCTGACCACGGTACGCATTCCCGATGGCGTCGATGCTAAGGCTGTGACCAGCAAGCTGTTGACGGACTACAACATCGAGATTGGCAATGGTCTGGGTGAACTGGGCGGTAAGGTCTGGCGGATCGGCCTCATGGGCTTTAACAGCCGCCCCGAGAATGTGGTGACCCTGTTGGGTGCGCTGGAGCGTGTGCTCCCTAAGGCGGGGTTTAAGAAGTAAGCCGCTGATGGGACCGCTGATTGGAGCGGAGTGGGTCTACTGGACTTGCTAATACCCTAGACACCGGGTGTTTGGCTAGAACCAATGTTCAAGCATTGATTTGATGCCAGCACTCGGTGTTTATTTTTGGTGAGGAAAACAGTTTTCTTTGTTGATCTAGCAACATTTTCCGTGGTGTGTAATCTATTTTACCGGGATATTATTTTTTTCTGAAAAGTGTATCGATTAAAGCTGAGAATTATTGTCAATCTCAGTAAAGTTGGTTGTAACAAAACCAAGTTTTTGTACAATTTTAAAAACTTTTAAGAAAACCATGGCCCTATTGATTAGGCCATCCTCCACGATTTGTATCAGGAAAAGACATGCTGCTATCCTCCAACTCTTCCACAGAACACCCCTGGTGGGTGAAAATCGATACGAATCTGCCTCGGTGTACCTACTTTTTCGGGCCTTTCACCAGTTCCGGGGAGGCTCAGCTCCATCGTCCTGGCTACTTTGATGATTTGTTTGCTGAAGGGGCTGAAGGGATTGAGATTGTGGTCGAACAAGGCGACCCCCAGGTTTTGACCATTGAGGAAGATGAGCATTTGCTGCTTCCGTTTCCACAGGGGCAGACGCCCCAATCGAGCAATTCTCCGCTACCTCTTGTCTCCTAATTCGTCAAAAACTGAATTTGAAAGCTGAATTTGAAAGTAAGCTGACGTCTCATTATCAAGAACGGGGATCATCATTTGTGGTGATCCCCGTTCTTGATTGCAATGTTGCTTTGACCACGGACATAGCCCGTGACGATCGCAAGCCCAAACGTTCCCAATAGCGCCAGCCCCAGGAGCAATTTTCCTTTTTCAAAGACTCCTGCTCCGATGGCCACAATGGGCGGGTTTGAAATGGCGATGCTGAGGAGCAATGCTGGAAAGAACTTGGTTGCTGGTGTTTGCGTTAATCCCACGGCGTAGGCGACAAAATCGAAAAAGCCCGTCATCAAACAGCCCACCATCAAGAAGAAATTATTTTCCAGATGCTGTTGGGCGAGGGCGTCCACTTTGCTGATCCAGCGATCGCCCACCAGCCGTTGCACCAGCCCCCGACCGTAGCGTCGCGACAGAGCAAAGTTGAGTGAGCAGGAGGCCAAGTCAGCCAAACAGACAATGGCTAACCCCTGACCAAAGCCAAAGAGTGTGCCACCCAGGATGGAATAGGCCGTCCCTGGCAACGCCGGAAACACAATGCTGCTGAATCGGAGCACGAACAACCCGAGTGGAGCCCAAATGCCGAGCTGAGCGACCTGTTCTCGCAGTTGACTGAGGCCAAAGTGGTTTACGGCCCAGATAAAAAAGACGGTGAGCCCAAGAAAAAGCAGGAACTGGAGAACTTTCCGAGATTTTTTGCTCATTTTCGACAAGATTTTTATAAAACTTCTCTGAAGTGTGAGTGACTACTAACCTCGTTGACCTTCACTTCTCCTCATCTCTCATGGGATGCGTAAAGAATTGAAAATTGCCATAACCCTAACCAATAAAGGATTTTGCCTTCTCTTGCCTCCGCTGAATTCTCAATGGTAAGTATACAAAACTTAAAAATTAGTTATACTTATTAATACTATTTTCAATGCCACTGCTCTCGCAAACGTCGTCATGAACAACAGTCGCTCTTTTCTCTCCCTAATCTCTCAGGTCCTTCGCCCCAGCGTGTTCACGGCGAGTCGTCCGCTTCAAACCTCCATCGCGCTGTTGCGTGCCGTCGCTGGCATCGTCATGGTCCACAACGGTTTGGATAAGCTTGGTAATGTTGAGAGCTTCGCCCAGGCCTACGTCGCCGTGATTGGTCTACCCTTTCCAGTCTTCTTTACCTACGTTGCTGCGTTCACAGAGCTCTTTGCTGCGCCTCTGTTGGCTATCGGTTTTCTGACGCGTCCTGCGGCTCTGGGTCTCCTTTCCACCATGCTGGTGGCGATGTATCACCACATCAAGGTTGCGGGTCTTAGCATTCCTTACTTGGAGCTGTCGGCACTCTACGCCGTGTGCTTCCAGTTCTTCTTGGTTGCGGGTGCAGGTCTGTTTTCCACTGATGCTTTGCTCGTGGGTTGGATTGACAACGTCATGGGTAATAAGCTGCGCCAGCCCGTAGATGTCAAGGAAACAGCTCGTATCTCCTAGGTTCTGATCGGCCTTTTGTATGAAATGCCTCAATTGAATCAGTAGAAAAGCCCGTTGGATGCCATATCTAACGGGCTTTTTTGATCGATATTTTCTGCATTGATAAGAAGAATCTATGTTTTTGAAACTTATCTTTATTTGTAATCCCGATGCATTTTAGATGGAGGTGGGAAGTCTATAACTACCTAGCTCATGGTTTGGCTGGAGCCTTCTTCCGGAAGGGCTTTTGGCGACTTGGATGGGTTCTCTGTTTTCTCTGAAAAGGATAGGTTTAGGGGTTGTCTGTGAGGTGCATATAGATATGAGTTCTAAGATTTTTGCGATCGCCCATATTGGAAGATTTAATATTTATGTGGGAACAACTGAGCAATTGAAAACTCGTTGGGAAGTCATTGAGCGTCAACTCGAACGCGGGCAATATCCCCATGTCGAAATTCAGGCTGCTTGGCGAGACAGCGGTAGCGACTGTCGCTTTACATTCCGAACGGCCCAGGACATTGCCGAAAACCCTGATGCCCTAGGTCTGCACCAGTTTGTTGATGACCTCTGTGAGCATTCCAGTGAGGCGTTGGATGGGAGTTCCAATGAGATGTCCTCTGCCCAGGCAAGTTAGCGAATCCGCTACAGTAGGTCCATGGCATCAAAGCTTCCGTCAAAGACCTACACCACCATCTACGACGTGGTTCGCCGAATTCCCAAGGGAAAAGTTGCGACCTATGGTCAGGTCGCTGAACTGGCGGGGCTGTTTGGCAAGCCCCGTGTTGTGGGCTATGCCCTATTTAGAGTGGCGGAACCGGCGGAGAATCTTCCCTGGCATCGGGTGGTGAATGCGAAGGGAGAGGTGTCCTACTCCCAGGTTCGTAATGGTTCTGATTACTTGCAGCGAGAACTTCTGGAAGATGAGGGCATTGAGTTTAAGCCCAACGGCAAACTGGACCTCGCTCAATATCGATGGCAGCCGGAGCCTGAGGACTTCCCTGTGGACTTGCCCAAAGAGTAAGCGAGTCAAAATCGATGCAGCAACTCACCCTAATGATTTCACCCTATGACTTCACCCTATAATTTGTCCCCGACTAGAAGACTCGCCCTTCACCGTAGCCATAGTTGATGTAGTGCTGGGTTGCGAGGGCATAGTTTTGACCAAAGGCAGCCTGGAGATCTGAGTAGGCGTTGAGATAGGCGACCTCGTTGAATTGGTCGAGTCCCCTACCTTCGGAGGCGCCGAATTGAACGTAATGCCGGGTTGCGGCTGCTAAATCATAGCCAAAGGTGCGAATTAAGTCGCCATGGGAGGCTAGGTAATCATCGGCATCAAAGGTCGTGGAGCGACCTTCCGCTTGCCCATAGTCTTGATAATGGCTTGTCGCGGCCTCCAGATCGTATCCAAAAACCTGAATCAAATCGAAGTTTGCTGCGAGGTAAGCCGTTGGGTCAAAGTCAGGGGGAATCGGGCTTGGCGTCAGCGTATCGCTGGGAGGTGAGTTCGTTGGCAGGGGAGTTGGAGCTGGTATTGCCACGGTGATACTCGTCGCTGTGCCATTGCCCGTTGTGAAGGCAGACCCTTCGACATTACTGGAGGTGGCACCGGGGACAAAGTCTTGAACTACCTGGGTCTGAGCCGTCTGATATTGATTGGAGCCATCATTACCGAAGGTTGTGACGATGGCGCTTCCTCCTGCTCCCTGCCCATTGGAAAATGCTTGAGCTGAGACAAAACTTCCCGTGGCTCCGGTCGAGGAGGTTGTGGATTGGGTTGTAGTTGATGAGGCGGGCTTAGCCCAAAGAATAGAGGTTGAATCGGATGTGGACGCAACCCAAGCCTGAGGCTGAACGGGCTGAGGCTGGATTGCCTGATCCTCAGACGAAATATCAACCCAATCCGTTTGTAACAAGCTTGATGTTGACATCGGGCAACTCCCAACGGTGCGCTCTTGGAACAATCACTGCTTAGAACGTAAGGGATTCCGATGCTTTGAGGTGGCCATTTTGGCAATGATAACGGCAGGACTGGATCGCTAATCCAATCCCCCCTAGTCACCCAATACTCCGTGACCACCCAGGCTGAGCTGTATATCGATAATGGCTACCGGAGCCCGAAGCTCTGATTGATGCTGTTGCGGCCAATGCTGCCGCTGACAGTGATATTGAGGCTGGATAGATCCTGTTCTGCTGCTGTTTCGCCAAGGTTTGATGTGCCAAGACTGAGCTGGAGGGAGATGCTGCTAAAGGCGTCGCCTTCGCTCAGAAGTTTGAAGAGATTTTGGATAAAACTGCTAATTTCTGAGGCCTCAAAGGAGATCGTCACTCGGGCGTTGGATGTTCCGGCAGAAGGAATGGGAGCAAGGCTATCGGTTGGGGTCTGGGGTTGACCAATGAGCATCTCTTCTTGATTCAGTCCCGTTAGCGGATCTGAATCCGTCATGCTGCTGTCTGTTGGACAGAATTCAGGGTCTGCTAGGGGCTCGATGATGGGGTCTAGGGGATTATGAGCGACTTCGTTTCCGGTTATATCTGTGCCGGTTATATCTGTGCCGGTCACATCTTTTGGAACCAGATTGTCCGGGGTCACGGTTTCCGGCTGGGTTGGGGCTTCCGTCTCAATGCCATCGGTGGGAAGTTCTGCTGGTTCTGTTGTGTCTGGAGGGGTCGCTTCAGGGTCTGGGGCGACTGGCTCGGGTAAGAGGATTTCAGATTCTGTTGTGTCAGGCTCTGTTGTGTCAGGTATTTCAGGTTCTATTACTTCAGGTTCTGTTGTTTGAGTTGCCTCGGGCTCTGTTCGGTTTGGCTCTGTTGCTCCAGGTTCTATTGTTTCAGCTGCTTCAGGCTCTGTTGCCTCTGGCTCTGATGTCTCGGGCGCTGTTGTTTCAGGTGCCGTTGTTTCAGGTTCTGTCGCTTCAGTTGCTTCAGGCTCTGTTGTCTCAGGCTCTACTATTTCAGGGGCCGTCGTTTCAGCTTCCGTTGCTTCTGGGACCGTTGTTTCAGGGGCCGTTGCTTCAGGCTCGACGCGATCGCTGGGGGGAGGGTCAGGCTCTGCTGAATTAGCTGGAGTGGTGCCAGACTCGATCGCATCGGGTGTTGTTGTGGGGTCGGGGGAACCTGGGCTCTCAACCTCTACATTGGTGGTGACGTTATTGCCTGTTGTGGTAACCGTGCCCTGGACGCTGCTCGAAGTTGCACCGGGGACAAAATTCTGAAATGACTCCGTTGTGGTGTTTCCATCGGCTGTGGTTCCCGTAACCGTAACGCTTCCCCCTGCCCCTTGGTCATTGAGGAAGGCTTGCCCAGAGACAAAGCTGCCTGTTGCATTACTGCCTGTTGCACTACTACCCGTTGCATTCAGCAGGCTTGCATTGGAGAAATTTACACTTGGGAGACTGGTATTGCTTGCACCACTGGTAATGCTGAAGGTCTCAGGTGTAAAAATGACATTCTGTTCGGCTAGGGCATTGGAAAATTCCTGGGCAATGCTGCCCAGAATGTCTGGATTGAGATCGCCAGGTTCCTGAAAGTTGGGTGGAAGCATTCTTATGAAATCCCCAGCGTTGATTGAAGTTAAGTCAAGCTTTTGCTAGAGGATAAGGGAGATCAGTTTTCTTGAAATGCCAGTTTGGCAAAAGATTTGGGCGATTGAAGTCGGCCTGGGCTGGACCTAGGGGGAACCAGGCGAGGGCTCCCTAGCAAGAAGATGGATGATAGGATGAGGGACTGGATTCCTTTGCTTGAGCTGCGTTTGCCGTGACTGCGTTTTCTCCCGCCCGCCAACTTGCGTTTTCTGCTCTCTGTGCTGTGGAGGCTGGGGCCTATGCAGATGCTGCGCTTGACCGTGCCCTTAGCCAGTCCCAAAAACAGTCCCAAAAACAGTTCAAGCGAAGAGCGCCTAAAAACAAAAAGCAAGCGTCTGAAAAAAAGGCTCCATCCCCGGCTGAAGCTGCATCCAGCGCCACGGCAGAGCATGCTTCCGCAGGTCATGCCCCCACAGGCAATCTCTCTATCGAATTGAGCCCTGCCGATCGCCGCCTTGCCACAGAACTCCTCTATGGTTGCATTCGCCGTCAGCGAACGCTGGATGCGCTGATTGACCAGTTTGCCAAGAAGCCAGCCAGCCAGCAGCCCCCCAAGCTTCGGTTGCTGTTGCATCTGGGACTCTATCAGATGCGTTATCTTGACCATATTCCGAACTCGGCAGCGGTGGATACGACGGTGGAGTTGGCCAAGTCCCAGGGGCTCAGTGGTTTATCGGGATTTGTGAATGGGGTGTTGCGCCAATATGGGCGGCAGGCGGAGAAGCTGGATGAAGCGGGTGAGCTACTGAAGTTGCCAGAGAATGTGGTGGAGCGTATCGGGGTGCTGCACAGCTATCCGGATTGGCTGGTGGAGTTGTGGCGATCGCAACTCCCGCTCGAGGAACTGGAGGCGATCGCTCGCTGGTTCAATCAGTCTCCCACCATTGATCTGCGCATTAATCCATTGGTCAGCAACCCGGATGATGTGGAGACAGCGCTTAAAGCGGCGGATCTGAAGGTTACGCGCCTGCCGAACTTGCCCCAAGGGTTGCGACTCAGTGGTGCGGTGGGCTCGGTGAAGGAGTTGCCGGGGTTTGAGGACGGCCATTGGATGGTGCAGGATAGCAGTGCTCAGTTGGTAGGACATCTGTTGGATCCGCAGCCGGGGGAGACGGTGATTGATGCCTGTGCAGCTCCGGGGGGAAAGACGGCACATATCGCGGAGCTGATGGAGAATCGGGGGGTGATTTGGGCCTGCGATCGCACGGCGTCTCGTCTTCGCAAGCTGAAGCAAAATGCGAAGCGTTTGGGCCTAAAGAATATTCGAATCCATGAGGGGGACAGTACGGACCAGGCGCAGTTTGTGAAGCGGGCGGATCGGGTGTTGTTGGATGTGCCCTGTTCGGGCCTGGGGACGCTGCATCGTCATGCGGATGCGCGCTGGCGGCAGAATCCGGAGGCGATCGCGGGCTTGGCGGAACTCCAGAAGAAGCTGCTGGCTCAGGGGGCGACGTGGGTGAAGTCGGGAGGCGTGTTGGTGTATGCGACTTGTACGCTGCATCCGTTGGAGAATGAGCGGGTGGTGGAGGCGTTTTTGCAGGCGAATTCGAATTGGAAGATTGAGGCACCGAGGGCGGAGTCTCCGGCCCATGCCTATGTGACGGAGCAGGGGTGGTGTAAGGTGTGGCCCCATCGCAGTGAGCAGGATGGCTTCTTTATGGTGCGGCTGAAGCGATGCGCTTAGAAAACGAAAGTCAGACGTGTAGAAGGCAAGTGCTGGCTATGCAACAGAATGTAGCAGCCAATTCACTGAGTATTGATTTCTCGGTAGTATGAGCATACTGCTGGAGTAAGGATGCTTAGAGGACTCTATTCAAATATTTTGTGAAAAGGTACCTGCATCTGGAAGCTGATTGCCAGGGACAATGATGAATGAACAAGTGTCGAACAGGCGTTGATCGACATATTTCCCAATGCGACTGAGGCAACGGAGCAATCATGAGCAACCTCGAACTGCCATCCCCTTTTCTGGATGCCCTGCGCGGACTCATCGCCCAAGCCCGTCAAAAAGTCTCCCGCAGCGTCAACACCATCTAAGTGCAGACCTACTGGCAAATCGGCAAACACATCGTTGAACTTAAGCAAGACGGCGAAGCCCGCGCCGCCTACGGCAAACAGCTCCTTAAAACCCTAGCCACTACCCTCACTGCAGAATTTGGCAAGGGCTTCGACGAGCGCAACCTGCGCAACATGAGAGCCTTCTTCCAGCAATTTCCAAATTGGAACGCCCTGCGTTCCGAATTAAGCTGGACCCACTACCGCCTATTCCTGCGCGTCGATACCCCCGCAGCCCGCCAGTAGTACATGCAAGAAGCCGCCACACAAAACTGGATCACCCGCGTCCTAGAACGGTAGATCGGCACCCTGTACGACGACCTCCGTCGGGGCGAAGGCGACAACCCTACCGTAGGCATCCTGCTCTGTGGCAGCGCCAAACTCTAAAAGGGAAGGAGATCAACCCCAATGATGGCTCTTGCCACCAACGGTGATGCCCCGCTCCAGCACTAAGTAGATAGACATTAATCTCCCGCTAACCGGGCTTCGACTTCGCTCAGCCCTCGGCTCTTAGTCATGTCAGGGGTTCGCTGGTTGAGCGGAGCCGAAACCAGCAAGGATGAAGGCTACGTTTAGTTCAGGCCACCTAC
>CALIJJ010000213.1 GCA_938017515.1 uncultured Pseudanabaenaceae cyanobacterium
CTGCGGCGATCGCCCCCCGAGCCACCTCCACCCGCGTGGTATCGATGGAAATCACCACCGCATCACTCACCTGCGCTCGGATCGCCTCAATCACCGGAACCGTCCGATCCAGCTCCGCTTGAAGCGTCACCTGCTCCGCCCCAGGCCGGGTGGACTGACCACCAATATCAATGATGTCCACCCCCGCCGCGATCATGGCGCGGGCTTGCTCCAGGGCTTTCTCGACGCTATTAAATTGCCCACCGTCGCTGAAGCTGTCCGGCGTGACATTGAGAATGCCCATGAGGTAGGTGCGATCGCCCCAGGCAAATGTCTGGCTGCGCGTGGTCAGGTGGCTGGATTGGAGCGGAGGCAATTGCGATGTCATGGGGTCGGGGGTTGCCATTGGCTTACATCAGCCCAGGTTTTGAACTCAGGCATCGCTGCGGCGAAGGCGTTGAGTTGGGGCAGGGCGTAGGTGTCGAGTTGAGCCTGTAAGTCAGGGATGGTTTGAGCTTCGGGTGATGGCTCGGCAGGGAATTGCTCAGCAACGTGGTCGAGGAGGCGTTGGCTAAGGTGCGATTGCACTTCGGGTAGTAGCCAGGTTTCCAGTTCGTTAAGGGTAGAGAAATTGAGTAGGGCGATCGCCAGGGCCTCTAGTTGCTCAGAAGAAAGATGGGTGAGCGCAGTGCGGAGGATTTCAGAGAGCGGACCAAATTTTTGGTTGAGGATGAGTTGGATGAGCGATCGCTGACCCACCATCTGCCCCGTCTGCCGACCGACCTGAATGCCCTCTTGCCGACCCTCTTGCCGACCGACCTGAATGCCTTCTTGCCGACCTTCTTCCTTGGTTCGCTCTTCCCAATCCAGAAATGCCTGTGACCAAGCCATAATGGCCTCCTGTTCAGCAAAATCTCGAATTTCACCCAAGTCAATTCTAACTTTCCAGCTCGCCAACAGGCGCAGAATGGATTGCCTGCGAAGATCTCCCTCTGGCAAGGCCAGGACTTCTTGGATGGCAGCTTCTTGGGTGTCGCCTCTGCCAAGGATCCTCAGCCAGAGGGTTTCCTGCGTTGCGGGAAGCTGATCCAGCACGACGATAGCAGTCTTGAGACCCTCACCCAGGAAGTAGATCCCTGCTGTCTCGTCGGGTTTGGATTCGGCTTTGAAGGCTGTCAGCGTGGGCTGATGGATGGTAGAGGCGAGAATCCAGAGCTGGGGAAGGTCATCTTCTGTGAAGCGATCGCCCGCTTTCCTCGCTTTGCGCCGCTCATCTTCCTGCAGCCAAATCAGCTTGAGAATACAGGTGCGGATCTCATTGCGGGTGGGTGCATTGCGAAACGGTTCTAGCGAACACTTGGTCCGAATCATCCGGCCCAACAAACCCAAGTCTGCCGGAATCTGACGGTCAGGTTGCGGCGAGAAAAAGACGTCCACAAATTTAGCCTCGCCCGGAACTTCCAAGTTCCGAATGACTTGGCCAACGGGGGCGAGAAACTCTTCCAAGTATTGTTTGGCTAGCTGGTCGAATGGATTTTGCGCCAATTGCCTTGCGCGAATGCCCCTGCGCCGATTTAGTTGAAGTTCACAATACGGGCAAAGCTCTCGGGCTTGAGGCTGGCACCACCCACCAGCGCGCCGTCAATTTCTGGCTGGGCCATGATTTCGTCAACGTTCTCGGGCTTCACCGAACCACCGTATTGGATGGGCACATCCTGGTTGGTCAGCTTGCTGCGGATTAGGCCGATGACACGGTTGGCTTCTTCGCTGGCGCAAGTGTCGCCGGTCCCGATGGCCCAGATGGGTTCGTAGGCGATGACCAGATTATTCTGATCGACTTCCTCTAAACCGATTTTGAGCTGTTCAAAAATGACATTTTCCGTATCGCCGTCATCGCGCTCCTGCTTGCTCTCGCCCACGCAGAGAATGGGCGTCAGGCCCGCTTCCTGGGCGGCCCGCAGACGCTGGTTAACTGTGTCGTCGGTTTCGCCGAAGTATTGGCGACGCTCACTGTGGCCCACGGTGACGTAGCGCACGCCGATTTCCGTCAGCATCTTGGCCGAAATCTCCCCCGTAAAGGCACCTTCGCTGGCCCAATGGACGTTCTGGGCACCCACCATGACCCGGCTACCGTGGAGGTTCTGGGAGAGAACCGTCAAATCCGTGTAGGGGACGCAGAGGACAACGTCGCGATCGCTCGGGGTATCTTCCAGCGTGGGCAGGAAGCCATTGAGGAATTCAGCGGATTCCTCCTGGGTTTTATACATTTTCCAGTTGCCAGCGATGACGATTTTGCGCACGGGTCCTCGGGGTAAACGGCTATAGGGGGCAGTTGAGCACTGTTCAGTTTAGCAGTCTCCTGTGCCACCGCCTGCACCATCTATGTGGGCTAATCGTCCTCATGGACGGTCAAGGTGTGACCCCCCAGGGAGATGACATCACCAGGGACGAGTTTGCGCCCTCGCCGGGTTTCGATCTCCTCGTTGACCTGGACTTGACCATCTTGGATGAGTACCTTGGCTTCTCCTCCGCTACCGACAAGGTTTTTGAACTTAAGGAATTGATCCAGTTTGATCTTTTTTGCAGGCTGCTGACTGGGGGATTCCTGAGGATTGTCCGGGGAAGATTCTGGGGAGGATTCTGGGGAGGCTTGGCTCATGGGAATGGCTAAAAACTTACTCCTACAACCTACCGAATTCTTGCGATTGCATGCCTGTCGAGCCTCGCTTCAGCAGAGTCGAGGATTTTTATCTGGTACAAAATTGCTGCAAATTCTTCTGAAAGCGCAACAATCGGAGGGATAAGCTGCTCGATGGACAGACCATGGCTCCTATCTTTCACCTTGCTTTTCCTACCGGAGATCTTGAAACAACCAAGACTTACTACATTGATGGCTTGGGCTGTCAGCTGGGCCGAGAGAATCGCAGTTCCGCCATTTTGAATTTCCACGGGCACCAACTTGTGGCGCACCTAACCCAGGACAAAATCCAGCCCCAGAAGGGCATGTATCCCCGACATTTTGGCTTGGTCTTTGAAACGGAGGCGGAGTGGCAGGCACTGCTGAAGCGGGCGAAGACGAAAAAACTGCTGTTTTACCAGGAGCCCAAACGCCGTTTCCCGGATACGGTGCTGGAGCACCTCACATTTTTCTTGGTTGATCCCTTCCATAATTTGATGGAATTCAAGTACTACTGCCACCCCAAGGCAATTTTTGGAGCCCAGGAGCAGACTCAGATCGGTGATGCTTCGGGAAACTTGCCCTGCCATGAGGCCGATTCCCTTGGGGATCTAGGGCGATCGCCGACCTCTCCTCGATAAACTTTTGTAAAGAGCCGCCCTCGATCCTTGATGCCATGACGTGTGAAAATTGATAATAACGACACCGTTAATCATAAAAAGTTAGGTTTGAAGCGTTTTCGCTTCAGAATCCTTCAAGATTTCGTTTCAAAACGTTTTACCGGAGCAGGACACGATGGGCCTTCTAGACAAGTTTCTGGGCAAGAAAGAGAGCTACTTCCTAGATATCAGCGGCGGTGATGCCTCTTCAACTCCCGCGAAGTCAGCACCTGCGGCTAAGCCCGCTGCTGCTCCCAAGGCAAAAGCTGCAAAAGCACCTAAAGCTGCTCCTGCACAGGCTACGAGTGCCGATGCTGAGCGTCAGAAGAAGCAGCAGGCCCGCGAAGCTGCAAAGCAGGAAAAGCTGGCCAAGCAGGAGGCCGCCCTTGCTAAGCAGGCTGAGGAAGAGGCGGCTAGGGTTGCTGCGATTGCTGCTGAGGCAGAAACGGCTAACAAGCGGGGTTATGCTGAGGTGATGATGACCCCTGGGGCCACGATGCGGACACGTCGTCCGGGTCCTAGCTTGGGTAAGTTTAAGGACTTAGTTAAGGAAATGAAGTAGGTTGGGCTGCGGCAACCCCCTGTGGGTTGCCGCGCGATCTTATGGATTCACGATCGATGGATTAGGGAATGAACGATAGGTTAGGGAATGAACTTAGGGATGCTCAGCGAGCATCCCTTTTTTGTTCGCCTTCGCTGGTGTTTGGTTTTTTTTGGTGTTTTTTGGGGGAGGGAGAGGGGGGATGGCTGAATCGCTACTGATGACTGAATTGGAGCGTGCTGTAGAGATGAAAGGCTTCATGCCAGGGCGGAGCATCGTCGTGGAAGACCAGTGCCGAGGCATTGGACAGTTCGACGTGGGGCTGAATCTTGCGCAGAAAGTCCTCTTGGTCCAAGACTGTTGCGGCAAACTGCTTGAAGCGATCGCTCCCTACAATCTCAGGCAGCGCTTCCTGTAGGTGGTTTAACAACTGCGTCCAACGCTGCGGTGTGGAGGCATAGCGGGATTCGAGCGAATCCTGGCGATCGTACTGGTAGGTCGTCGCATAGAGCCGCAGGATTTGATCGGGCAGATGTAGATCCAACACCTTGATGTAATCCTTGATTTGCTCTTTGCGAACATACTGCTCTTTTTTGAGCCGGTTCACATCCACAACGGATTCGAAGATGGGCAGAGCCCCCTCGATGCAGGCCCGTACATCCTGCGCTTGAAAGTGCAGCGGTTGACTGCCCGAAGCCGTGGCGGAAGGCTGCGCGGTAAAAATACCGTTGCTCATCGTTAATTCACGCACCTGAAAGACCGGGATGGTCGCCAAATCCTCGAGGGCCGCACAAAACGATGGAATGCCAATGGCCTTTAGCTCATTGGTGTAGACCTGCAAGGCTCCGATTTCGCCTGTGCGATAGAAGCGCCAGCCCCGAGTCGGCAGCAGGAGTCGAGCCGCGTAGGGATCCAGCTGCATCATCCGCGCGAAGCTGGGGACAACGTTGGTTTTGGCCTCATTCGAAAGGGGTTCGATGATCAATCCCCCTAGGGCTGTTCGGCCACCTTGGGTTGTGGCTTGGGCGATCGCTGACTGTCGCGCTTCCTGTTCTTGCCTTTGGATCCGTTGCAGTCCTTGCCGTGCACCGCTGATGATTTTTTTGTTCGTTGCTGTCTTAAGCAGTTGTCGGTACAGCTTTTCTGCTTTTTCAGTATTCTTTGAGCCCTCATGCACCTGGGCGACATAAAACCGCACCCAAGGATCCTCTGGTGACTCTTTTACAAGGGGCTTTAGCAACTGGGTGGCGGTGCGATAGTCCTTGCTTTCGATGGCGTCGGCAATAGCTTCCAGCATGGTGTGTCGGCAGGGGCGCAAACAACAGTAAATAACGGACAGTAAATAACGAGCTGTTCGATTGTACGAGAGTGATTCGAGTTTTGGGATCAGTTGATTTGGGGAGGTGGGGCGGCGTCTTCAGTTTTTAGGATGCTGTTTTTGAGCGTGTAATGACTCTGGATGAGGGCGATCGCGGCCAAAGGCGCCGTAACCGCTCGCAGGATGGTGGGTCCGAGGGAGATGGGGCGGTAATGCTGGGCCACCGCTTGGTCAACCTCTGCATCCGTCCAGCCCCCTTCTGGACCAATGGCGATCGCAATCTGGGGAATATCGGGGCGCGAATGGGAGGTCTCTGGCGATCGCAGATGTTCTAACAGATGCCGAGCATCACACCGGGCCGTGCAGATGTAACGGTGGTTCGTTTCCATCTGTGTGAGGGTGGCTTGAAACGGGCCGGGGGCACGAATGGCTGGTACCGTTGTCCGCTCGCACTGTTCCGTTGCTTCTGCCGCGATGCGTTGCCAGCGCTCTAGTTTTTTGGGACTGGGTTTGAGCAGGGTGCGATCGCTCAGGATGGGCCAAAGGGTTCCCACCCCCAACTCTGTGCTCTGGCGGACGACTTCGTCAAAGCCGGTTTTGGGCAGGGCGGCGATGAGGTGGATGTGGACGGGCAGTGGTGGTTTGGGGGGGAGGGCTTCGAGGAGTTGGGCGCAGTGGTCATGGGTGAGGGCGGCGAGCCAGGGGTGGCTGGGGGCGTTGGCGATGAAGCGATCGCCGGTTTGTAGCCGCAACACTCGCTTCAAATAATGGAGTTGGGCTCCAGTGAGAATAAGTGACTCGTCTTTCAGTTGGTCGGGTGTAATGGTGATGCGTTGGAGTTGAGACAAGGCAATATTGAGGCAGTGATGTTCAGATTGTAGATAATTTTGCTGGAGTCCTGCGCTGATGCATGGCCATGTTGGTCGGCACAATGGCTATCATTTTGTCTCTCTAGATTTTCTAGCCGTTGCAGATACACAGAGGAAAGAGTTCTCTCCTTCCCCTGGTTGAGCATGCCCCTGGTTGAGCATGCCCTTGGTTGAACATGATTGTTAGAGGTTGTTTTAGCCCTGGCGCAATCGCTGATACCGCCCCAGCGCCAACAGCGGGAAGTACTGCTGATAAAGGTGATACTTCAGATAGAAATGGCCTGGGAAGCCCGTCCCCGTGAAGTAATCCTCATCCCAGGTGCCATCTTCAAGCTGCGTGCTGAGCAAATAGCCCACGCCGCGCTCGATCGCCTCCCAAGCAAACACCCCCGTGCCGTCCCCCGCCGCCAAAAGGCCAATCAACGACCAAGCCGTCTGCGACGCCGTGCTGTCACCCTGGCCCT
>CALIJJ010000214.1 GCA_938017515.1 uncultured Pseudanabaenaceae cyanobacterium
GCTTGGCCAACATATTCCGATTGGCGCCGCCATCCCCAACACGACTGTTTTCCTGCTCGACGACGCACTGCAGCCGGTCCCGCTAGGCGCAGTCGGCGAAATTTACATCGGCGGCAGCGGTGTTGCCATCGGCTACATCAACGACCCCGAGCGCACGCAGGAACGCTTTGTACCAGACCCCTTTGCTGGTGATCCGACAGCGCGACTTTACAAAACGGGCGACCTTGGCGCTTTTCGGCCGAATGGCCAAATCGACTTCCTCGGTCGTGTGGACCAGCAGGTCAAAGTGCGCGGCTTCCGCATCGAGCTAGGCGAAATTGAGGCACTGCTGACCCAGCAGGAGACCGTGCAGGATGCGGCGGCACTGGTACGGGAGGACAAGCCGGGGCAGAAGCAGTTGGTGGCCTATGTCGTTCCTCGGGAGGGGCAAGATTTTGCCATCGCTCCCCTGCGCCAAGCCCTCGCCGAAAAACTGCCGGAGTACATGGTGCCCAGTGCCTTTGTGACGCTGGCGGCGTTGCCCATGACGCCCAATGAGAAGGTGGATCGGCGATCGCTCCCCCTCCCCGCGCCTGAAGATTTCCAAACCTCAGCCCAAGCCTTTGTGGCACCAACCCCCGGCACTGAGCAGCAGCTCGCAAGCCTGTGGCAAGAGACCCTTGGCCTGGATGCTGTCGGAGCGACGGACAATTTCTTTGAGCTGGGCGGCACGTCGCTCCTGGCTGTGAAGCTATTCATGCAAATCGAAAAGTGTTTTGACCGCAGCCTCCAGCTCTCGGCGCTGCTCCAGGCCCCCACCGTACGGGACCTTGCGGTGGTTCTAGAGACCGACGCTGCGGAGACCGCAGCTACCACCATCGTCCCGCTCCAGCCCAAGGGCGCTCGGCCTCCGGTCTTCTTCATTAATTCCATCAGCTACGCTCAGCTATTTGTGCCCCATCTGGGTCAGGATCGTCCCTTCTATTGCCTCAACCTCTTTGGCGCAACGGAGCTGTTTGCCCAGGATTTGGCCGCCCTGACGCTGGAGCAGATGGCGGAGAAGTTCGTGGCGGATATGCTGACGGTGCAGCCCCAGGGGCCTTACTACATCGGTTCCTACTGTGGGGATACAAAACTGGCGATCGCCATGGGCCATCATCTCCAATCCCTCGGCAAAGCCGTTGCGCTCCAAACCTTCATTGATCCCATGTGGGATGAGCCTTCTGGCTTCGGCTTCCACTGGCAAAACCTACAGCGCTTTGGCCTGGATTACGCCGTCGAGAAGGTGAAAAATCGCGTTCGTGTGGCCCAGGAACAGGCCGTCTATCGCTCTCGCCAAACCGTCGGCAAATTCAAGGAAGCCGACGGCGGTCGTCGTCTGCAAAAGGACTTGGCCCTCTATGCCACATACCAGCAGCTCTGCGATAGCTACTGGCCCCAGCCCTACAACGGCAAGGTCAGTGTGATTTCCTGTGAAGAGTTGCTCGGATCAGAAACCCCTCGCCTGTCTGCGGCCCTTCCCTCTCCCCCGGTCCTGCGCCAAGTTCCGGGCTACCACCACACGATTTTCCAAGAGCCCCAGCTTCAGGCCCTGGTGAACCAGTTCCAGCAGGCCATTGATGGAGCCACGCTTTCCCAGACCCGTCCCGAGGCCCAGACCCTTTCCGAGACCGTCTAGGGTTGCGGTGTCGTCCATGGTTTCCAGTGAATTCACCCGGAAGCAGAGCGGGTTTTTGCGAAGGCTATCCTACGGGGCAAAGAACAGGCAAAAGTCAGGGGCTCCGAGCCCTGATGCCAATCGTATGCAAAGCCGGTTGAGTAGTGTAGAGTAGCCTACGTTAAACTCCGGCGCATCTCCGTTACCCCTAATCCATTACCAATTAGTCCATGGGACGCATTTTTCTATCGGCAGGCCACGGTGGCAATGAACAGGGTACCGTTGACCCCGGTGCAGCCATCGCAGGCACCACGGAAGCTCAGGAGATGATTCTGCTGCGCGACTTGATTGTGATTGAGTTGCGATCGCGCAACGTTGAGGTGCTCTCCGTCCCTGACGATCTCAGCGATGCCCAGAGCATCAACTGGATCAACGTACGCTCCCGTCGCGGTGACGTCGCCTTCGAAATTCATGCGGGCGCATTCAGCAACCCCAGTGTGCGAGGGGCCACCTGCTTCTACATTGCCAACAACGACGTGCGTGAACGCCAAGCTGAGTTCATGCTGTCGTTTTTGCTGCGGCGCGTGCCTCGGCTGCCCCGGCGTGGTGCTAAGCCCGACACCGCAACGGGCATGGGTCGCCTTGCCTTTTGCCGCGACATTATTCCAGCCTCGCTCTTCATGGAAGTGGCCTATCTGACCAACCCGGAAGACCGCAATCTACTCCAGTCCCAGCGACGCAACTTTGCCCAGGGCCTCGCCGAAGGGCTGACGGCCTGGAGCCGCGCAATTTCTGAGGGGACACCGCTGGAAGATCCGACGGAATATCCCAGTATCAACATTCGCATTAATGGCCAGCTCTACGGTGAAGAGGGCATCCTGGTCAATAACAATGCCTATGTCCCCATTGACCTCGTGGACAGCCTTAAGGTGGATGTGTCAGGCATTCCCCAAATCCGCCGGGTCAACTATCGCGGTGTGGTCTACATCAAGGCGGTGGAACTGCGGGACTTCAATATTTCGGTGGGCTGGGAAAAGGAAACCCGCACGGTGATTCTCAAGTCGATTCTGAAGATTTGCCCCGGCAGCTTCGATCGCATCATGGGCCATGGCAATGCCTCCGAAGTCCAACTCATGGCTTTCCTCGAAAAGCAAAATCCCGAGGGCCTAACGTTGTTTCCTGATTTGGCACGCCTCTACCGCGAGGAAGGCAGCGTCGAAGGCGTCAACTATGACATTGCTTTCTGCCAGATGTGTCTGGAGACGGAGTTTCTGCGCTTTGGCAATGAGCTAAAGCCCACCCAAAATAACTTTGGTGGACTCGGTGCCGTGGGCAGTGGTCCCAGCGGTGCGGTGTTTGCCAATGCTCGAACCGGCGTGCGTGCCCAGGTTCAGCACCTCAAGGCCTACGCCAGCACGGAGCCCATTGTCCAAGAGATTGTTGACCCCCGTTTTCGTTTTGTGACTCGGGGCATCGCGCCGCTGGTGGCGATGCTCGGGGGGCGTTGGGATGCCGATCCGACCTATGGCGATCGTCTGCTCAATCTGGTTCGTACCCTCTACGAAGATGCAGGCATTCTGTAGTGCCTGGGTTTGATCCTAAGCTTCAACCCCTGTTTTCCTATGGAGTCAGCGTGCTTTTTGGGCATGTGCTGCAACATAGGTTTGAGTTAAGCAATCTTTCGACATAGAAAAATAAAGCTGACCCTAAGCAGCCAAAGATTTGCGCTGATTTCACCTTAGATAGTTACAGAAGAACGAATTGAGAGCCTATTTCCGACTCGGGTTGGCATCTCCAATTCACACTCATCAAACTAAAACTCAATTCGCGGCTGTTTCCTTTCGGGACAGCCGTTTTTGTCTGTAGGCTGGTTTTGTCTCATCAAAAGCCATGCCTAAAATCTGCAACCAATGGCAAATGACTCCATGGATTTGAATAACGTCTGAATCCCAGACCGATAATCCCAGCATCACCCCTCAGCCTCCTGCTGGATAAGCGTGGCGGTGACGACCATCGAGTGAACTAATCGAGATGACACATTCTTTGCTTGGCCCGTTCTTCCTCAGGAGATGCCATGGCTGATCCCAAGTCTCCAACGAATCAGTCCCAAGCTAGTCAGTCCCAAGCTAGTCAATCCTCCAGTGAGGTGCTGCAAGCGTTGGTCCACCAAGCCCAGCAGGCTCCGAGCCAAAGTCTAGAGCGACGGCGTTTGATGCACCGTCTTGTATTGCAAATGCAGCGCTCCGGCAAAATCTGGCGGGGCGGTGGCTCCATCTCTCCTGAGGGCTATGAAGAGGCGCTGCAAAAAACCTGGCTTTACTTTTGCAAAAATATTGATGCCTATGATGCCAGTCAAGCCAATGTCTTGACCTGGTTTAACAACCATCTGCGCTGGCGCATCAAGGATTACAACATTGCGCAGTGGAACGACGCGAAACAGAAGGCAACAACCATGGGCAGACAGGCGTCCGACGGTGGCTTAGACCCCGTTGAATTGATTCCGGCACCGAATGAAATCCCGCCGATTTTAGAAGAGGTACGGCAATGGCTGGCAACGGAGGAACCCTTGGTGGCAGTACATCTGCGTCGTCGCCCCGATGTGAATTGTCAGGTGCTGCTGATGCGGCGGTTGCCCCCAGAAACCCCCTGGAAAGAGCTTTCCCAGGAGTTCAAGGTGCCGGTGCCCACCCTGAGTAATTTTTATCAACAGAAATGTATGCCCCGACTGTTAGCCTTTGGCCGTGCCCAGGGTTACATCACGCCCTAGGCCAAAATTTTCTGTTCGGCATTCTCAATTCGGCATTCTCAATTCTGCACACTCAATTCTTCATTCTCAACCCGCTTCACGTGATGCAATACTCTAACGACGCGATTTCTATTCCGATCACGCCAAAGATGCACCAGACGGCTCAAGCCTTTGCGCAGTTTCAGCCCACACCGGAGAAACAGGCCCAGGTGGTCAGCAATTTGCTGGCGGTGCAGGTGGTGAATCATTATCTGTCAATCCTAGGTGTGGAGACGCTGCTTACCCAGAGCGATTGCTGGAATCCGGTGGGGCAACTGGCGGCGGATGTGGCGGATCTGAAGCTGGCGGATGGCGATCGCCTGGAATGTCGCCCCGTCCAACCCAACGCAACTCACTGCCCGGTGCCGCCGGAGGTGTGGCGGGAGCGGCTTGGCTATGTGGTGGTGGCTCTGGAAGAGAAGGCGGGAAAAATCCTGGGTTTTGTGGGGGCGATCGCCACGGAACTCCTCCCTCTCAAACAGCTCCAACCCCTCGATACGTTGCTGGTTCAACTCGATCGCGACCCTTTCACTGCCTTGGGCGACTGGCTCAATCAACAATTCGCTCCCAGTCTCGACCAGGGCTGGACCACTGTCGTGGACTTTGCCCAGGGACGACTGCGGGAACCCGCCATGGCGTTTCGAGCCCGGAGTCTCAAAGGTGCAGAATCCTCACCGGAACAGTTGCGTGGGCGTTTGCAGCAGCTTTACGCCAGTGCTGGATCTGCCGTTGGGACGCATGACCTCGCCAGCGAGCTGGCTGTGCCGAGTGACCCCAAACAGGGGCTGATGCAGCTCATCCGCGCCATCCCCAGCGATGAAGAGTTGCGTTGGCAAGCGGCGGATCTGCTGTGGACGCTGGAGCCGGAGCACAGCGAAGTGGGTATTCGGCGGCTGTTGGACGTGGGCATGCTGTTTGCTGGGCAGTCCGTGGCGCTGATGGTGGGGCTGTTGCCCCGGCCCGACGGCAACCGAGCGGTGTTGCTGCGGCTCTATCCCATGAAACAGGGCTACTTACCTCCGGGCATTGAGCTGGTGGGCTGCGACGGCGACGGCGAGACGTTTCTGATGGCCCAGGCGCGGGAGGTGGATGATTATATTCAGCTCAAGTTTGCGGCGGAGCCGGAGGAGCAATTCTCCGTTAAGGTGTTGTTGAACGGTGTGGGCATTACCGAATCATTTTCGGCCTAGCATCAGCGTTGAGCAGGACTCCCATGACATCCGAACAGCTTTTCGAGGGCGCAACAGATCAGTGGAGCCTACAGCGGCTCTACGATGATTTGGCGATCGCCAAAAAGCAGCTCATGCCCCACAAGCGCCCGGACCTGACGGAGGTGGAGCAAGCGCGGCTGCGGGGGCTGTTGCTGGGGTTGAGTCCAGCGGAGATCGCGGAGCAACAGTACACGGCGACGCGCACGGTGGAGGTGGCCCTGAGTCAAGGCTTGTACCGTTACGTGGAGGTGTTGGTGGGGCGCGATCGCAACAGCCTCGAAACCTGGCGCAATGTCGTGGACTGGCTGGGAGCTGCGGGTTACCGCAATACCCAAGTCGCGATCAACTGGGCCCAGATGCCCGATGTGCCCGTGCTGTATGGACGACAGCCAGAATTGGATCAGCTCCAGGACTGGATCTTGGGTGACATGCCCTGTCGCCTGATCGCGATTAATGGACCAGCGGGCATTGGCAAAACCTCCCTGGCCATTCGATTGGCGAAACAATTGCAGCCCAAGTTCGAAGGTGTTATTTGGCAATCCCTGAGGCATCGGCCTGTGCTAGAGGACGTGTTGGGCCAGTGGTTGGGGCAACTGCCGGGTTCCGCTGTTTCGCCGACGCCTGGTCGGGATAGCGAAATCGCTTGGTATGACCAGCTCAGTTTGCTGATGGACTATCTGCGGCAGCATCGCTGCCTGGTGGTGATCGACAATCTGGAAACCATTCTCAGCAGTGGCAGTCTGGTCGGCAACTATGAAACCGGCTACGAAGCCTACGGCGAACTGCTCAAGCGTATGGCGGAGGAGGCCCACCAAAGCTGTGTGGTGATTACGAGCCGCGAGAGTAACCGGGAAATTCGCGGCTCCGCAGCAGCGACGCGACCGATTCGTCACCTCGCCTTGCAGGGGCTGAATTACGAAGCGGCGGAGCACATTCTGGAGGAGGAATCCCTAGCAGGCAAGGCTCTGTGGAAGTCACTGGTGCAGCAGTATCGCGGCAACCCTCTGATGCTGAGGATTGTGGCGATGACGATTGATGAACTGTTTGACGGGGATGTGCGCAATTTTTTGCGCCAGCGCATGACGCTGTTTGGCGACATTAAATACTTGATTGATCAGCAGTACGATCGTCTCTCCGATGCCGAGCAGGAGATTCTGGTACAGTTGGCGGAGCAAGCGGAACCCCTCCCCATCGAGCAATTGAACCATGAGCAAAGTTTACCGGCGGTGAGTGCGCTGCTGCGGCGATCGCTGATCGAAAAAAGCGCAGCGGGCTTTACCCTCAGACCCGTTGTGATGGAATATGTGCGTCAGCACTTGCCCTGAGGTGATGTAATGAGTTGCTATTGCATTAATCTCAAGTGCCCCCAGCGTGAAAATCCAGATGAGCAGGAACATTGTCTATCCTGCCAAACGCCTTTGCTGGTGCAGGGACGCTACCGTTTGCTGCGTCCGCTGCGGGAGTTGGATGAGTGGGAACCGTCGGAAATTTTTGAGGTGGTCGATCAGACCGTGGCAGCGCAGGAGGCGGAAGACCAGGGCGATCGCGCCATCAAAGTCTTAAAGATCCTCAAGAAATCGATTCTGCTGCCCCTGTTTGAGCGCGAAGCCATAACCCTACAGCGCCTAGACCACCCCGGCATCCCCCAGGTGGAGCCCGACGCTTTTTTCCCCGTTGACCTGGCTGACGGGCGGCAGCTCCACTGCCTGGTGATGGAGAAGATTCAGGGGGAGAACCTGGATGCCTGGCTGCAACAGCACGGCCCCATTGATGCTGCGCTCGCGGTTGATTGGTTGACTCAGCTCACCGCGTTGTTGTCTCAACTCCACCAAGAAGCGCTATTCCACCGAGATATTAAGCTCTCTAATATTATGCTGCGCCCGACGGGGCAGCTTGCGCTGATTGATTTTGGCACGGTGCGACCGATGACGGGGACGTACTTTGCGAAGGTGGCGGGTCAGCGGGATATTACAAGCGTGGTGTCGCCGGGGTATACGCCCCTGGAGCAGATGAATGGCAAGGCCGTGCCCCAGTCGGATTTTTATGCCCTGGGGCGATCGCTGGTGCATCTCCTCACCGGCAAACATCCCATAGATCTGAGCGAGGATGAAACAACGGGGCGGCTGGAGTGGCGCGATCGCACAGCCCATCCCATCGCTGACTGGTTGATCCAGCTCCTGGATGACATGATGGCTCCGTTTCCGGGGCAGCGCCCCCTGAGCGCGTCGGCTGTGTTGGATCGGTTGATAAAGCAACAGGATGCCGTATCAGCAACCCCAACAGAAGATAATCAGGATCAGGGACGTCAGTTCAGCCAAAAACAGCAGATGCGTTGGTTCCTCGTAGCGAATGTGTTGCTGTTGCTGTTGCAAGTGTGGATTGCCGGGCAGCGCATCAAGCAATGGAAGCCCCTGGAAGAGAGCGATCGCCCCATAAAATCTGAACGCTTGGCGAGAGAGCTGTGTTGCAACGATTTTGACCGTGCGTGATGTTTGTAACTCAAATGAACTCAAAGGCTTCGGCCCTTCAGGTTTGTGTTTTGCCAGATTTTTTTGTCTTGCCGATTTGAGGTGTTTTGCCGATTTTAGGCATCATAGCAGGAAAATTTCTGCGTGAGATGGCTCGCAAGGACGTTCGCCAAAAATAGTCCCCAGAGTTACATTTTAATGACCCGAAATTAATCTCGACGTTAAGCTTAATTTGATACGCATTAGACAAATGAATTCGAGTCGTGCAAGGATGAATCTTTAAGTTTTTTCATCTTCTGAACAACTCTTGTGATACCTGAAGAGAACTTGGGAACGCTGGAGATATGCCTTCAGGAGAGGGGAATAAAAACTGCTGGAGAATCATGATTCTCATGCATTTAGCCCCGTTTTTTATGTGAAAAACGTGTCTTAGTGTGAAATCTGAAAGCATGTTGCCCTAGTTCTGGGTTGTCCGTGTAAATCGGTCTGAATAGACTTTCCTAGGTTCGTCTTTCATGAGAGTCAAGTCATGCCTATGCAAATGTCCCCATTATCCATGAGTTTGCCTTCTCAACCTGCCACAACGGCTCTTCGATCGTTGGTTGAGCAGCAGGTGACGGGGCAGGTTTTAGTCCGCAGTCAGGACCAACCATCAGTGGTTTGGAAGCTATTTCTGACTCAGGGAAAGCTGAATTTTGCCACGAGTGATCGTGAACCCCCAGCTCGTATTCGCTATCTGTTGCAGCGCTATAGTCCTGAGCTACAGCCCCTCCCCTGGCCGTCACAATGCTCAGACTATGACTATCTCTGTCAACACTGGCAACAGGGACACATCGTCATGGCTGAGGTGAAGCAGCTCCTATCCCTCATTTCCCTCGAAGCTGTGGTTCAAATCATGGCCATGGGGAATGTGGCGTTAGACGTTAAGGCCTCTGCCCCACGACCGGAACCGATTCTACTCTCCTTGAATGTCAATGATTTATTGACGGTTTTGCAGGGCCAGATTAAGGATTGGCATTATCAGGGGCAATTTATTGGCAGTCTGTTTCGCTGCCCTCGCATCCGAGACCGGAGCAGGTTTTCTCAAGTTTTGAGCCAGACCTACAGTGCGGATTGGGCAAAGGGGTTGAGCCAACAATGCGATCGCAATGTTAATTTCTACAGTATTGCCCTTGAGCTTCAGCAGGATGCTTTGCAACTGGCTCGACAGCTGTATCCCCTAACCCAACAAGGCATTGTTGAATTTGTACTCCCTGGAGTGGGGGAGCATCCGCCTCAAAGCCCCCCCGCTACAGTCTTCCGAGATCAGCCTAGGACAGCCCCACCCCAATCTGCGGCACCGACGACTGGCTCGTCACCCAAAGGCTCGTTGACTTCGTTCAAAATTGCCTGTGTTGATGACAGTCCCACAATTTTGCAGGAGATCAGCAATTGCCTCAAGGATAGCGACCTTGATTTCTCCGTTTTCCCGATTACGAACTCCGTTCGAGCACTCATGTGGGTGTCCCGAATTCAACCCGATCTCATCCTGCTAGATGTGGGGATGCCCGGTGTGGATGGCTATGCACTTTGTCGCATGATTCGAGGCAATGAGACGTTCAAAAATATCCCGATTGTCATGGTGACTGGCAACACGGGGCAGCTCAATCGCGCCATGGCCATGGATGCAGGGGCTTCAGACTATGTGACCAAACCCTTTACTGCTGAAGGGCTGGTCTCAGTTGTCAAGAAACATTTGCAGGTTTAGAACAGAGGAAATTGTGATGGCAAAGATTCTAGTAGTTGAAGATCTATCGACCGATATGGAGGTCATTTGCCGTAGCTTAAATCAGGGCGGCCATCAAGTGATCCGAGCCTTCAATGCGGAAGAAGGCTTGGAAAAAGCCTTGAAACAGTTACCCGATGCGGTGGTGACAGACATTGCTATGCCCGGTCCCAGCGGCTTTGAGCTCTGTCGCAATCTCAAAACCAATGACGCCACCAAAAACGTCCCCATCGTCATTTGTACATCGAAGAATCAAACCGTCGATCGCATGTGGGCCAAAAAGCAAGGGGCGCAGGCCTACGTGGTTAAGCCGTTCGAAGCTTCTCTACTGCTCAGAGCTGTTCAATCGGTTTTAGGGTAGGACGTTCACCATGGAAACCACGACATTGAGTCAGTCCCCAGAAGCGGCGTCCCCTCTCTTGTCTAAGGCGTCGGCCAGAGCACGAACCCAAAAGCTGGGTCAGGTTTATCTCAGCTTTCGCCTGAATGACAAGACACCGGCGCTGCTCTCAACCCAGCACTCCCAAGAAATTATTGATGTTCCGGCATCCCAGATTACTGCGATGCCTCACATGGCACCCGGTGTACTCGGTTTATTCAACAGTCGGGGTCACATTTTTTGGATGGTGGACCTGGCGCAATGGATGGGATTGGAGCCGCTTCCCGTAGACATCAACACCTACAGTGTCATTGTCTTGCGGGTGCCAACACAACCGTCAGAGCAGTTGGGAGCTAGCCTACTACAGTCAGACTATGTTCTCATGGGCTTTGCGGTGCAACTGGTGAAGGGAAGTTTGCGACTGCCAGAGACCCTTATAAAGCCTGTGACAGAAAGCTTTTCAGCCACCCTTGCTCCTTACCTTTCAGGACTGATTCTGCATCAAGCAGAATTGCATTGGGTGTTGGATGCGGAGGCGATCGCCAGGCTCCCCTAGCAGCCTCCTCGCACCCCCCAATCTCAATAGCGAGAGAGCGTGCCGCTGCCCCATCCCGAGTCCGCGATATTCCCAAGTCGTCTGTTCGAAGTCCGCTGTTCGAAGTCCGCCCGGTCAGGCTGGTCTGTAATCGTTTGAAAATCACTGGAGAAGCATAATGAAAACTCGCGATATTGAAGACTTCAGCTTGGACAATCTACCCGAGATCTCTAGTCAGGGCACAGCTGGAGCTCCAGTAAACGATGCAGACTTCAGCTTAGACAATATTCAACCCCTATCCATGGATTCGTTTGAGTCCACCTTGGCTAGCCCGTCCCAAGCTACCAAAGCTCAGGGTGAGGAAAAGCGAGGTATTCGGGACCTGTTGCAGGGCAATGCGCTGCAGAATCGTCTGTTGATGACTTTTTTGCCCACGGCGATTGTTCCCCTGCTCATCGCAAGTTTGGTTGGCTTTGGCATTACCCAGAGCCGCACTAAAACCTCTGCCCAACGGGATTTGCAGGCCAACTCAGTGCTGGCCAGTGAGGTAACCCTAGACTTTATTGATGAGGCATTTAAGGCTCCGGCCAATGTCGCCACCAACCCCTTGATTTTGAATGCACTGAAGGCTGGGACAAAGCAGGCTGAAACCAGTAAGTTGGTGGGACAACCCATTGATAAGATCGAGGCCCAGTTTGCCAAAACGCGTTTGCTCAAAGATAATGCAACACTCAATACGACCCTGCTGAAGTTTGCAGAAGTGGGGGGCTTGGCTGAGCTGTTCATCACCGAGAAAAATGGCTTTAACGTGGCCTACAGTCATCCCACGTCGGACTTTGTCCAAAGTGATGAGGATTGGTGGAAAAACGGTCAAGAATTGGGCCGTTGGATTAGCGATCCAGAATTTGATGAATCCAGTAACTCCGTCAACATTGAGTTGGTTCAATCCGTCCTGGACAGCCAGGGAGAATTTCTCGGCGTGATTAAGGCGGGTCTGCCGTTCGCATCCTTTAAGCGTCTAGAAGACTACCTAAACTCTGCCAACTTCCGGTCGTCTGAACAGCTTCAGCTGTTGGATACGGGAGCCGGTGAGGTGCTGAAAACTGTGACGGCGACAGGCAATAGCGATAGTCGTGACATTATTGGCGGAGACACGCTGAAAGCCATGGCTCAAGCGTTGGCAGCGATTGGTGTTGGTGTGGATACAGCATCCCTGGAACAGCAGTGGTCGAAGGACTTTCAGGTTTCCGACTTGTCGATCCGTCGGGTGGAACGGCAAACCGGAGGAAATGCGTTTATCCATGCGTCCTTTGCCAGTGAAGGACGACGCTTTACGGTCTCTCAGGTCCCTGGAACGGATTGGGTGGCGATCGCCTCGGTTCAATCCTCCGAAATTAATGCCACAGCAAATCAACTGCTGCTCGTCTTTTTGGGGACAGCGGTTGTCCTGGCTATTGTGGCAGCCCTCATTACCCAACTGTTGGCCCGCCAGCTCTCCCAGCCGCTCCAGGACGAGGTGGAGCGCCAGCGCCGAGAGAGCGAAGCGCTGCAGCTACAACTCGTTGAATTCTTGGACAGCATTGAGGGAGCCGCCCAGGGTGACCTCACTGTTCATGCCGATGTCAGCAGCGGCGAAATGGGCACGGTCGCTGACTTCTTCAACCTGATTATTAACAGCCTGCGGGATATTGTTGGCAAGGTGAAACTGGCGACGAACCAGGTGAATACATCCGTCACCCACAACGAAGGGTCCATGAACCAGCTCGCAGAAGGGGCGTTGCGCCAGTCTGAGGAAATCACACGCACGCTCCAGTCTGTGGAAAGTATGACTCTGTCGATTCAGGCTGTGGCCCAGAGTGCGAGTCAAGCGGCTGAGGTCTCCAAGTCTGCGGAAAGTACCGCCGTAGAGGGTGAGGCCGCGATGGACAAGACCGTGGAAACCATTCTGGGCCTACGGACCACGGTGGCTGAAACGGCTAAGAAGGTTAAGCGTCTGGGTGAGTCTTCCCAGCAGATTTCGAAGGTGGTCGCCCTGATTAACCAGATTGCCATGAAGACCAACCTCCTAGCGGTCAATGCCAGTATTGAGGCGGCCCGCGCTGGTGAAGAGGGTCAAGGCTTCGCGGTGGTTGCAGAAGAGGTCGGTGCCCTGGCGGAACAGTCTGCCACGGCGACCAAGGACATTGAGAAGATCGTTGAAGGCATTCAGCGGGAAACCAATGCGGTGGTCGAAGCCATGGAAGTTGGCACCAGCCAGGTGGTTGAAGGAACACAGTTGGTCGAGACCACCAAGGCAAGCCTAGAGGATATTCTGAACGTCTCCCGCCAGATTAATGACCTACTGCAATCCATTTCAGAAGCGACGGTTTCCCAGACCGAAACCTCCACGACTGTGGCCCAGCTGATGCAGGAGATTAACCAGGCGTCTGAGGAAACGTCTAGCTCCTCCCGCGAGGTTGCAGGATCGCTGAAGGAGACGGTGGCGATCGCCCAGCGCCTGGAGGCGGCAGTGGATCAGTTCAAGGTCGGCAAAGAAGCCTAGGTCTTCCCAGAAGGTAGTCAGTAGCCCAAGACAATCAGCAAAAACCATGGGACGCAACACAGACCAAGAGCTTCAGCAAAGTTTTCTGGAGGAAGCACAGACCTATCTCGATACCCTCGAAGCCTCGCTGCTGGATCTGAGTAACCGGGGCATTGAGCAGGAAAACATGGACGGTGCCCTGCGGGCTGCTCACTCGATTAAGGGTGGGGCGGCGATGATGGAGCTACCGGGCCTTAGTAAGATGGCCCATCACCTGGAGGATTTCTTCAAGATCCTAATTGCTCGACGCGACTCAATCGTGTTGGATGAGGCTCTCGAAACCCTGCTGCTACAGGCGGTAGATCGGCTGGCCCAGGTGCGAGATTCCTATGTTCAGGGAGAAGGCCCAAACCCGAACTGGTGGGAAACTCAAGCCAAGCCAGTATTTGTGCAACTGCGGCAACGCCTAGGAGACCTGAAGCCGGAGGATGAGAATGCTCTACTCTCTCGGCGGGAAGGGACCAATGTGGCTGCACAACTGTTTGACACAGAAGTTGAACCGTTGCTGCAGGAACTAGAAGACAAGATGGGTCAGATTTCTGCCCAGGAGCTGTGTGCTGAGGCGATTCTCCTGGCAGAGGACTTGGCATCCTTGGGCGGGATGATTCAGTTGGATGCTTTCGTGGCGTTGTGCGATCGCGTCAAGTACCATCTGGAAACCCAACCCAGCCAGGTTGAGGCCATCACCACTGCCGCCATCAAAGCTTGGCGGCGCTCTCAAGCGCTGATTGTGGTGGGCCATACGAAGAATCTCCCCCGAACCCTGGATGGTTTTGCTGAGGTAGACCTCGCGGAAGCAGATTGTGCTGAAGTCAAGGGCGTGTTTGTGGCGACCCCCACGACGACGGATCTGAGCGAGTTGGCAGCTATGCTGGCGTTAGAATCTGGTGTCGAGGGTGCTTCTGCTGTTGCTGAGCCGATCCCCGCTGAAGAGACAGCGCAGCCGGACCTCAGCCAGTTAGCCGCCATGCTGGCTGGGACAGGAGGGCTGGACTCCAGCGGTTTGGCAGCGGTCCCGATGGTGCCCAGTACTGAACCAGATGCTGGGCCAGATGCTGGGCCAGACTTTCAGCCCAACGTTGCGGCTGAGCTGGCACCTGTGGCTGAGTCTGAGCAGCTTAGTCCAACAACGGAATCACCTGAGCCCGAAATCATATCAGCGCAACCCTGGGGTGAGGAAGGTGTTGATGACAGCGTTGATGACAGCGTTGATAACAGCCGCGATCGCGCTCCTGTACCTATCTCCCTAGCGTCCCCATCCACGTCTAAGCCTGCCCCTCAACTGACGCGACGGGCCACGGAAACCACCGTGCGAATTCCACTGAAATTGTTGGAGCAACTCAGTGATCTGTTTGGTGAACTCCTGATCACCCGCAATGCCCTCAACCTGCGCTTAAACCGGATGCAGTCTTCGGTGGAACTGCTGCGCGATCGCGTACAAAATGCCGAGGAGAGTAACTACGAACTACGCACGTTCCAGGACCAGGTGACAACCTCTGGTGTGGTGCCTTCAGCCCAACGAAATGCATCCCTAGCCCTGACTACAGCTGCCGCCCAGAACAGCAGCTCCTCGCAGTTGAGTCAGCATCGATTAGAGACCACTGGCCAGACCCCCTACTTTGACATCCTCGAAAAGGATCAATACGGAGCCCTTCACCTCCTCTCCCAAACCCAGATGGAGAATGTAGTGCAGCTCCAGGAGGTGGCCACCGACATCGACCTTGGACTGGCAGACACCAAGCAGGTGGCCCGCAGCCTCAACCAAACCATCAAGCAACTGCAGCTCAAGGTCACCCAAACCCGGATGCGTCCCCTCTCAGACCTGATGGGCCGTTTCCCCCGAATGATGCGGGATTTGTCCGTGGAATATGGCAAGTCTGTGGAGCTTAAGGTCCATGGGGGGGGCACCTTGATCGATCGCGTGGTCCTGGAAGCTCTGGCCGATCCCCTATTGCATCTGCTGCGTAATAGTTTTGACCATGGTGTTGAACCGCCAGACGTGCGACAGGCCCAAGGTAAACCGCCGAAGGGCTTGATCGAAATTCGTGCGGCTCATCGGGGCAGTCAAACCTTGATTCAAGTTCGGGATGATGGTGCAGGCATTAATCTCGATAAAGTTCGGCTTCGAGCCCATGACATGGGGATTAGCGAGGCACGTCTTGAGCAAGCAACGGAGTCGGAACTGCTGGATCTAATCTTTGAACCGGGCTTTAGTACGGCGGCTCAAGTGACAGACTTGTCCGGTCGTGGTGTCGGGATGGATGTGGTTCGGACCAATCTTCAGCAGGTGCGAGGGGAGGTGAAGATTGAAACCCATCCCGGTGAAGGGACGGTGTTTACAATCTCGGTACCGTTTACGCTGTCGGTGCTGCGGGTGCTGGTGGTCGAAAGCCAGGGTCTCGTTATGGCCTTCCCGACGGATGAAATTGCCGAGATGGTTTCGCCTCATCCAGAGCTGTTGTGTGAGTCAGCGGGACAAACCTTGCTCAACTGGAATGACGATCTGTTACCCATCTGGAATCTGGGTCAGTCCCTCGCCTTTTCCTGTCCCCAGCGATCGCCCGATACAGAAGAGTCTCCCAAAATCGATGCCCCAGCCATCCTGGTTCTGCGTCACGGCAACGATTGGATGGGTCTCCAGGTCGATCGCTTCTGGGGGGAACAGGAAGTGGCTGTGCGGCCTATCGAAGGCATCCTGCCGCTGCCCCCCGGCTTTGCCGGATCAACCATTCTGGGGGATGGTCGTGTGGTTCCTTTGGTTGATGCAGAGCAACTGTTGACACACATGATTCAGGGACCCATTGCACAGCCGTCGGTTCCTTCCAAGCCGTTAACAGCTCCTCCCAAGCCGTCAACAGCTTCGTCCAGTCCGATTGCTCAGCGAACGACGATTATGGTCGTGGATGATTCCATCAATGTGCGTCGTTTCCTGGCGTTGAATTTGGAGCGAGTTGGCTACCGGGTGATTCAGGCGAAGGATGGTCAGGATGCCCTCGAAAAACTAACCAAGAGTTCAGAGGTTCAGGCGATGGTCTGTGACCTGGAAATGCCCCGCTTAGATGGCTATGGTGTTTTGTCCGAGTTGCGGGCCCAGCACAAATGGAGCACCCTACCGATCATCATGCTGACCTCCCGTAGTAGTGAGAAGCATCGTAGCCTTGCCATGGAGCTAGGGGCCAGCGCCTACTTTTCTAAGCCCTATAACGAGCAAGTTCTTCTCGATTCACTGCAGTCCCTGCTTCAGGTTGCTGCTCCTAGCTAAAGCTGTTAGTCACATTGTTCTAGGCCTGTCTCGTTTGCTCGTGTCTCGCTTGCTCTTGTCTCCCTTATTCACTGTGTTTGGTGTCAACCATGTCTTTGCTCTCCCAGGCCCGCCTACGCCCCACTCGAAAAAAGGTTGCCAAACACCTGCGTCAGTTCATCTCGTTTCGGCTGCGTCAGGAATGGTTTGCCTTACCCATTGAGGCCGTAGAAAGAATTACGTTTATGGGGGAGGTCTACGGGAACTCACCAGAGGCTGGCCTAGGGTTGACCCTCTACAAAGGCGAGCAATTGTTGTTGGTTGATGTGGGTCACTATTTGTTTGGCGAAGAACCGTCTCGATCGCAGTTGCCTGCGGAGCAATTCCTACTCATCATGCTGGACGTTCAAAAGCATCAGTTTGTCGGAATCCCCATTGATTCTCCGCCAGTGCTGAAGAAGATTTTGCCAGAGAGCATTGAATCATTGCCTGAGCGCTATCAATCGGATGGGAAAATCCGTTGTGTTAGTTCTGCAACCGTTCAGTCAGACGATCGGTCTCTCCTCTTTCTTTTGGATTCAACCCGCCTATTTACCGCGCTCAGCAAAACCATGTCCGCCTAGAAATGTTGTTACATCAACGGCTCGGTCGATGACGTCACTGAAGCAGAACGCCAGCAATTACACCTTAGGTTTTCCTCTCAATTAGGGCATACCTGATTTTGGCAACACAACCAGCTATTGGGCCATCAGTATTTCCGTTGCAGTCTGAGCTTCTGCCATGGCCTGTTCCACAGACTGTTGCCCTCGCAAGATTTTGCCTAATGCCGTTTGCAGAATATCGGAGGCAGCAGCATAACGTGCGGTAACGGGTCGCATGGTTGATGCCTGATCCAAAGCCTCCAACATTTGCGGCATAAAGGGATATTTGGCGATGATGTCTGGGTCGGTAAACAGCGATCGCCGACTCGGCAAAAAGCCCGAATCCAGCACAAACTGCTTTTGCGCTGCCTCACTGGTTAAATACTGAATCGCCTCCCAGGCTTCCTCCGGGTGAGCCGCATGTTTGGGAATACCAAAGCCCCAGCCGCCGCGACAGCCCCGGCCAGGGTTTGGGCCAAAGGCAAAGGGCGGGGCGATCGCCACCTGTTCCCCCCAATCCTGCCGCTGCAACACCGCCCAAAAGGCAGGCCATCCTCTGAGGAACGCCGCCCGCCCCTGCTCAAAGGCTGCCAGGGAAGACAGCTCCGTGTAGTCCGTGACGATGGGCGGCGAGGTTTTGTCTTGGATGAGTTGGCGCAGGAGGGCGGCGGCGGCGATCGCCTCGGGCTGGTCCAAGCCCACTGTGGCATCCTTCCCCATCTGATCCTCAATCCAAGTCCCCCCAAAGCTGTTTAACACCTCAACAAAATTTACCACCAAGCCTTCGTAGGACCGCCCCTGCCAAAGGTAGCCCAGGTCAGCATTCGTGCTTTGCTTCAGGGTTGCGATCGCCTGGTTCAGCTCCTCCAGCGTTTTGGGCAAGCTCAGTCCTGCCTGCTCCAGCAAATCTTGGCGATAGAGCAAGACACCAACATCGGTCCGCATGGGCAAGCGATAGACCCCCGTGCCATCGCCGCGTCCTAGGGCAAGTTCTGTTTCCAAAAAGTCTGTATTCGCGCTGCCCCGTCCCTCCAATTCATTCAAATCCATCAGGTTCTCGACAAATTGCTGTGTCCAGACCAAATCCATGTAAACCAGATCATGCTGGGGCACATCCGCCTGAAAATCTGCCGTGTAAATCGCCTCTCGCTGATCCGTCGTGTAGGTTTCCGTGGGATCGGTGACGGGGGTGATGCGGATGTGGGGGTGGCTCGCTTCAAAGCGCTGGATGACGCCCTGCCACACCAAGGCTTCGTCCTGGGGAATCACAAAGGAGAGTTCGACGGGGGCGGCTTGCCAGGTCAGTCCCCAGAGCACCAGGCACAGCAACTGCATGACCAGCAAGCCTTTTAAGAATCCCAGGGCTGAAACTCGTGGTGGGAACCATCGCCGTCGCGAGGGGTTCTGGCGCTGGCGCTGACGAGTAGAGCGTCGGCTAAGCCGAGTCCTGTCGGAGTTGGGTTGGGGGCGATTCTCAAAGCCAGCCATAGAAAGCCGTGGAAGAGTGCAGTGGCAGACCGCTCAGACACTTCTGTTAAGATGCGTAACAAAGTGAGTGGAACGGCGTAAAACCTAGGGTAATTCCTCGAAGACCCTAGGGCGTAGGCTGTTCGTGCAAATGCTGACGAAATTCATAACCGCCGTTATGAAGCACTAGATGGGGGAATTTCCTATGATTTGGATGGGAGCACTCAGAGGACAGCCCATCGGGTTGTGGTGAATAAATTTTGACGTTGAACACGATAGATGGCCAAAGCTAACGGTATCCAGAATTAGAGAGCGCCAGAATTAACGAACCGGGTTGGGCATTCATGATCAGACAGAGGGCGGAATAGGATTTATGAAAGCGCTGCGGGGACGGTCGAAATCGGGGGATCGCGACATCCTACCCACCAAGCGAATTGTGTTGGAAATCGATGACGGGAATTTTGCCACGGGCTTTCCGGTTACGGTTGAAATCAGTGAGGCGGGTCGGGCTCCCCACAAGATTTTGCATGGCCAACTGCCCCCGGCCCCTGGGATTCCAAGGCTGTATCAGCAGTGGCAAAGCCTATATCGTAAGTTGCCGGGCCGCATCATTGTGCCGGATGCCCAGGTCACCAATCAGTCCGTGGTGGGAGACTGCCGCCGCGCTGCCGATGCCCTAGAAAATGCGGTGATCCGCTGGCTGGGCTATGCGCCCGTGCTGCGGCTGCAAATGGAGTTTCAGCAGGCGGTCTCGCGAGGGGAGTCAGCCCAGTTAATTTTGCAGACGGATGATGTGCAGCTGCGGCGGTTGCCTTGGCATCTGTGGGAGATGTTTGATCAGTATCCCAATTTAGGCTTAGCCTTGCACAGCAGCTATCCGCCGGAGGTTGCCGATTCAGTTGCGATGCAGTCACCCGTGCAGGTGTTGGCGGTGTTGGGCAATAGTGAGGCGTTGGATGTGCAGCGCGATCGCCAAATCCTCGAACAGCTCCCCAATGCCGACATCACCCTTCTCGACAAGCCCTCCCGCCAACTGCTCAACGAAAAGCTTTGGGAGCGCCCCTGGGACATTCTCTTTTTTGCAGGCCACAGCGCCAGCCAAGCCGATGCCCAGGACGGAGAGGTGCAGATCAATGACACCGAAGCCCTGTCCCTATCGGAACTAGAGTATGCCCTACAACAGGCCGTGCGAAAGGGGCTTAAACTGGCGATTTTTAACTCCTGCGATGGCTTGGGCTTGGCCCAGGGGTTGGTCAATCTAAAAATTCCCTATACGGTCGTGATGCGCGAACCCGTGGCGGATTCGGTCGCCCAGACGTTCCTGCGCTATTTCCTCGAAAGTTTTTCCCAGGGACAGCCCCTGCACCTGGCCCTGCGCATTGCGCGGGAAAAACTCCAGGGTATTGAAGCGACGTTTCCCTGTGCATCCTGGTTGCCGGTCATCTGTCAGCATCCCTCAGCTCCCGTGTTGCAGTGGCCCCAGTCCTCGAATGGGGCCATCACCGCCAAGCAAGCGGGTGTTTCGGTGGCGGGTTTGGGCCTGCTGGTTGGGATTGGGGCGGCGGCATTGTTGGCGATGAATGGTGTCAGAGATGAGCCAACGCCGGGGCGTGAGCCTGGTCTAACCTCTGGCGCTAAAGTTGTTGAGCCCATTCATCTTGCCCCTCCCGTGCAACTGGGTGACTCTTCTAGTAGCCTCGGCAACCGGATTTTGATTACGAATACGGGCACCTTAGCGACGAAGCAGCAGGCGGTACAGGCGTTTGGGATGGGGGACTATGGGGGGGCGATCGCCTTCTTCCAGAGCACGTTGGACTATGCCCCCAACGATCCCGAATCCCGCATTTACCTCAACAATGCCAAGGCGGCGTTGGCGGCGAAACAGAGCAATCGCCCCATTCTGCGTGTCGCCACCAGCGTCCCCATCGGCGGCAATCTCAACATTGCCCAGGAAATGTTGCGGGGGATTTCCCAGGCCCAGGCAGACTATAACCAAGCGACAGAGAAGGGCAAGGATAAGCAACAGCCGATGTTGCAGGTACAAATTGCGAACGATGACAATAGCCCCGCATTGGGTCGGCAAATTGCTGAACGCCATGTGCAGGATTCATCGATTCTGGCGGTGATTGGTCACAATGCTAGCGAGGTGACGTTGGCCGCGGGGGAAATCTATCACCGGGAGAAGCTGGTGATGGTGACGCCGACGAGTGGGGCGGCGGAGGTGTCGGATCTGGGCAGCTATGTGTTCCGCACGGTGCCGTCAGTGCGGGCGGATGCACGGCATTTGGCCAGCTATGCGATTAAGAAGTCGGGCAAGCGGCGGTTTGCTCTCTGTAATGACTCGAAGTCGCCCTACAGCATGACGTTTAACCAGGAGTTTCGTCAGGCGGTGGAATGGAATAACGGTCAGGTCAGTTCGGTGCCCTGTGACTTTTCGTCGGAGTCGTTCAACTCGGGCAAATTCGTTTCCAATGCGGTGGCGGATGGCGTGGATGCGTTGCTGTTGAATCCGTCGGTGGAGCGCATCAGTCAGGCGACCAATTTGGCGAAGAAAGCGACAGGGCGGATGGCGCTGTTCAGTGGGTCAACGATGGCGACGTTTGAGACGTTGGACCAGGGCAAAGAGGCGGTGAATGGCATGGTGTTGTCGGTGGCTTGGCATCCGCAGGTGGCTCAGGATCCGGCGTTTATTCAGCAGGCGCGTCAGCTTTGGGGCGGCAATGTGAATTGGCGCACGGCCCTGGCCTATGATGCGACGCAGGCGGTGTTGGCGGGGTTGGAGCAGGCCCAGGATCGGGAGGGATTGCAGCGGGTTTTGGCCGATGAGGCGTTTGTGGCGGAGGGGGCGACGGGGGAGATTCGGTTTCAGCAGTCGGGCGATCGCCGTCCGAGTTCGGCCATTGGTTTGCTGATTCAGGTGCAGTCGGCGGCGGCCGGTGGTGATACTGGGGGGAATGGTTATCGGTTTGTACCGTTGCAGGACTCGGATTAATAGTCACTGTCCGCCACACAGATCCCCAAACACTTGATGCCATTGCTGGCCGTGCGCCGACAGTGAGGGCACAGAATCTTTTCCGCCTCCGCCTCCGGCTTCTCCGTTGCGTTACTGTTGGTCTGAGGCTGGTTCTTATCGTCTTGGGCGTTCATAGTCATGCAAAAGAGAGGGGTCATTCAAAAAAAGGGATTGTCAGCCTACAATCCCCATTCTACAAACCATTGCCCTACAACGCTTTCAAAAGTTTCTGTGCCGCCTTCAGCGTTGAACTGTGCTCCTGCTGAAAAAACTTGGGTGAGCTGCGAATCATCAGAATCAGATCCTCCAGCAACGTCTTTGTCGCCGCCGTATCCCCCCGCTGCTGGTGAATCTTTGCCCGCATCAGCAAATCTGCCGGATGTCGTCGCACCTTCGCCTGCTTTTCCAGATGAGCCATCGCCGTCTCCAGCTCACCCAACTCTAATAAAACTTGCCCATACAACGTTGGTCCCGCCCCAAACTGAAAATCCGGTGACTCCGCCAACAACCGCTCCAAAAACTGCCGTGCTACCTCCGCCGTCCCCTCCTGAATCGCTAGATTGGCCATGCCCCACAGCGCCAACTCATTGCGCGACTCCTGCTCCAAAGCCTTTTCATAGGCATGTCGTGCAGGCTCAAATTCCCCCCGGTCATAACGTAAATTGCCTAGCTTGACGAACTGGAGTGCCTTGCCAATATTCTTCGCCTCCGCCTCCGCCTTCCAGACCTCATCGTCCCCCGTTGGCCGACGCTGTACCAGCTTGGAGCCAATGCGACGGACCCCGCCGGGAATCGAACTGTGGGTCCACCCAAGCGAGGCGACAGACGGATAACGGCATAAAACAGTGCCCCGAAGGCGTTAAACAGCACCATGAACCAGAGCCAACCCGCTCGGTTATCTCGCTCGAACCGAACACAGTCAATGACCATTGCGACCCAAAATAGGGCGATACAGATGCCGAAGAGATTGGGCAGCATAACAAGATTCTGGTAGCTTCTCAGGATTTTGGGTGAGTCTCAGCGTTAGAATGCCCACAAAATCTAATGGCTAAAACGGAGCAATTTGATTCTCTGGTAAATAAATACGAATGACTTGAATCCAGCATTCAAGCGATAATATGAGTTGCCCAACCCATCGCAAAAGATCACACGATTTCCAATCCTGGAAAACAGTTGAATCTCTCTCTCTTGAAGAAGGCTTTATTTGGAATAAGTCGGTAGCCCAAAAACCAGATAGCCCAAACTCAATGGTGTTTGTCTGCTGCTGGTTTCGGCGCTGTTAAAGCCGCGATACCCCTGCAATCTAAGCAGGCGAGGGCTGATCGGAGTCGAAGCCCGGTCGGCAAGCGCGTTAGACCTGCCAATTTAGATGCTCAGAATAGGGGTAAGAATTTCCATGAAAAAAGAGCTGGCTTACCAGGCCAGCTCCAGGAGAAATCATAAAAACAATGAGGAGGAATCTGCTGCGAAGTGTTGAAGAAATGTCCAAGACTTCGCAATAGTGACCCAACCCAAACGAGGACTAGAGCTTACCAAACAGACTCTGGTTCCTCAGCAGGCGTTGGTGCTTCTGTCACAGCCACTGCTGCCTTTGCAACTTCTTCTGATGCTGCTTCTGGCCCTGCTTCTGATGCTGCATGGGTCTCCCCTGCGGCCTCTTGCGCTGTTGAAACCTGTACCTTCACTTTGTAATCTTCAGCAGCAGCACGCTTCGGTAACGTGACGGTCAAAATGCCGTCGATATAGGCCGCGCTGACCTGCTTCTGTTGAATCTCTTCCGGGAGGCGGAAGCTGCGTTCAAAGGCACCGTAGCGGAATTCAGAATGGATGGGTTGAGCATCGGTCGTAGGAGCCTGGCGATCGCCCCTCACCGTCACCCCATCACGCCGTGCTTCAATCTCAATCTGGCTAGCATCGATGCCTGGAAGCTGGAGCTGGAGCTGATAGCTGTCGCCGCCATCGCCAACCGATGCCCGAGGCCGCCAAGCTGCCACAGCAGGACTCTTGGTCTTCATTGAGGTCGTCGTAGGGGCAGGGGATGCAGTAGGCATCGCGCCCGTCTCAAATATTTCGTCCATCTGACGGCGCAGTTGCTCAAGTTCCGGTGCAATCTGGCCAAAGAACGTGTTAATGGGGAAAGTCGTCATGGAATGTAACCCTAAATTAAGTACTGGATTGGAATGCTGCAACGAAGATGCTTGCAATGCATTGGGCGAGAGGTTTAGTTCGCTTATTTTCTTCGTCTGTGTTGTTTGGGCCTGTGTTGTTTGGGCCTGTTTTATGGAGTCTGTTGCATGTGAAGGTTTTCGCTTCGGGTTTTGCTGGCTGATGAACCCATCATGCGATCGCCGCTGTCCATGCAACAGTGGGGCAAACCGGAGGGGGAAGTCGAAGCAGCCGAACCTAATGATTTCAGGCATTTTAGGCGATCGGGAAACCGACGTTTTGGGGACGCAAAGCCGTACTGCTGAGCTGATTTTGCCTCGCTATAGTGAGAACAAAGGAACGCCACGGAGGCACCTAATTAGCGCTGTGCCCACTGCGAACCTTCTGAATTGACCCGTTACTGGTTCAAAACAATCACTGAATCATTGAAGGAGTAAATCAAGATGTCACTTGTACATTGGGAACCGTTTCGCGAAATCGATTCCATGCAAAGAGAAATGAATCGCTTGTTTGATCAACTCACCACCCTGCCCCAGCAGGGCAGCCTGTCCCAGACCTTGGGAGGCCGCTTTGTTCCCTCTGCGGAGCTAGAAGAAACGCATGAGACCGTTTTACTGAAACTCGAAGTACCCGGTCTCAAGCCGGAAGATCTGGATGTGGAAGTTACGGCAGACTCCGTTTCCATCCGTGGGGAGCGTCGCTCAGAAACCAAAACCGAGGACAACGGCTACAGCCGCACGGAGTTTCACTATGGCAAATTCCATCGTGTAATTCCGTTGCCGACGCCCGTGAAAAATACCGAGGTAACAGCCCACTATCAGGACGGCATTCTTTCGCTGACGTTACCGAAGACTGAAGATGAGCGGAACAAAGTGATCAAGGTTGCGGTCAACTAGACCATGCATAAGTTTTAGGGGCAACTGGTCTGAAGCTGTTGCGCCTATCGCCTGTGTTCCTCACACAATAAACCGATCCCACCGGAAAGCCGGAAGTAAGGGGTCGGTTTTTCTTTGCAACACCCAGTCGGCAATCAGTTGAGCTGTAATCGGTGCCAGCAAAATGCCGTTGCGATAATGGCCGGTGGCGATCGCCAAATTTTCCAGCTCACTCGGCCCCAAGATCGGCAGCTCATCCGGTGTCCCAGGCCGATAGCCCCACCAGGTTTCCACGATGGGAAAGTCCTTCAGCGGCGGATACAAACGAATGGCTTCCGTCAGGAGCTGCTTCAGTCCCGCAGGCGTATTGCCCGGGGTAAACTCAACATCTTCGGACGTGGCACCAATGACAATCAGACCATCCCGGCGCGGCACGATGTAGATGCGATCGCCAAACAAAACCTGATTGAGGGGCTGTTTGGCATAGAGCTGCCCCTGCCCAACCGGAGCCTGAACCGAAAGCAACTGCCCTTTGCGCGGAAAAACGGGTAGGTCTAGGAGGGCCCCTGACCAGGCCCCCGCTGCCAAGACGTATTGATCCGCAGTGATGTTGCCTTGGTTCGTGGCGATCGCTGTCACGCGCTTCCCCTCACGCTTCCCCTCGCGCTTCCCCTCGCGCTTAATGCCCGTCACCGTCACCCCCTCTCGCCAATCCACCCCCGTTTGTTTCACCGCTGCTTGCAGAGCGGTTACGAGCTGACGCCGATTGTCCACCTGGGCATCGCGCGGAAACCACCATCCCCCCACCACGTCAGACCCCAAGCCCGGTTGGCGATGGCGAATGGCCTCCGGTCCCAACCACTCTGCGGGTGCTTGTTCTTCCAGAGATTTTTTGAACGGTGGCTCTGGTTTGCGAACAACCGTCGCTTGTTCAGCGGTGGCTACCGCAAACGCGGGTTGTTCATACATTGGATTCAGGATGCCACTGGCCCAATAGCCCGTGTCCAATCCCGTCAGGGCCTCCAACTTAGCAGCCCAGCTCCCATACAGTTCACGGCTGCGTAGACACAGCTCTTGCATGGGGCCTGCGTCTAACTTCTCGGCCTGGGGAGCCAGCATGCCCGCTGCGGCGTAGGCGGCGGCATCTGAACGGTTGCGGCTCAGAACGGTGACTTCAGCGCCCCGCAGGCGGAGTTCGAGGGCGATCGCCAGCGCCATCAGCCCTCCGCCCAGAATCACAATCTTTGATGGATGGGATGACGAATATTGACGGAGCGGTTCGGTCACAGAGATGCAGGTCCTGGATTGGGAGATAAGGGGCAAGCATTCGGCTCTGTCTGAATTTTAGCGGCTGAACGGCGACCTCGTATTGGGGAGACATTTCTCTACCTTCATAGAGCAGTCGCAAAGGCTAAAGAATTGATGAATCTCCCCCGGTAGAACCAAGGAGACCTATGTCAAAAGATATACCTGTATCTGGGACGCTTGCCTCTCAACTTGTCATTGTCTTCTTTGGGGGAATTGGGAGAGCTTGCTTCGTCCCGTGAGTCATGGTCAGGTTAGTCCTCTACTGGAAAATATCTATCTCTATCTCGCTCAGAGGTCTACCGCTTCTGGTGTGGGTTGGTGGTGCTTAATTTTATTCAAATGTCTAACACTCTTCTGGAAAACGCCTTAAGCCTTTCTGAGGATGGCGCAGCGATAGAGCAATGGGATTCCAGTGCATCGTTGGAACCCCATACATCTTTGGATACTTCGATTCACCTCCCCCGTCATGCCAAAAATCGTCTCTTTGCTGTGTTCAATCGACTACAGTTTCATCTCTGGCGGTGCTGGATGCATCGTCTTCGGGCCAGGTTTTCGCCAACGGTAACGAGACCGACCCTGTCCGCAGGCGATCGCTACCTGGTGCAAACGCTAAGGCAAGCAGGGGGGCTCCAGACCTCTTTGGACGCGCTCGATTTTTCCAGTAATCCTGAGTTTGTCCGGGCAGCCCAGAATCTGGCGGCTCAATTGCCCGATTCCAAGTCCCATGATGAGGGGGACATGCTTGGTCACTGCATTCACGGCAGTTCAGAAGATATCATCCAGGATTTTTCGGAGGTTCTGCTCTGGGGGCTAGAGGAGCGGCTGCTGGACATTGTCGAAAATTATATTCAACTGCCGGTTTCATTCCTTGGGGTTAATTTACGCAAGGACATCCCCAACGGTGAGCAGGTGGGAACTCGCCTGTGGCATCTGGATGGAGAGGACACTTGTGTTGTCAAAGTCTTGGTCTATCTCAACGACGTGAAACGGGAGAACGGACCCTTTCAATACGTCCCCAAAACTGCCTTCAATTCCACGTATCGCTACGTGAGTCCAACCTATCTGCGTCACCAAAAGCTCCATTGCTACGACGCTGATATGGGCCGCATTGTTGATCCAGAACAGTGGCAGACTTGCACGGGGCCAGCGGGCAGCGTAATTATGGCCGACACGACCCAAGTCTTTCACCATGGCGCGGTGCCCACTGAGGAGCGCACGGTTTTGATTTTTGCCTATGCAACCCATCGCCCCAAGCGACTGGATTTTTGCAAAGAGTTTTTCCCGGCGGAGCATTTGCTGCCCCTGCTGAAGCCGCAGTTGTCTGCCCGCCAGTGGGATTGCTTGTGGGGGTGGCGACAAAGGGACTGCACGGCTTGATGACAACCATTCGTTCGGAGATGCTCAACGCGATGCAAGGACTCACACCGAAAGCCGAGGCTCGCTTTCCCGGGGCCAAATGGTCGTTGGAGAACCGCAAAAAAAGCGATCGCGTTGTCCTGGAATGGCCTGCGATCGCCCAATCTTTTCGTCGTATCCTGAACCGCTACGGTGCGGTCAAAACCCATGTCGATGCTTTGGGGTTTGAAGGTACATCGAACATGTGGATCGCAGCCCAGGAGTTGGTCAAAACCTTGCCGTCGATGGACAGTCTCCGCGGAGAGGGCGATCGCGCGGAGGATGATCTCACGGCTCACTGTGTCCATGCAGATGCGGCCCTTATTGCCACGGACCATGCCGATATTTTGCGTTGGGGTCTCAACGATCGGCTCCTGGATTTAGTGGAGCAGTATCTGGAGACGCCTCCCGCCTGCATTGGTGTGGCGTTACGCAAGGATAGTCCTGACGGACAGCAGGTGGGGACGCGCCTTTGGCATGTGGATGGCGAGGATACGAACGTCTTTAAGGTGCTGGTCTATCTCAACGATGTGGGGGAAAAGAACGGTCCTTTTGAGTATGTGCCCAAGGACTGTTTCAACCCGCGCCGTCGGCGTTGGAGCTTTCGCTATCACTGGTTTTGGCGCTATTTCTGCAAGGACCAGGACATTGCTAAGCTCGTGCCGAAATCCCAGTGGGAGGCGGCGACGGGGCCTGCGGGAACGGCTGTTCTTGTGGATACAACGAGCGTGTTTCACCATGGCGCGATCGCCCAGGAGGGTGAGCGCCTGGTCCTGATTTTTGCCTACACATCTCAGAATCCCAAGGACATGGAGCTTTGCAAGAAGTTTTTCCCCCGGGCGGACTTGCTGCCTGCCCTCGGTGCAACCCTTTCACCGCGTCAGCGGGATTGCTTGCTCCACTGGCGTGGGTTACGAGCTGAGCAATCCCTTGCTTCCTAAGGCTATTGCGTCCTCGGGTCTGATTTATAGGGCCTGCGTCTTAGGTCTGCGTCCGATGGCCATCGCATCCTAGCGCTAGAGACGATTCTTGGCTTTGAGCCGCAGATACTCATCCACTAGCTCGCTACTGATCTGAGAGGCCGGGGCATCCAACACCATCACACCCCGCTGTTTCAGCTTGGCAAAGGCCAGTTGACGCTGGCTGAGTAGGTCTAGGGCTGCGGCTTGGCGGAAGGCTGTGTCGATGTCTGTGGCTGCAACCTTGGCTTGCTGATCCAACTGTGGGTCGCGTAGGGTCACACAGAAGGGCAAGTAGCGGGGACTGAGCCGACCCAGGGCTCCGAGTAATTCGGACGACGCCGTTTCATCGACAATATCGGTCAGTACCACCACCAGGGCACGCCGCGTCTGACGCTGAATCACAGTGCTGACGGCACCGAGATAATCTGGCTCTTTGAACACCGGCTGAATCGCACTGAGTTGTTCCAGCATCTTTGGCAAATGCTGGCTGCCGCGCTCCGGTGGAATCCAGGTTTCCACTTTGCTGTCAAAGACACTGATACCGACGCGATCGCCCCGATGCAGCGCCGCCGTGGCCAAGCTCAGTGCCGCATTGACGCCCCAGTCAAACCGCTTCAGCCCCATGACCTGAGCCGTCATCAACCTGCCGCGATCGAGCAAAATCAGCACAGTCTGTTCCTGCTCTGGCTCCAGAACTCTGACTAAAGGTCGCCCCCGCCGAGCCGTTGCCTTCCAGTCAATAAAGCGCAGATCATCACCGCTGGCGTATTCCCGCAGCTCTGAAAACTCAGTGCCGATGCCCCGCCGCTGTTTCATCCGCAGCGCCCCTGAGGACTCTGTTGCGAGGCGAATGGTTAGCTCCCGTAGACTGACTAAGTCGGGATAGACCTTGGTTTTCTGGGGCTGGTCTACGGTCCAGGGATGCCAGACCAACTGCCAGGGGCTACGCTGACGCACTTGAATGGATGACCAGTTGAGCTGGCAACGTTCGGTGGGATGGATGCTGTATCGTACTTCCTTGCTTTCGTTGGCCTTGAGCTGAATCGTTGCGGGGACACCGCTGGTTTTCAGCTTAGTAGGGTGGCCATCGGCGATTTGTACATCCGCTGGCCAGGGGTTGGCTTTCACGGTGAGTGTCACGGGGTTGTCGCGACCAATGGAAAGGCGTGGGTCGAGATCGCGGGTCACGGTGACGCGACGTTTGCGGGTGCGCCAACCGTCGATGAACGCCAGAACCGCCAGCAGAATGTCCCCGGCGAGCATGGACCAGCCTGCGATCGCAACCGGCACAGACAGAAGACTGGTGAAGAGGAGGGCGATCGCCATCCCCAGCAGCAGTAGCCCATAAAACAAGGGAGTTGGAATAGGCAAAAACGAGAAAACCTTACCCTGCGAATTATTTGCCATTACAACTCTGCCAGTTCGATAACGAGTTCATCGAGCTTGCCCTGGACCGCCTGCTGAATCGCGTCCGTGGCTGTTTGGACCGTGCCGCTGCGATCGCCCTTGTATCCCGCCAACCAATCCTTCAGATTAATCGGCTCCCCCACCTTCATCCGTGCCTTGCGCAGGCCCTTGGGCGGCGGCTCGTCGATGTTGAAGACCTCCCGCTGGAACCGCGCCAGGGTATCTAGAAAACGCTCGGGAACTGGATTCTCTGCGACATAGCCATCGTAAATCGCATCGAGATTCAGCAGTCGTTCAACGGACTTGCGAATCAGCGCTGAGGACATCGTGCCAGGGGCTTCCGGCTCGGGGCGATCCTTGAGCGTCGCTTGGATACGGTAGGCGCGATCGCGGGCGGGTTGGTTCTCATTCACCGACAGCCCCAGGCTCGTCTCGCAATGGGCCAATAGGACTTTGCGTAGGTGGGTCATGCGATCGTTCCAGTCGCCTTGCTCCGCCTCGGGCAACAGCAACGCGGGATAGTCCGCTTCGATATTGCTCAGCACCCGTTCGGCGATCGCCCGCAGTCGCAGATATCGTTGTTGGGCTGGATCGTCCGCTTGGATATCCACAGCCTTCATCCCCAATCCTTCCTCCACCTCTGCCATGGTCAGCTCCACCACCTCGTCGATGTCCTTGCTGGCATAGCGGTAGCGGATGGCGATGGGTACGGCGTACATATCCGCCGCGTCGCCCTGCTTGGCCAATTTGCCCATGGCCTGGAATGCCAGTTGCACCCCCCCGGTTTGGAAGGGCATGACGCGATCGTTCTGGAATGAGCAGCGACCCTCCAAAAACAACACGAGATGACAGGCGGGTTGCATTAACAAATCCACGGTGGCTTTGATGCTGCTCCGGTCCACCAGCCCCCGGCGAATGGAATAGACGCCAATACTCTGGAACACCTTGCCCATGACGTTGTTGAACAGCTCATAGGCCGCCATGTAATAGAACGGCTTGCCGATTTTCTGGGACAGTACATACATCAAGATGGGTTCCCGAAACGTCGGGTGGTTCGGACAGAGAACCACACGCTGGCCATTCAATGCCTTGAGCCGAGCCAGATCCTCGGGGGCAATTTCCAGGTCCATTTTGTATCCCCAGCGGGAGATGTTGCTGGACAGGAGCTGCACGAAGCGGCGAAACCAAGGGATGGGCGTCGCGGGATAGAACTTGGGAGGCTGTTTTGAAGGCGCTTGGGACAATTCTTGGGCTGAGGCTTTGGTAGAAGTCACGGTCGAGGATGAGGGCCAGTCACCGCTGACCTCAGGAAATTGCGCCTCAATTCTAGCCAATGACTGTTCCTCCGGCGCTGGCCCTGTGCCAATTCGCGCGACGGCAGCTTGTTTGCAGCAGCCTGTATTCAGCCGCTTGTCTTCAGCCGCTTGTCCTAAACCGGTTTAGGGCACCGCCTGAATCGGACCCTCCACGCTGGCGTTGAAAAACTGGCGCACATAGGGGTTGTCGCTGTCGTCCAGCTCATCCACCCGACCCAGCCAGACCACCTGACCGTCGTAGAGCATCACCACCCGGTCCGCGGTTCGCCGAATGGTGCTCTCCTGGTGGGTCACGACGAGATAGGTGGCACAGCCCGTGGCGTCTTTGCAGCCCAGATTGCTCATGAGGTCTTCGATGATGGTCGAAGCAATGGGGTCGAGACCCGCCGTGGGCTCGTCGTAGAGAATCATGCCCGTGGGCTTGGCGGTGGGCTTCCGGTTTGGGGATGGGTTCTGGGTTTCTGGGTTTTGGATAATGGCGCGGGCAAAGCTGACCCGTTTGCGCATGCCGCCGGACAGCTCTGCCGGATAGAGAGCGCTGATGGGACCCAGACCAACCTTGTCGAGGCTCTCGTCGATCAGGGTCTGAATCTCTTTGCGAGTGAGTTTGGAATGCTGGTAGAGATAAAATCCGACATTTTCGCCGACGGTGAGCGAATCAAACAGGGCCGCCTGCTGAAACACCAAACTGATGTGGAAGGGATCCTCAGCATCTTCAATCAGAGACTGTCGCGCCACGCCATTGAGCAGGACTTCTCCCTCATCGGGCATCAGCAAACCGGCGATAACCCGCATGATGGTTGACTTTCCCGTGCCCGATGGACCAATGACCGCAATGCGATCGCCCTCGAAGATTTGTAAATTGACTCCCTTGAGCACGGTCTTATTGCCAAAAGTTTTATAAACTCCCCGCAACTCAATTAAGGGAGCCGGAGTCGCCGGTACCATAGGCATTAATCCTTTATGTGGGTAGGATGTGCTCTTCGCCCCTACTCTAAACTGGCCCTGCCCCCCTTTCGATAGCAAAGATGGAGACGGGATAATGAGCGCTATGAGCTTATTAAAACGCACTATATATAGCCTCGGCCATGCGTCCAAACAGCGAACCCCCCGCCGGGTGGGCCAGTGGTTTAAATGGCTCATGCCCGGACTCTTCGTGAAGCGCTGGATGTTCATGAGTGCGACGGGGATGCTCCTCGTGGTCTTTGGTGTGGCCATTTGGGCCAACCTCAGTCCGGTGCATTACTTGATTCGTTTTGTGATGCGATCGCTGGAGTTCATCACCCAACTTTTGCCCAGCCACATCAGCGGACCCATTGCCTTGCTCGTGGGTCTGCTGTTTGTCTTTTGGGGGCAAAGCCGCACCTTCGACAGCATTAGCGATGTGCTGATGCCGGAGCGGGATGAGGAACTGGTGGATATGATGCTGACCCACCGGCGGCTGAATCGTGGTCCTAAGATCGTCGTCGTGGGCGGCGGCACGGGCCTTTCTACCATGCTGCGGGGCATCAAGGAATACAGCTCCAACATTACGGCCATCGTCACCGTGGCCGACGATGGGGGCTCCTCTGGACGTTTGCGTCGCGAGATGGGCGTGCAGCCCCCCGGCGACATTCGCAACTGCGTCACGGCCCTAGCCCGGGAAGAAAAACTATTGACCGAGCTGTTTAGCTATCGCTTTGAGACGGGGGATGGTCTGGCGGGCCATAGCTTTGGCAATCTGTTTCTGACTGCCATGACCAATGTGACGGGGGATTTTGAGCGGGCGATCGCCGCCTCCTCCGAGGTCCTGGCCGTACGCGGTACGGTGTTGCCCGCCACCCTCAGCGATGTGAATATCTGGGCGCGGATGGAAGATGGCCGGGTTGTTCATGGCGAATCAAATATTCCCCAGGCCAACGGCAAAATTGTTGAGATTGGCTGTGAACCCGCGAATCCGCCAGCATTGCCCCGGGTGATTCGCGCCATTGAAGAAGCTGATTTCATCATCATTGGCCCCGGCAGCCTCTACACCAGCATCATCCCCAACCTGCTGGTGCCTGAAATTGCTGATGCCATCGAGCAGGCCCAGGTGCCGCGCATCTACGTCTGCAATGTTATGACCCAACCTGGCGAAACCATGGGCTACAGCGTTTCAGACCACATTGCCGCGATTGATCGCGCCTGTGGTCGGCCCCTGTTTGATGCGGTACTGTTGCAGCGATCGCCGCCCTCCAACATTGCCCTGGAACGCTATGCCGAGGGCCAATCCCACCCCGTTGCCTTCGATCGCGAAGCCATCCTGCGCCTGGGCCGTCGCATCATTGCCGCCAACGTCATTGATGAAGAATCTGACGGTCTGGTGCGTCACAATTCCCAGCGTCTCGGACGGATTCTGATGCGCTGGTATCAAAAGCACTTTTAATCGAATGCCCCAAGATTGCACATTTTTGTTGCCCCAGGCCCATTCCACCCAGCGATTGGGCGAAGCCCTGGGGGAGATGCTTCCAGCGGGAAGTGTGTTGTTGCTAGAGGGAAATCTGGGCAGCGGCAAAACGACGCTGACGCAGGGCATTGGCGCCGGTTTAGGGATTGCGGATGCCATTGTCAGCCCAACGTTCACGCTGATCTCCGAGTATCTCGATGGCCGCATGCCGCTCTACCACCTCGACCTGTATCGCCTAGACCCCGCTGCCGTTGAGCAACTCTATCTGGAAACCTACTGGGAGGGCTGGGAAAAAGAGCCGGGGATCATGGCAATTGAATGGCCCGATCGCTTGGTTCATCGGCCCGATCGCTACCTTCATCTGACGCTCCAATTCCAGGACCTCGCCCCTCAACCCACCGCCGACGATTCCGTTCCAGGGCGCAGCGCCATTCTGCGGACGGTTGGAGACTGGACCCTTGACTGGGTAAAGATTCAGCAAATGCTGGCGGGCTCTTCTGTAAAGCTCGGCGGGGCTGCGGGGGAAGAGGACTAAAACCCGCTATAGTTGAATCCGAAAAAAGGATAATATTGGTTGCTATGCCTGGACATGGCCGTGCCTGTTTCTCAGAACAGAACATGGACTAAACCAGCCGTAACCGTGCTTATTCAACCGTGCTTTTTGGAGCACGTTTATTGAAACGCCGTACAGATACTGAAGAGGAACCGGGAAGCAACGATGGCTGAAACATTAATGTTTAACGCCCTGCGGGAAGCAACCGACGAAGAAATGGCCCGTGATAACACGGTCCTAGTCATGGGTGAAGACGTCGGCCACTACGGGGGTTCCTACAAGGTTACGAAGGATCTATATAAGAAATACGGCGACCTACGCCTGCTCGATACGCCCATTGCCGAGAATAGCTTCACGGGCATGGCCATTGGTGCAGCCATGACCGGTCTGCGCCCCATTATTGAAGGCATGAACATGGGCTTTTTGCTCCTGGCCTTCAACCAAATTGCCAATAATGCGGGCATGTTGCGCTACACCTCCGGTGGCAACTACAAAATCCCCATGGTGATCCGTGGCCCAGGCGGGGTGGGCCGTCAGCTCGGTGCTGAGCACTCCCAGCGTTTGGAAGCCTACTTCCACGCGGTGCCTGGTCTGAAGATTGTGGCCTGCTCCACGGCGAAGAACGCCAAGGGGCTGTTAAAGGCGGCGATCCGCGACGACAATCCCGTGCTTTTCTTTGAGCACGTCCTGCTCTACAACCTCAAGGACACGATGCCCGACGGGGATTTTGTCCAGCCCCTGGACAAGGCCGAGATGGTACGCGAGGGCAAGGATGTCACCATCCTCACCTACTCCCGCATGCGTCATCACTGCACCCAGGCAGCCAAGGCGCTGGAGAAGGAAGGCTATGACCCCGAAATCATTGACCTGATTTCACTCAAGCCCTTCGACTTCGACACCATCGGGGCCTCGATCAAGAAGACCCACAAGGTGATCATCGTTGAAGAATGTATGCAGACCGGTGGTATTGCCGCAGAGCTAATCGCGGCCATTTGCGATCGCTACTTCGATGAGCTAGATGCCCAGCCTGTGCGCATGTCTTCCCAGGACATCCCGACGCCCTACAACGGCACCTTGGAAAACCTGACCATCATTCAGCCCCAGCAAATTGTGGAGAAGGTCAAAGCCATGGTGGATGGCCAAATTTAGCCGCATCCCCCAAATCGTCGGGGTTGGAAGGGTCAATTCCAACCCCCAAAAAAAAGTTGTCGGGGCTTCGCACCGCTAAGCCCCATGCCAAGGAAAGTCGTAGGAGTAAAGCATGGGTAAGCAGCGAGGGCTTCTGGCTCTGATTCTGGCGCTGGTGATTGGCGCGGTGTTTGTTTTGGTGAAGGTGCCGCCGCGTTTAGGGCTGGACCTTCAGGGCGGTTCCCAGCTCACGATTTTGGTGAAGCCAACGGAAGAGATTCCCAAAATCACTGAGCCGGATTTGCAAGCGGTGACACGGGTGCTCGAAAACCGGGTCAATGGCTTGGGGGTGGCAGAACCGGTCGTGCAGACCGTGGGACAAGACCAAATTTTGGTTCAGCTTCCCGGCGTTAGTGACCCCCAGCAGGCAGAGCGAGTCCTTGGCGGTACGGCCCAGCTGGAGTTCCGGGCTCAGAAGGCGGACACGGAAGCCCAGATTCAGGCGGAGAGCCTGGCGCGGGGAGAATTTTTGACCCAGCTGGCGATCGCAACGGAATCCGGTGATGAAGCCGCTGTGGAAGAGGCGCAAGCCGCACTGCAGCGCAGTAATGAGGCGATCGCCGACCTGTTTGAACCCGCAAAACTGACCGGCACAAACCTGAGAGATGCGGTGGGTGCGCCCATCGGCACGGGTCAGCGTTGGGCCGTCAATATTCGCTTTGATGGCGAGGGCGGCGATCTGTTTGCTGAGCTGACCAAGGGCATTGCCGGAACCGGCCGCGGACTGGGCATTTTCCTGGATAACCAGCTCATCAGTGCGCCGGGGGTGGGGGTTGAATATGCCCGTACCGGTATTACGGGGGGCAGTGCGGAAATCTCTGGCAATTTTGATTCCCAGACCGCCAGCGACCTCGCGATTCAGCTCCGGGGGGGGTCGTTGCCCTTGCCCGTGGAAGTGGTTGAGAACCGCACCGTCGGTGCGACCCTGGGCCGCGACAGTATTCAGAAGAGTTTGTACGCCGGGGCCGGTGGTTTGCTGCTGGTGTTGGCGTTCATGGTGTTCTACTACCGCTTGCCGGGGGCGATCGCCAACGTCTCTCTGATTGTCTACACCATCCTGACCCTGGGGGCCTTTGCGCTTCTGGGGGTGACCCTGACGCTGCCGGGCATCGCTGGATTCATTCTCAGCATCGGCATGGCTGTGGATGCCAACGTGCTGATCTTTGAGCGCACCCGCGAGGAACTGAAGGCCGGTAAGAGCCTTTACCGCTCGGTGGAGTCCGGCTTCTATCGGGCCTTCAGCAGTATTTTGGACAGCAACGTCACAACATTGATTGCCTGTGGAGCCCTGTTCTGGTTGGGGACGGGCTTCGTCAAAGGCTTTGCCCTGACCCTGGCCATTGGTGTGCTGGTGAGTATGTTCACCGCCATTACCTGTAGCCGCACGCTGATGATGACGGCCCTAACGGTGCCAAGCCTGAAGAAGCCCGAGCTGTTTGCTCCTGCCCAAAAGACCGTTCAGAAGACAGCGGCTTAGTCGTCCCGCACCGATGCGACCCCTTGGGGCGCGATTACTTGCGTCTCTGCTCTCTCATTCCTAACGCCAATCCAACACTGTAATGGCTCCCAAAATCTTCATTTCCAAGCAGCGCAAAACCTGGTGGCTGATCTCCGCGGGGCTGACCCTCGTGGCGATCGCCGCCATGGCCATCTCCTTCAGCCAGTTTGGCTACCCGGTTAAGCCGGGTCTCGACTTCATCGGGGGGACTCGCCTCCAGCTGGAGCGCGACTGTGGTCAGGCCAACTGCGACCAACCGATTGACCCAGCCGATGTGCGGGCCATTTTGACGGATCGGAACTTGGGAGACAGTAGTGTTCAGGTGATTGGTGACAAAAAGCAGGGTGTTGTGATTCGGACCCTGACGCTGGATGCGGATACGCGCACCGATCTGCGCGATCGCCTGGCCGAAGACATTGGTCCCTTCGATGTCGAAAGCACCCAAATTGACACCGTGGGTCCGGTGCTGGGTCGCCAAATCCTGACCTCGGGCCTGACGGCGTTGCTGGTGGCCTTTGCAGGCATCGTTGCCTACCTGAGCATCCGTTTCAAATTTGACTATGCGATTCTGGCGTTGGTCGCTCTGTTCCACGATGTGTTTATCACCGTGGGCGTTTTTTCGGTCTTGGGCCTGGTGCTGGGCTTGGAAGTCAACAGCTTGTTTATCGTCGCGCTGCTAACGATTACCGGTTTCTCCGTCAATGACACGGTGGTGATTTATGACCGTATTCGCGAAACGATTAAGCTCCAGCCCGAGCGCGAAATCGAAGACATTGTTGATACGGCGGTGAACGATACCCTGGGCCGTTCGATCAACACAACGTTGACCACGGTGCTAACGCTGGTGGCGATTTTCCTCTTTGGTGGCGTCACGCTGAAGAATTTCTCACTGGCCCTGATTATTGGTTTCCTGTTGGGTGCCTACTCCAGTATTTTTATTGCCAGTTCCCTGCTGGGCTGGTGGCGTCAACGCACGGGCTATCAGCCTGAGCTGGCGGATGTCGCCCTGGCCGATGGTTTGGCCGATGGCGTGGAAGCAGGGGAATAGAACGAACGCTTAGATACGAGAGCAGGAGACGCAGATGGGCCATGCTTTTGAGGCCTTAGAGCCAGAGCTAAAGCAGCCCGTAGCACGGTTGTATGCGGTACAGCAGCGATCGCGCTGGCGGTTTGTTCTAGCGATGTGGTTGGTCCTGATTCCCCTGAGCCTCTGGGGCTTGCGTGAAACGCTGAGCTTACTCATGGACTATTTCACCTGGGCTGCCCTGCGCTATGGCCTAATTTACAACCGGCTTTCGGCCCTGGGGATTTTTCTGACGCTAATTTTGACCATAACCAGCGCAATCACACGGCTGCGCTTTAAGCTCATGGGCTATTCCGGAGAGGAGGTCTATCGGCTGAGACGACAGGTGCAGCGGATTCAATCGAAGGGACAAGCCCACCCGCTTTGGCAGGCGGTTTGGTCGCAGTCCGTGAGACGCGAACAGTCCTAGGAGTCCAGTGCCCTTAGAAAGTCAGCCCCTAGAAAGCCAATGCCCCTAGGAAGCCAAAACATAGATGACAGCGGCTCCAAAGGTCCTAACGAAGGGACGGCAGTCGGGATTGCATCATGGCCCGCTGTCTGGCGTCTTGGTATTCCAGGCTGCCGAGTTCTTCCTCGTCTTTGTTGGTCTCGTGGTTGTCGGCCTTGTTGGTCTCGGCGGGGTTCGCTGCGCCCTGAGCGTTGCTGGGGTCTGTCGCTGACTCTGCTGCTTCGTGGGTACGCCAGGCTAACTGAATTGCGAGGGGGATGACGCCGACGAGACTGGCGACGAGTTCATCGGCAATGGATTGGGCATCGCTTTCGCCGAGCCAATTGCAGAGATAATCGACAATTTGGCAGCTGCGACGTAGGGCCACGGGCGATCGCGCAATTTCTTCCAGCGTACGTAAATAGGCCACCCGTTGACTGAGTGCAGTTTGTCGCTCTTCCGGTGTTTTGAGGGGCACAAACTTGATCCGCCCCACGGGCACCACCTTGTTGCCCTGGAGATCGTGGCGGTTGACCACTGCGGCACCGGGACCAATGAAATCAGAGTAGTGACCTTTTTTGATGATGATGCCCCCACGGCAGTGCGGGGAAATGGCGAGGGCCGGGCGGCTATTGCCCTGGGCATAGCGAATCGCGGATTGAAAAATCAGCCGAGCCCGCTGGGGATCGGTGGCGACCGAAGCCCCCGATGTAGCCCCGGAGGTCGTTGCAGGAGGGGCCGCAGAAGAGGCGCTAGAAGAGACGGGTGTAGATGTGTTGGGGGGAATTCCCTGGGCTGCTGTTTCCATAACTGTGATGCACCACCGTAGATGAACCCTGCGACGCGCGATGCGTCGGGAGATTCGCTGAAAGAGATGCTTAAGGATCCAGCGACGACGGGAATCATTTCGCGAAAAATTTCGCGTTTCACTGATTCCTTTTAAACTCACGTCTTTTCTGGGATGCCTTCAGGGATGAGGTTTGGGGCGATCGCCCCTCGATCTGACCCTTCCCAAACCGCCTCTAGGCGGAGGGGGGCTCAGGGGGACTGGGCGGGGAAGCCGGGACGTCGGAGCAGGCAATGCTCGAACCCAATTCCTCGGTGAGCAGAACCGTTTCGACTTGGACCGTGTTGTTAATCGTCTCTGCGCCGAGATTGATGCCGCTGTCTCTCTTGCCGGAGGCATCACAGCGATCGAGCACATCTCGAATCAGCCATTCCTGAATCCAGGTCTTGGCGATGACGGTCAGCGGCAGGGCGAGCAATAGACCCAGGGCACCAAAAACACTGGCAAAGAATAATTGAGCCACGAGGGTGAGGGCAGGCAGCAGCGAGACCTGTCGGGCCATGATCGTCGGGGTGAGCCAGTAGCTCTCAATGTTTTGAATCACCACGTAGAGAATGATGACTGCCGCGACTTTCCAGCCCGGCCCCAAAATAGCCACAGAAATCGGAAAGATGACGCTGAGGGCGGGACCAATGTTGGGGATGAAATTGAGCACCCCTGCCAGGAGCGCATGGGCCAGGGCGAGGTCGATGCCGAGGGTGGTGAGACCCAGCCAGCTCATGATGGCGATCGCCGTCGAGCTAATCAGCACCCCGGAGAACCAACTCGTAATCGCCTCCTCGCACTCCACAAAAATCTCGCTGGCCCGTCGCCGGTAGAACGAGGGGAAGAGGGCCAAAAAGGCATTGCGGTAGGAGGTCGGGTTGGCCAGCAGCATCAGTGTGAGGACGAACACCAGCAGCATTTGCAGTGCCACGCCCAGAGCATTGTTGAAGAAGGCGAAGAAATTGCCCAGGATGTTTCCGGCTTGGTCGGGCAACCAGGTGAAGTCCCAGGTCAGCGCTGGGGCCTCAGCGCTGTCCACCATTTCATTCAGCGCCCAGGATTTTGCCAGTTCTAGGGCGTCGTTGATGCCTTCGGCCCCGGGGGGAATGAATTGAATGATGAAATCAATCACATCAGGGACGGCCCGTCGAATCTGCCGTAATCCCGAAGGTACCAGCTGGATGAGTTCCTGGAACTGTTCAACGAAGGGGGGGACGACCAGCGCAAAGAACAGAATCGCACTGACAAAACAAAGGATAACCGTCAGTAGGAGCGCTGTGCCACGCTTGAAGCCAAACCGTTCAAAGCGACGCACGAGGGCGTTGGCGGCGGTTGCTAACACGACTGCTGTGAAGAGGAGCAGGACGAGCTGACGGATTTGCCACAGAATGTAGAAGGCAGCCCCCAATCCAAAGAGACCGAACCATTGACCTAATGTCACCGTTTTCCTCCTCTTCCACTGCTGAATGGCAACTTCCGCTGGCCTCGAAGCCACCGCAGTGGCTGGTTGAGCTTATCCAACACTATACTCCTGGCGTGAGCGGCGAATCGGCGGGCCAATTCGCGGCCCAGCTATTGTGGCAGCGAGGATTACGCGATCGCGCCACGATCGGGGCCTTTCTTAATTCTTCCCAATATTCTCCCGCAAGCGCATTTGAGTTTGGCGATGAAATGCGTCAGGCCGTAGAACGGCTGCAGCGGGCGCAGGAAAATCAAGAAAAAGTTGCCATTTGGGGGGACTTTGATGCGGATGGTGTGACGGCAACGGCGGTGCTGTGGGAAGGGCTGGGTTGCTGGTTCCAGCACCATCAGACGCTGAGCTACTACATTCCCGATCGTTTCACGGAGTCTCATGGTCTTTCGGAAACGGGGATCCGGCAATTGGCAGAGCAAGGGGTGAAGCTCATCGTCACCTGCGACACGGGCAGCACCGACGCGGCGGAGATTTTCTTGGCCCAGTCCTTTGGCATGGATGTGATTGTGACGGATCACCATACGTTGCCCTCCCCGTGGCCCGAGAAGCGTCCTCCTGTGGTGGCGTTGATCAATCCGCGATCGCTCCCTCCCCATCACCCCCTGGCGGATCTTTCCGGCGTTGCTGTTGCATATAAGTTGGTCGAGGCCCTGCAGCAAACTGCTCCTATGGAGCTGGATCCGCTACCGCCTTTGCTAGAACTGGTGGCCATTGGCCTGATTGCCGACTTAGTGGCGCTCAAGAATGACAGTCGTTACCTAGCCCAAGAGGGGCTGAAGCGACTGCAAGCGCTGATGAAATCGCCCCAGCATCGGCCCGGTGTGGCGGAGTTGTTGAGGCGGTGCCAGCGGAGTGGCGATCGCCCCACGGATATCTCCTTTGGTATTGGCCCGCGCATCAATGCCGTTAGCCGGATTCAGGGGGATGCACGGCTCTGTGTGGAGTTGCTGACCAGTCGGGACAGTCGGCGCTGCAAGCAGTTGGCGGATACGGTGGAGCTGTTGAATACGCGGCGGAAGGCGTTGCAGCAGCGGCTGACGAAGACGGTGCGATCGCGTTTGGCTGACACAGACCTTTCGACCACGGCAGCGATCGTATTGGCGGAGGTGGGTTGGCCGTTGGGGGTGCTGGGGTTAGTTGCAAGTGAGATTGCGCGGGAGTTTGGCAAGCCGACGGTGTTGTTGAGTTTGGATCCGCCGGAAGGGGAGGGGGATTTTGAGGCAGATTCTGGGGCGGAAAGGCCGGTGCGGATGGCGAGGGGGTCGGCGCGCTCGGTGAATCAGATTGATTTTTACCCGGTGTTGGCGAGTCAGCGATCGCTCCTGACCCGTTTTGGGGGTCATCCCTATGCGGCGGGCATGAGCCTACC
>CALIJJ010000215.1 GCA_938017515.1 uncultured Pseudanabaenaceae cyanobacterium
GCCGAGGGGAAGACCATAGCCGGTGTGGGCTAACCAGACCGCAAGGAACGAACCGGCGAGACCGAGTTGGTTATAGGTGCGTAGTACTGGAATTAGCGTCATTTGTAGCGGTACAACCAGCAAACCAACGATGAGTGCGAGAAGCAGTTGCCGCCCAGGAAATCGCATCCAGGCCAGGGCATAGGCCGCGAAGGTGGCGATCGCAATGGGCATCACCGTGGCGGGAATCGAAATCACCAGGCTATTTAAAAAGGCCTGAGCCATGCCCTGCCCCGTGAGGACATCGGCGTAGTTGGCGAGGTGAAATTGTGTCAGATCAAAGGGATGTTGGAACACCGTCCACCATCCCGTTTGGGAGAGGTCATCGGCGGGGCGGAAGGAGCTAACGAACAGGCCAATCGTGGGCAGGGTCCACAGGAATGCAATGGTGACGACCGCGATATGGACGGGCAGTTTGCTGATCCAGCCTTCCAGCGTACCGCCGGGATTTTCTGTACCGGGCGCTTTGGCGCTCATGAGTTCACCTCCTGCTGACGGAATCGCTGGATATTGACCACCATGACGGGGATGACGGCCAGAAGTAGGACAACGGCGATGGCGCTGCCGCGACCAAAGTGGCGGAAGTTGAACATTTCTTTAATCATGCGACTGGCGATCACGTCCGTGTCCAGGTTGCCGCCGGTCATGACAAACACAATGTCGAAGACCTTGAGAACCATGACAACAAGGGTTGTTGTAACAACCAAAATGGTTGAGCGGATCATGGGAATCGTAATACGCCAAAAAATTTGTAATTCGTTGGCGCCATCAATGCGTGCCGCTTCCAGGACATCTTGGGGAATGCCCTTAATGGCAGAGGACAGCAGCACCATACAAAAGCCGGTTTGCAGCCAAATCATGATGGCGATCAGGGCGAAGTTGTTGATCGCTTTGCTGACGAGCCAGCCGACGGGCTCAAAGCCGAGGGCGACGGCGATCGCGTTCAGCAGTCCAATCTGGTCTACGCCCGGCGGATTATAGGCATAGATAAATCGCCAGATGACGCTGGCTCCGACGAAGGAAATCGCCATCGGTAAAAAGATCAGACCCTTGGCCAGGGGTTCGTACTTGACCCGGTCTACCAGCACAGCAATGATCAGTCCTAGGCCGACGCTGATGAACGTCACCAGCACCAGCCACAACAGGTTGTTGCGGAAGGCCGTGAGCATGGCGTCGTTGGTGAAAGCGAAGGCGTAGTTCTGGAGGCCGACAAATTTTTCAGAACCGCGATCGAGAAAGCTCAGGTAGACCGTGCGCAGGGTCGGCAGGATCAGGTAAGCGGTGAGCATGGCCAGGGCCGGGCCGACGTAGACCCAGGGCAGGATGCGATCGCGCCATTGTTGCGAGAGTCGGTTGACGAGTAGATTGGCTGCGTAGAACAGGCCGATGATACCGCCGGAGCCGAGGGCGATCGCTAGGATTGCGCCCAGGATACGAGTCAGATTGGAAGCATCTTGCATAGCGCCAGAATTAAGGTTCGTGAGACCGTGGCAGATTTCACCTCAATATAAGCATTCGTGGGTTGTATGCGTGCCTAACGGGCGTTATGAATCGCATTAGCCCCAATGCCGAAGTGAAACCAATGCCGAAGTGAAACCAATCCCAATGCGAGACAACTCCCAATGCGAGACTGGATGTCAGTCCTGCAGGCTGGAGATTGTGTGGCGGGGCGCGATCGCCCCACCCGCTCACCCCCAGCGCTCCGTCACCGTTGATGAACGGCTTGGCTCACGACCCTCGGTTCGGTCTAGTCCTCGGGCCAGCTTTCTTCAATCTCATCCAGCACCTTCTCCAAATCACTGCCGCCGACGAAGTCCACAATGCCGGACCAGAACGTACCCGTGCCCACGGTCCCCGGCATCAGGTCTGATCCATCGAATCGCACGGTTTCAGCATTGGCCAAAATCTCCGCTTGCTGGCGGGTCACTGCATCGGGGTAAACATCCAGCGACACCTGCTTGTGGGGAGAAATGAAGCCACCGGCCTTTGCCCAAATTTCGTGGGGGGTCGGTGTGGCCAGGTACTGCATCAGTGCCCGTGCTTCTGGTGTGTCGTTGAACATGCCAAACACATCGCCTGCCACCAGAATGGGCAGGCCAAACTCTTCTTTGATGCCGGGTAGCGGGAAGACGGCAACGTCTTCACCGAGGACGACATCTTCCGGTAGGAACGATGCAATGAAATTGGCTTGGCGATGCATGTAGCATTGGGGATTCTCGCCAAAGAGGCCCTTCGGTGATTCGCCGAAGGGAGTGCTGATGGCGCCAACCTTTCCACCCAGGATGTACTTAGGGTTGAGAATCACTTCACCGAATTGTTCAAAAGCGGCTTGGACGGGGGCAGAATTAAAGGCAATTTCGTGGCTTGTCCACTGGTCATAGACCTCACCGCCTGCCGTGCGCAGCATGATGTCTTCGACCCAGTCGGTGCCGACCCAGCCGGTGGCGTCCCCGCTCTCCATGCCGAGACACCAGGGGGTTCCGCCGTCGGCAACGATTTTGTCGCTGAGGGCGGTCATGTCGTCCCAGGTTTGAGGGATGCTGTAGCCCTTAGCCTCAAATTGTTTGGGGTTGTACCACACGAGGCTCTTGACCGATGCGCGATACCAAATGCCGTGCAGGGTGTCATTGATGGTGCCCAGCTTAATCCAGTCGTCGGGATAGGCTTCACTGAGTGTTGCCGCATCAAAGACGTCGGTGAGGGGAAGGAGCTGACCATCCCGGGCAAAGTCGGCCATCAGTCCGGGCTGAGGAAACATGGCGATGTCGGGGGCGGAGCCGGATTCCACCTGGACGGGGAGCAGCGTGGCGAAGGAATCGGTGCCTTCGTAGATGACATCAATGCCGGTTTCTGCTTCAAAGGGCGCGAGGGCCGCTTCCAGTTTTTCCTGCTGTTCTCCGACGACGACGCCCAAGACGGTGACGGTGTTGCTGTTGCTGCCATCTCCTCCGCCAGAACCGCAGGCAGTGAGAAGAGTGAGGCTAAGACCTGTGGCCAGTAGGGGCTTGAAGCGTCCGCTGAAGTGGGAAAACGGCATGTATGATCTTTGATATACAACAGAGCGATCGCGGTCCATGGGCTAACCCTAAACGATAGAGCCAAGGTTTATCGGTCCCTATCCCTTCGATTACCGCATCGGAGCTGGTGTTCCGGGGTTGTCTTAAGCTTTTTTTTAGAAGTTTTGGGCCGTTGGAGCAGATCGAGTGCGTCGAAGCCTAGGCCCTTAGGCTTCGACCCCCGTGAGCACAACGCCGTTGCGGCTCAGGCAGTCCTGGAGCTGATGATAGAAGCGCCGTTTGCGGAACAAGTCCCAGTCGTCCTCGAGTTCCTCTTCTTCCAGAAAGTCCTGAATCGGGTGGAAAAAGCTGGCTTTGATCAGCGATCGCAACTGTCGTTGTTGACGGCTATCGTCCGGGAGTGAGGCCGCAAAGGCTTTTAAAGCGGCGAAGTCTCCGGCGTGGACAAAGCCCGGTAGGGCAAGCCATTCGTCGGAGATGAGGATATGGCGAATGCGATCGATATAGGCCTTTTCTTTCTCAGGAATGGCTTTCTCGTCAACATCGCATAATCCAGAGACGCTCGACTCCGAAACCATTTGTAGTTGACCACTGGGTTTATGGAGATAGAGCGTCTCGCTCGACACTGCGGCAGTGAGTTCGTCGAAAATAGCCTGAAAACAAATGGAAGGGGACGTCGCAGTCATGGATGGATAAGGGGGCTAGGGCAGGGGGAAGCTTCCCAATTATCTAACCTGAGCCTGGCTAAGTGGCGTTGTCGTTCTGGAATTGTAACGTCCCTCATGTTAGAGCTCAGCCATATTGGCTACTGACGAGGGTCGCCTTGGCAGACTTGACCGCGCCGTATTGTCGGACCAGTGCTTCTTCCATGTCCTGACTGGACAGCGGCTTGGAGAAGAAATAGCCTTGGGCGAACTCGCACCCTAAATCCCTCAGCCAATCGAGCTGCTGTTGCGTCTCAATCCCTTCTGCAATGCTGGCTAGATTGAGCTGCTGGCTCAGAGCCATAATGATTTTGACAAGCTGATTGTTGCGATCGCCCCGTTCTCCATCGCTAATAAAAGACCGATCAATTTTGAGATTGTCACATGGCAATGCACTTAAATATTGTAGAGACGAATAACCTGTCCCAAAATCATCAATACTGATAGAGATACCCAGATTTTGTAAGCCTTTTAATACTCTAGACACCTCATCAATTTTTTCGATTAAGAGGCTTTCTGTCACTTCTAGAGTTAGGTTCTTTGACTCGAGTTTGGCACGGTGTAAAATCTCGTTAACTTCCTCTGCTAAATTGGGCTTGAGTAAGTCATGGACTGATAAATTGACGCTCAATTTGACATGGCCTAAATTGGAAAAAATAGCCTTCCATGTGGCGAGTTGCTGACAAGCGGTCCACAAAATCCAGCTGGTGAGTTCTGTAATCAAGCCTGTCTCTTCGGCGAGGGGAATAAACTCACCGGGTGAAATAAATCCTAATTCTGGATGTTGCCAGCGTACGAGCGCCTCAAACCCTGATAACTGATTATGATTGAGATTGATAATCGGCTGGTAATAAACAACGAACTCTTCATTGTCAATGGCTTGGCGCAGCTCTCGCTCTAAATTTAAGCGACGTAATGCCTGGGCATACATAGCTTCGTCGAAGATTTTATAGCAGTTACGCCCAGCCGATTTAGCACGATACATTGCGATATCGGCATCGCGTAAGAGTACCAAAGGTGACTCATGCTGCTGGCCATTCAGGACGATTCCAATGCTGGTCGTCACAAAAATCTCACGTCCCTGTAATGGAATGGGTTGTTGGAAGTCTAAGAGAATTCTTTGGGCAATATTGCAGACTGTTGCAGGCTGTAGATCTCTGAGAATCACGACAAATTCATCGCCGCTAATGCGGGCAGCAATATCCTGCTCTCTGAGGCTTTTCCTCAGTTTTTTGGCAACATGGGTTAGGAGCTGATCACCAAAATGGTGGCCTAAGCTATCGTTGATCACCTTAAAACGGTCTAAGTCTAGTAATAGAATGGAAAAGGATTCAATGGTTTCCGTCTGACGCTGTTCTAGAAGGGCCTGTAATTCTCTCAGAATATAGGTGCGATTCGGCAATTGGGTCAGAGCATCATGGAGGGCGTTATGGAGAATTCTGGCTTCCGCTTTTTGACGCTCTTCTAGAAGGCTTTGAGCCGTTTCGTAGGCGACGGCTTGTTGAATGGCGATCGATAGCTGTACTGATAATTCTCTGAGTAGTGCGACTTCCTCCAGGGTCCAATGACGGGGTGTTTGGCTTTCCGTTGCACTAAAAATTCCCCATAAATGGCCATTCTGGAGAATGGGAACTAGAATCTTGGCACGAATGTTCAGTCCCTCTAATAATTCTCGATGGCACTCTGCCATGGGACGGTTATAAATATCTTCTACGACCCGAGTTTGACCACTCTGATAAGACTTGATCCAGTTGGGAGCATCAAAGCAGGGGTCTAAAATATTTTTTCCTAAGTTTGATGGAGCACCTGTGACGGCGGCTTCGGCAATGATCGACACACTGTTGTCGGGTTGCATTTTCCAGATAGCGACGCGATTGCATCGCAGTAAAGACTGGACCTTTGTGACTGCGGTTTGCAATACCGTTTCTAACTTGAGGGATGCTCGTACATCATTGGCAATGGCTGCGAGTAACTGCTCGTGCTCTACCTTGAGTATTAGGTCTTTTGTGCGCGCTTTGACCTCTGCTTCGAGTTCAACGGTTCGCTGTTCTAGGATCTGAATTTTTTCGGCTTCTAGACCCGATACGCGATGCTTCAGGGTTTCGATGAGCCGCGCCAGCTCTAAGGGGTTCAGGGATTGGAGGAGGCTGGATTGGGTCACAATGCCGAGGAGCTCACCCGTTGGACCTGTGACAATGATGCGACGAATGTTGTGCTTCTGCATCAGCTGCTGGACATTCCAGAGTGAGGCCTCGGTGGAGACAGAAAAGAGCGGGGTGCTCATGACTGTGCTCGCCTGAAAAGCCTCAAAGTCTAGCGCCAGTGCATGGAATTGAACAATGTCCCGCTCCGTAATGATTCCCAATGCAATATTGATTGTTTCTTCTGTGTCTGAGTGCTTTTTTTCTGTTAATACGACCGAGCTGACGCGATTTTGAGCCATCAGTTGGGCAATCTCTAGAATAGAGAGGTTCGGAGAGGCAGAGATGACATCGGACGACATCACTGCAAAGACACTTTGGGCGCGAAGCATGTCGGCTGGACGCACCAAATACTGCAAACTCTCATGGGTGATAATGCCGAGGATCTTATTGTTGTCATCAACAATGGGAAGATGGCGAATCTTGTGGTGCCAAAACAAATTCAGCACTGTAAATGGATCTCGTATCTCTGATTGCTTGAGCTGAATGACAGGTGATGTCATGGCGTCTCTAATTACCATGTCAGCCGGAATTTTGCCCTGGTTCGCGCTTAAACGCACTACATCACGTTCTGTGAAAATGCCCACCAATGTATCTGCTTCTACGACGAGAAGGCAGCTCGATCGAGCATCTTGGCGCAGTTGCTCTAGCTCTTCATCCTCCTTGTGTTTTACTTCACAGCGATCGCGAACCGCACTCATCTGAGCAACTGCAGAAGTCACAGCAAGGTCGGGATGAATCACAAGCGTATCCCGAATAATGGCTGCTGATAGGTCCAGCTCTTCTAATTGAGACGCGTACATTTGGCCATCCTAGGAAGATAAAGAGTGAGCATCATCAAGATCTGACAGTGCTAGTGATGAGAGCACCCGCTCTTAAGGTTCCCTTTAGAAATAGGACGAATTTCAGCGAATTACGGGAGTTTTTGGCCTTTCCTCGACAGGAATTCTACGGTTCTGTTGTCTCGGTATTCCACGAGTTATCACGTTGTTCCATGATGGTGATATTGCCAGGGAGCTGGCACTTGGGAGCTGTGCGACTGCATTTTGCATGGAGGGCAGCATCAAATCACAGTTTCTACCGTGTCAATACGTTGGTGTATTTCACGAAACGAGTTGTTTGGATGTTCGGTAATTGTGGCGAATAAAAAAAGGGTGAGCCGCAGCCCACCCTTAACACGCATTGTTAAGCAATCCGAGTCGTCAAGACCTGAGGATTAGTCCTCAACACCCTCAATCCGGTCCTCAACCTCTTGATATAGCTCACGCAGCATATCCAGATTCTGTTCGTCGGTTTCCCAGTAACCGCGACCGTTCACTTCCAGCAGCGTGGTCACCATCTTGCGGAAGGAGTTGGGGTTGAGATTCATTAGGCGATCGCGCATCTCCTTGTCTTTGATGAAGGTTTCATTTGCCTCCTCATAGACCCAGTTGTCCACGGCATCTGCCGTCGCAGACCATCCCGAGGTGTAGGTCAGACGCTTCGACAATTCGCGAACTCCCTCATACCCATGGCTCAACATGCCCTCATACCACTTTGGATTGAGCATCTTAGTGCGGGAATCCAAACGCACTGTTTCGTTCAGGGTACGCACCTGAGCGTTGGCCGTGGTTGTGTCAGCAATAAAGGCCGTTGGCTTTTTGCCGTCTTCCCGCAGGCTAGCCACCACCTTCGTGGGGTCCGAGTCGAAGTAGTGGGACACGTCCGTCAGGGAAATCTCCGAAGAATCCAGGTTCTGGAAAGAGACATCGGCGGTCTTGAGGCTTTCCTCAAAGATCTCCTTCGACTGCTTCATTTCACCTGGGTTATCCGAGTCAAAGGCAAAGGACTTGCGCTCCAGATACATGTTCTGAAGCTCAGACTCTTCACCCCAGGAACTATTCTCGATCGCCAGATTGACGTTCGATGAGTAGGAGCCAGAGGCGTTGGAGAAGACGCGTTGAGCTGCTTCACGAACGGTGACGCCCAGCTTCTCTGCTTGCTCCATGGAGTGCTTGCGCACGTAGTTGATTTCCAGGGGCTCATCCGCCTCCGCCGCCATCTTCACTGCCCGGTCAATCAGCGCCATTTGGTTGATGAACAGGTCACGGAAAACGCCGGAGCAGTTGACCACCACGTCGATGCGGGGGCGACCCAGCTCTTCGAGGGACAGCAGCTCCAGCTTGTTGATGCGGCCAAGGCTGTCAGGCATGGGCTTGACACCGACAAACCAGAGAATCTGAGCCAAGGACTCGCCGTAGGTCTTGATATTGTCTGTTCCCCAGAGAACGCAGGCGATGGTCTCGGGGTAAGCTCCGTCGTTTTCGGCCTTCTGGCGATCGATCAGACGATCCACTACCACTTTTGCGGATACAACCGCCGCCTTCGTCGGAATCGACTGGGGGTCCAGCGCGTGGATGTTCTTGCCGGAGGGCAACACATTGGGGTTGCGGATGGGGTCACCGCCAGGACCAGGTAGGACGTACTCGCCGTCCAGCGCCTTAATTAAGCTGCCCATCTCCAAATCGGCGCACACTTGCTTGAGGCAGAACGCAAGGTAGTCGAATAGAACAACGAGCTTCTCTTCATCGAGGTTCTTGTAGCCCAGCTTATTCAGTGCCTTGAGGTAAGCAGGGCGTTGCTTGATGCCCAAGAAGTTAAAGATTTTCTTGAGCCAGCCGAAACGCTCAATCAGGTCTACACGACCTTCCCGGTTGGTGAGCTGGCGCACCATCGCTCCAACGGAGGCACGGACGGCTTCGGTGATGTCCTGACCCAGCTGGACATCTTCTAGGTTGCCCAGGTCACTGCCGCGATAGATGCTCTCCATGTCGCGGCCGAGGCTTTCAGCAATGATCGTGGGCAGACCAAAGATGCCTTCTTCGTCACGGTCGAGACTGGCGATATTGACCAGGGTGGCGACGGCTTCACCGGCACTCGGTGCTTTGCCAATGACGTGCAGGCCACAGGGCAGCAGGCGAGATTCAATCTCCATCAGTTGCCGGTACACATTACCGACGATCTGATCGCGCTCCTCCATCGTCAGCTCAGCATCTTCGTCGGGTAGGTCCACGTCCTTATCAAGGTTGACCTGAATGGCGGTACTGATGATGGTTTTGATGATGGAAGCAGCCCGCTCATTCTCTCGGAGGGTTTGGTAAGAGCCCACCAGTTCACCCAGCTCCTTTAGTCCCTTGTAGAGACCTGCATTTTCCGCCGGAGGGGTGAGGTAGCTAATCGTGGTTGCATAGCCACGACGCTTGGCGATGGTTGCCTCGGAAGGGTTGTTCGCCGCGTAGTAGTAGAGGTCAGGAATATTGCCGATCAAGCTGTCGGGATAACATTCGCCGGACATGCCCATCTGCTTTCCAGGCATGAACTCCAGGGAACCGTGGGTGCCGAAGTGCAGTACCGCATCCGCTTCTAGGACCTTGTTCAGGTAGGTGTAGTAAGCGGCGAAGCCATGGTGGGGGCTGGCGCTGCGGCTGTAGAGCAGCATCATCGGATCGCCTTCGTAACCAAAGGTGGGTTGCACACCAATGAAGACGTTGCCGAAGTGCTTGCCGTAAATGAGCAGGCTTTCACCGTCGGTGTTCAGCGTGCCGGGAGCGGGTCCCCAGTTCTCTTCCAGAGCCTTAGAGAAGGGGGTGAGGCGTTCGTATTCTGGCACCGACATCTTGTAGGCGATGTTGAGTTCGGGGCTGGCATACTGGGCCTCAGCATCATGGATGACTTCCTCCATCAGTGCCTTGGCAGACTTCGGTAGCTTGGGCATGGTGTAGCCCGCTGCCTTCATCTCTTGGAGGACGCAGTAGATAGAGCCGAACACGTCGAGGTAAGCCGCTGTGCCCACATTGCCCTTGTCCGGCGGGAAGCTGAAGACCGTAATCGCGACTTTTTTGTCGGTGCGGGGCTTGCGGTGCAGGTTGGCCCACTTGATGGAACGCTCTGCAATCATCTCCACGCGGTCTTGGAGCGTGTGGGATTTGCCGGTGTTGCCATCGCGACCGGAGAGAACGATGGGCTCGATGGCGCCATCTAACTCGGGAATCGCAATTTGTAGGGCCACCTGAATGGGGTGCAGACCCAAATCGCTCTCTTCCCACTCCTCGGTGGTTTGGAATACCAGGGGCAGGGCCACCATGTAGGGGCGGTTAAGGCGCTTGAGGGTTTCGATCGCCTTGGGGTGATCCTGACGCGCCGGGCCGCCGACCAAGGCAAATCCGGTGAGCGATACCGCTGCATCCACGAGGGCTTTGTCTTGCTCAAGGGGGTCAAAGAAATAGGCATTGACCGGCTTGGAGAAATCTAAGCCGCCGTTGAACACGGGCACCACACGGGCTCCGCGATACTCCATCTCGGAGATGACTGCGACGTAGTGGGCGTCGTCGCCTGTGACGATGTGAGAGCGCTGCAGCACCAGACCAATCACCGGGCCATCCTGGGCGACATCCCGCCGGGAGTTGCTCCAGTTCATGTACTCCTTGATGTCCTCAAACATCTCAGGAGCCATGGGGTGCCAGATGCCCTGCTCGGGATAGACGACGGGCTCTTCGAACTGAAGCTCGGAGTCGGGCTCGCCATCCTTATTGAAGACGTAGCGATCGGCGATCATCAGCAGGAAGTTTTCCAGGTTCTCGGGGGAGCCGCCCAGCCAGTACTGGAAGCTCATCATGAAGCTGCGAGCATCCTGGGCCTTGTCCACGGGCAGATACTTCAGCACCTTGGGCAGCGTCCGCAGCAGCTTCAGCATGGCGTCTTCGAAGCCTGCCGAATCCTTCTGGCGGCGCTTCTTCATGAATTCGCCAATGACGCTCTTGGACTGACCCAAGTTCGACATCCGGAACTTGCCCAGTTTGTTCAGCCGCATCACCTTGGGCATGGAGGGGAAGCAGATGGCCGCGTCGAGGTTGTCGCGGATGGGCTCTACAGCCTCGGCGACTTTCTCAGCGAGGTCTTCGATAAAGATGAGGGAAGCAATGAAGATGTTAGCTTCGGCGACTTCTTTCTTGAAGTTCTCGTAGTTCTCTTCGTCGCGCAGTTCCTCAATTAAGTAGCCGCTGATTTCGATGGCTACGTCAGGGTTCTGGGCGTTGATTTTGCGAACGGCTGCGGATAGAGCGCTCTGATATTGCGACTCAAGTACGACATAGACCACCTTTACTAAGGAACGGCCATTAAGGTCGTCGGGGGTAATGTGCCGGATGGTGGACTTGACGTATGTGAACATGCAGATCTGGGCTCCTCGGGATGCGTGCTCTGGGCTGCGTGTAGGGATGGGCAGGAATACTCACCCATATAGCTTTGTACCAGAAACATGCCCTGTCCATTGGGGATCCTGAGGGTGCTGACACAATTTGACAAGAAGCTGTGTGAAGCTTTGAAACGATCTGTTGTAATGCTTGACTTTTTGTGGGGAGATTTGATCTTGGGTCGTGTCTCAGGGGGTCGGTTGCTTCTGTCTCTTCGCTCCGTGATTGCCTCCTAGTAGCGAATGCGGGGGTCGATGTATGCGCTGATGATGTCAATCAAAATGCTCGCCACCACCACGATCGCGGCAAAGAAAACAATAATTCCCTGGACCGTTGTATAGTCCCGCGAAGAAATCGCTTGGAACAAACGGCTCGCCAGTCCGGGCCAAGAGAACGTCACCTCCGTCAGCAAGGCTCCGCCGAGCAATGCCGCTAGCGTCAATCCCAGGATTGTAATCACCGGAATCAGCGCATTCTTGAGGGCATGGACAAACACGATGCGCCGTTCGCCAATGCCCCGTGCCCGTGCTGCTTCGACGAAGTCAGCCTGGAGCGATTGCCGTAGGTTGACCCGAACAATGCGCTCGAAAATGCCGCTGAGTAATAGTCCCAGCGTAAAGCAGGGCAGAAATAGGTAATAGATCGACGTGCCAAACTGCGCTAAATTGCCCGTCAGCAAACTATCGAGGGTATAGAGTCCGGTGATGTCTGCGGGGCGATCGAGGCCAATGGGCCAGCGCGTGCCAATGGGAAACCATTTGAGTTGGACGGCAAAGATGAGTTGCATGATCATCCCAGCCCAGAACGGTGGTACGGCGTAGGTGATGATGCCGAAGAGGCGACCAAAGAGGTCCCAGCCGCTGTTGGGCTTGGAGGCGGACAGAGAACCGATGCCTAGACCAATCAGAAAGGCGATCGCCAAACTAATCACCGCTAGTTCCACCGTCGCGGGAAAGTAACTTGTAATAATTTCGTTGACACTCAGGCCCTGGGTTTCCATCGAGTTACCCAGGTTGAAGCGAAACAGATTGCCGATGTAGTCCAGATACTGCTGCCACAGTGGACCCGTTAGCCCCATTTGCTCACGCATCTGCTCCTTCACCTCCGGCGGCACGCGCGGACCCAGGCGCGCCTCGACGGGATCACCCCCAATGACGCGTAGGAGTAGGAAGACAATGGTGGTCGCTGTCCAAATCATCAGCGGCGCCAGCATGCAGCGAATCGCAATGTAGTACTTCAGGGAGCCGGATTTCGCCATGGGTCTTGTCTGGGGGAGCCGAGATATTGGGACAGAGGGATGGATTAATCGTCTGTAGGGACATAGCAAAGCTATGTCCCTGGCATGTTCACGAGGTTATTGGCTTTTGTTCATATCCTTGAACGGAATTTGGGATGTTGGCAGAACCGCTGCACCTTGGACATTGCCTTGGACAAAGAGATATTCCTTGCTGGCCCACAGGGGAATAAAGGGCACATCCTTGCCCAGGATGTCTTGCAATTCTGTCAGGAGGGTTTGGCGCTCGGCTGGATCCGTGACGGTACGTTGTTGGTCAATCAACTCATTGACGCGATCGTTATAGTAGAACGAGCCCTGATAGGCACTTTCGCCTGCTTTACAGCCTTCGCTAGCCGACCCTTCATCGCAATCCATGAAGGGTTGCAGATAGCTGTCGGCGTCGAGATAGTCGGGGGTCCAGTCCAGCATGAAGATGGGATAGGCACCCTTGTCGAGGTTCGCGTAGGCAGTTGCGGATTCAACCCCTTGGAGGTTGAGCTCAACGAGACCGGGGAGGGTTTGGTCGGCGATCGCCTTAATCGTATTCGCTGCCTGGACGTTGCTTGCAATATTCGAGCGATACCAAAAATCAAGCTGTAGGGGATTGCTTTCCGAGAAGCCTGCCTGTTCGAGCAATGCCTTGGCTACCGCTGCATCCCCATTATCCTTGTCGAATACGGCTTTGGCGCCTTCAACCCCAGCGGGCACCAGACTATAGATGGGTTCGACTTGTCCCTGGAAGACGCGATCGCTCAGCAGTTTGCGATCGATCATGGTTGACAGCGCTTGCCGCACCTCGGGCTGATCGAGGGGCTCGCTCAACACATTGACGCTGAGATAGTGAATCCCCAAGCCTTCGCTTTCCACCGTTTGGATCGCGGCACTCTCCTGAAGTGTTTTGACCTGATTGGGATCGAGACTTTGGTAAGCAGCATCCACGGCACCGGTTTTGACGGCGTTGAACAGGTTGGAGGAGCTGGCAAAAATCTGAATGTCAACGCCTTCATTGGCGGGAGCATCACCCCAGTAGCTGGGGTTGGCGTTGAGTTTGATTGTGTCGTTGTTGTACTGAGCCAGTTGGTAGGGGCCGGTGCCGACGAACTCCTGGGGCTTGAACTTGCCCGTGCCAATTTCATAGGCTTGGGGGGAGACGGCGCACAGACCGGGAAAAGCCAGGATGGAGGGAAAGGCTGCGAAGGGTTTTTGCAGGGTAATCGTCAGTTCAAATTCGCCCGTGGCACTGACGGATTCGACGAGATTGCCGAGTAGGGAGGCGGGGTCCCCTCCATTCTCTAGGAAGCGATTGAGGGAGAATTCCATGGCTTTTGCGTCAAAGGCGGCACCGTCATGGAAAACAACCCCCTCACGTAGGGGGATGGTGTAAGTCAGGCCATCATCGCTGATGGTGGGGGCTGCTGTGGCCAGTTGAGGAATCAACTCAGAGCTGCCGGGCTCGGTGGTGTAGAGGCGATCGCCCAGGTTGTAGAGTAAATTGCCGGACAAAATTTCGTAGGAATCCGCAGGGTCCAGGGTTCGCACCTTGGCGGTTGTACCCAGGGTGATGCGATTGGGATCACCACCGCTGGAGCCCGCAGTGCCCCCACCGTTGGGTGCTTGGCAGCCGACGGTCAGCATGGCGCAGAGCAGCGTCAAGCCAATAAACCGACCTATCCATCCGCTAGAACCCGTCGAAAACCTTCGCCAGTAGCTCGCATTCCAATACATTGCGCTTTGCCCCCTCATGCAAATCAGGACGGAGTCCGTACCAACCCCTAAATGTCCTGCGATTTTATCAGGTTGCCTTGCCGAGCTGCCGAGATTGACTGGGTTACGTCTTGAGGGCTTGGGTGATGGCCTGCAGTACCTGTTCGCGGCGGAAGGGTTTTTGGACGAGTTCATTGCACCCTGCGGCTCTGGCTGCAGATTCCTCTTGGGTTGTGACACTGGCACTGATGGCAATGATGGGGGTGGGCGTTCTCCCAGGAATTTCTTTTTCCCGTTTGCGGATGAGCTGGGTCGCTTCATAGCCATCCATGATGGGCATGCGCATATCCATCAAGATTAAATCGGGTTTCCAGGTTTCCCAGGCCGCGATCGCAGCGAGCCCGTGATTTGCCTCGCGGATGGTGATCTGGTCCAGTAGCTCTGTCAGGGACTGGTCTTTCAAGGGCTGGTCTGTCAGGGCTTGCTCTGTCAGAAGCTTGTCTTGCTGGGCCGTGTCTTGCTGAGCTTTGTCTTGCTGCAAAACGCGCTTGAGTAGTTTTCGATTCAGGGTGGAATCATCCACAATTAAGATGCGGATTGTGGATGGGGACGATGCATCTTCACGGGTCTCGAGCGCTGTTTCAGCATCACGGATGAATGGGCGTTGGGGCGGGGGGAGTGCAACCGTTCTGAAGACTGAAGTTTGGGGGATGTTCAGGGTCGTCGGCTGGGCTTCTACCGTTTGCAGGGGGAGGGTGACGTGGAAGCGGGAACCCTGACCCGGCTGACTGTTGGCCCAAATTTTGCCGTCCATACGCTGGACTAGATTTTTGCTGATGGCCAGGCCGAGTCCTGTGCCGGGTTCACTGGCTTGGGCTGCGGAAATATTGCTCTGGGTGAAGGGCTCGAAGATGGTGTCGAGTTCTGCCTGGGCGATGCCAACGCCCGTATCTTCCACCTCAAAATGGAGCCGTGCGGGCAGATCGGTCTCTTTCCAGATGCGCAGGATGACGTGCCCCCCCGGCGTAAATTTTATGGCGTTGCCTAAGAGGTTAATCAGAACCTGACGTAGCTTCCTCTCGTCGGTGGTGATGTATTGGGGGACTTGGGCGTCGATGGAGCAGCGGAATTTGATGCGCTTTTGATCCGCTTGGAGGCGAAACATCGATTCCAGACTGGCGATCAGGGTATGGAGGTTGACTGCCCCCTGTTCGACGGTAACTTGGTTCGCTTCAATTTTGGCGAAGTCTAGGACATCGTTGATCAAGCTCAGGAGATATTCTCCGCTTTGGCGAATAATGCCCAAATTTTCGCGGTAGACCAATCCGAGGCTGGTATCGTTGCGCATCAGAGAGCTGAAGCCAATGATCGAATTGAGTGGCGTACGCAACTCATGGCTCATGCGGGTGAGGAAGTCGCTCTTGGCTTGGTTTGATGCTTCTGCCTGTTGTTGGGCTTCGACGAGCTGTAAGTTTTGGGTTTGCAGGACGTGGGTGCGCTCTTCTACCTGTTCGTTGAGGGTGCTCTGGTAGGTGAGTAGTTGGGTGCGGGATTGAACCAAGTGTTGGTCGAGCACGAGGCGACGACTGAGGAGACCGGCCCCCACAAAGGCGAGTCCTGGCGCGATGACGACCATCCACCAACCATTGACCAGCAGGAGATAGCCACTGCTGAGCAGAAGTATGCCGCCTAGGGGCAGGGCTAGCATTAAGGACAGTTGGCGCGAAGGCAGATAGGTGCCGAGGATGGCCCCACCGCTGGCCCAGAGCATGATCCACAGCCAGTCGATGGCTTCGGGAGCACCGCGTAGGAGCGGACGACCTGCGGTCGCTGCCGCTACGATTTGCCCGGCGAGGTCTGCCTGGAGTTCAACACCAAACCAAGCCTGGTCTGCTGTCTGGGTCATGGGGGTGAAGAAAGGGTTTTGGAGGCTAGGGGCAGTGGTACCAATGAGGACGATGCGATCGCGGATTTGCGCCTCTTCAAACTCACCTCTGAGCAGGTCGTTGATGGAAATGGTCTCGAAGATGGCAGGGGAGTCGTAAAAATTGGAGAGGATTTGATAGCCGCCGCCATCGGCCTCGACATACCCCCCATCGGAGGGCTTGAGGGCTTGGAAGATGGCCTGCCCCAGCCGGATAGCCTTGGCGTCGTGGTGGGCGGGCTCTTGCTTGATTCCCTGTTCTCGGGCGAGATAATCCAGGGCGACCCGAGCCCCCAAACTCAGAACAATATTCCCGTCATCATCGCCGAGGGCAAGGAGATGACGTCGGAGTCGTCCATCGCGATCGGGCAAGACATCACTCGCGGCAATGCGACCCGTCTGGGCTAAGGCGGTGGGTGGATTGAGGGGAGGGTCTGCGGGCTCCGTGACGACTTTGCGAACGCCAATGAGATTCTCACTCGTGGCAAAAATCTGGTTGAGTGCCTGCGTGCCGGGTTGGAGGGCCTGATCGCGATGGAGATTGAGGCCAATGACGCTGGGTTGGGCGTTCTGTATGGTTTGAATGACTTGAGCAAGCGTTTCATCGCTCAAGGGCCATTGTTTGAGCTGTTGTAGATCGGTTTCTGTGGTGACGACTAAGGTTATGGGCGGTGAGGGGGTGCTCAGTTGCCGTAGGCGGAACCCATGGTCGAGCACCGATTTTTCTGAGGTTTGCAGCATGCCCGTGCGTTGGCAGGCGATCGCAAACGCTGCCATGCCCACCGCCGTGATGGCGGCTTGATAACGTCTGCTTTGGGGTCGTTGGAATTTTCGTTGCCGCATCCTTCAATCAATTGAACCGGTAATGGAACCGGGACTAACCATTCTGCTTATCATCAGCCACTCTCGTTGATTCTTACTTTGACATCTGAGTCAACCGAGTTCGTGCTGGATATGCCGTATTAAACAAGCCAAACAGCGCTTGCGTAAAATCCCATTCTGGAAACGTTTGCATCCATATCATAGGGGATGGATGAGTCGTCTAAAGATGAGAATGCCGTGGATTATTGGACCAAACTTCCATTTCGGGTTGTTTCTTGCAGAATCTGGATCACTGCCTGCCAGTGCCCGCGCCACAGTAACATTACGGATGATAAGAAATAGACTTTGTTTCTTTTAAATTCAGATTGGCGCTGAATATTTTGTCCTTCATCACTGTTTCCCGCGTCATTGCAACGTTTCTCAGCGTCGTTGTTCCGGTCTCTCTGGTTGATGTACCAGGGTTCAGTGTTCATCGCCTAGCAGCGCAGACTGTACCGGATGAGACCTTGGGCGCTGAAGTGTCGATGCTTACCTCTCAAGACCGGACGGATCGGGTGAGTGGGGGGGCGATGCGGGGGAGTCGTCTATTCCACAGTTTTCAGGCATTGAATGTTGGGGAAGGGCGATCGCTCTACTTCATGCAGCCCGCCGGTATCTCCCAAATCTTCAGCCGTATTACGGGAGATCAGCCCTCGAATATTCTAGGAATGTTGGGGGTCTTGGGCAATGCGGACTTGTTTTTGCTCAATCCCAATGGGCTACTTTTTGGCCCGAATTCACGGCTGGACCTCGCGGGCTCTTTTGTGGGCAGTACCGCCGAATCCTGGGTCTTCGACGGGTTTGAGTTTGGGGCGATTGCGCCTCAGCCGGTGCCGCTGCTGACGGTCAATGCTCCTGTCGGGCTGCAGCTGGGTCAAGCGCCGGGCCGTATCGTGAATCAATCCATCGCTGATGGGGTCGGGCTAACGGTGCAGCCCTTTCAGACGCTGGCCTTGATCGGGGGAGATCTTGAGTTGCCTGGAGGACGGATAACCGTTCCATCGGGGCAGATTGAGTTGGGTAGTGTTCGGAACGGTCGCGTTGATTGGACTGTTGCGGCGAATCCTTTGGCGCGCGATCGATTGACCTTTGGCTATGAAGGGGCGTTGGAGCGAGGGGCGATCGCCCTATCCGAACAAGCCAGTGTCATTGCTAGCCAAGTATTGGGGAATCGCGCCAGCCGAACTCAGGTGGTGGCTCAGGATCTTTCCCTGGTCGATCGCTCCACGATTGTTGCTGAGACGTCTGGTGCCTTTCAAGGGGCGTCGCTTGGGTTTGATCTGGCCAACCTGACTGTGGATGTCGGGTCACAAATCCTGTCTCGGACGACTGGCCCAGAGCGTGGTGGGGAGATAGGGATTGAGGCCTCGGACTCCATCGACTTGCGTCGTGTGTCTCTGCGCAATCCGATTGCTGGGAATGGCATTATTTCTCAATCGGCGGCTGCAGGGGCCGGAGGCGCGATTACTGTTAACACCCAACAACTGTCTCTCTGGGACGGTAGTCGGATTGAATCGGCAGCTTGGTCTACGGGGGCAGGGGGGGATATTGCGATCACAGTTGCTGATACGCTCTTGGCCCGGGGTGTCAATCCTCAACAACCATCGTTCCCGGCGGGCATTACGCCCAATACTTTTGGTGCAGCGGCAGGCGGAAATTTACGGCTCACGGCCCGAAATGTGATGATCCAAGACGGAGCGAACATCATTACGGGGGTTATTTCCAATCGCGATGAGCTGGTGCAATTGCCTGCAAATGCTCCATTTCGGAGTCTTCTGGGTAAACCTGGAGCGGGTACCGGGACGAGTGGTGATATTCAGATTGTGGCTGATCACATCGTGATTGAAGGGGCCAATTCATTGGCCCCTGATACTCCTAGTCAACTGGGTAGCTTGACGCTCGGCTCGGGCAATACCGGAGATGTCTCTGTGACGGCTAATTTGTTGCAAATACGACAAGGAGGTCTACTGCTCTCCTCTGCGGTCCCGTCAGTGTCGAGTTTAGGAAATCCTTTGCCGAATTCAGGTACCGGAAATGTTGGCCAACTGGTGGTCCGGGCAAAAACCATTGAAGTGAGTGGCGCTAATCCTTTTTTTACCTTCGGTAGCACCCTGGGCACGCAAACCTTTGGCCAAGGGAATGCAGGCGAAACGATCATTCAGACGGAACAACTCAGCGTCTTGGAGGGAGGCACGGTGACTTCCGGTACCTTTACCGCAGGGAATTCAGGACAACTGACGATTGATGCAACTCAGAGCATCGATGTTGCGGGGATTCATGGGAATGGACTACCGGCCTCCATCGCCACATCGGCCAACATGCCCGATGCGGGGTTAGCCCAGGCACTATTTATCCTGAATCCTGTTCCGTCTGGCGATACTGGAGAATTGGTGATTCGTAGCGATCGCCTGCGTATTGCCGATGGTGGTGTGATCGGTGTGAGACATCAGGGGACTGGGGATGCAGGAGACATGCGTATCCGTGCCAATCAGGTGTTGCTGACGCAAGGGGGGCGATTGAGTGCAGAAACCCAGTTTGGAATGGGGGGCAATATTGGGCTAACGATTCAGGAGAGCTTGCTGTTGCGTAGGGGCAGCACTATCACAGCGGAAGCGTTCGGAGCCCTGGGTGACGGTGGCAACATCATGCTGGATGCAGGTGTCATCATCGCGCTCCCGGCGGAAAACAGTGACATCATTGCCAATGCCCAGGGGGGCGATGGTGGCAATATTTCTCTACGGACAGGTCGGCTACTGGGACTAGAGTTTCAAGAGCAACTGACGCCGAAAAGTGATGTGACTGCCAGCTCAGAGATCGGTTTGAATGGCACGGTGAACATTGACCTGTTGGCCGTTGACCCCAACCCAGGACGGATTGAATTATCGACAGCCTTGCTCACTGCGGATGAGGAAATTGCTACCGATTGCCGACGAACAACGGGATCCAGCTTTATTGCCAGTGGTCGAGGTGGATTGCCAGCGGATCCACGACACAAATTGTTTGCGCAACCGGGATTACAGGATTGGCGTGGAGCAGTGATGGACGCTCGTCGTCTCTCTCGTCGGAATCCGCTCCTGCCGCGATGGCCACAATCTGCAGCTCCTGTGCCACCCAAGGACTCACTGATCGAAGCTGAGGGATGGCTGCTTGATTCTGAGAATACTATTCAACTGGTTTCTCGGAGTCAGGAGAATTTGTGGACTAGTATCAAACGTGAGAGGAGTAAGACTTGCTCTGTCTTGCGCTCCCCGTAAAGATTGTGGTTGACCGTTTTCTTGTCCTGCCCTGCCCTGCTTTGTTGTGTTCTCTTGTAGCCCTGGGGACGCTGGTTTCGCCTGGATATGCTCAGACAACGACGCTCCATGATGCTTCCTTGGGGATCCTGGAGCGTTCTGTGGTGATCAATCAGGGGGCGGCTGAGATTGTTACCGGTGGTGCGGTACGAGGGGATCGTCTGTTTCATAGTTTTGAGCAGCTCCATGTGGGCGCAGGGCGATCGCTCTACTTTGCCAATCCCGCTGGCATCAACCAGATTTTCAGCCGGGTCACGGGCAATTTCCCCTCCATGCTGGATGGCACGCTAGGGGTGCTGGGGGATGCCGATTTGTTTGTGCTCAATCCCAATGGCTTGCTCTTTGGCCCTAATGCTGAGCTGGATCTCTCGGGCTCTTTCATGGCGAGCACGGCGAATGGGTTTCAACTCGGCAGCGTTGAATTTAATGCGGTTGTTCCCCAGACCCTTCCACGCCTGACGCTGAGCACGCCCCTTGGTCTCAACAACGCGGGTGCAACGGTCGAGATGAATTGGGGGGAGCGCCCCGGCTCCATTGTGAATCGTTCCGTGGCCAATGGAACGGGCTTGAGCGTGGAAGCTGGGCGATCGCTATCCCTTTTGGGGGGAGACATTACGCTTGATGGCGGCATTATTAGTGCTGTGGATGGTCGCATTGCGTTGCAGAGCCAGGGCGATCTCACGTTGCAGAATCAGGCCGGTGTTGGGGTGAGCAACCTGGTCGGCGATCCCAACAGCGAGATTCATGTGATGGGTCAGACCATTAGCCTCGACGGAGCATCGAGTCTGATTTCCGGTAATTTTTCCTCGATAGCGGGGGCCAGTATTCTTGTAGAGGCCCAAACCCTGATGGTGGGGGATGGGAGTGATATTACGACGGTGGCTCAAGGTCCGGGCCGTGGCGGCAATATTATTGCGACTGTGCCGGGGCAGGTCACGCTGACGAATGCTGCCCGCGATCGCAGCATCGGTAACCCAAGCTTTATCCAGACGATCACGCTCGGAGATGCTAGGGGTGGCGAGATCGACATCAAAACGGGGGACTTTCTGACGGAATACAACGGCTATGTGACGACTCAAACCGGTGCTTTTTCCACGGGGGATGGAGGTGATCTAACGGTAGAAGCCAGTCGTTCTGTTCAAGGGCGCTATAGTTCACCGGACAATGGTTTTGGGGGTGGGTTTCAGGTGGGTACTCGGGGGAGCGGAACAGGGGGGCGATTACGTGTGAAGACACCGCAGCTCAATTTTCAAGATCACCACAACTTGCTGTCAGTGTCTTGGCTGTCTGGGCAAGGGGGAGCTATTCAGGTTGAAGCGGATCAGATTCAATTGAGTGACGAAGCGTTACGACCTGCTCCGCTCGAATCTGGCATTCGAGCGGTGCTATTCGGTTCTGGTGATGGAGGTGATATTAATGTTTCCACCCAAAGCTTGAGTTTGCAGGCAGGGGCAATCGTTATAACCTTCGTAGACGCTGCGCGTGACGAAAGTGCTCGCCTCGCCAGTGCCCTAGACCCTTCTCTTCTCGCATTATTAGGTTCACCCAATACCAGCACTGGCAACGCAGGCGACATCAATATCGTTGCTGATACGATAAAAATCGATGGCTTTAATCCGGTTAACCCAGTCGTTCCGAGTCAAATCAGCAGCATCACGATTGGGGTTGGTAATGCAGGAGATGTGAACCTAACCAGCCGTGAACTCAAACTGCTGAATGGTGGTGGAACAGGCTCCTCCAGCTTGTTTGGCTTTTCTAGCCAGGGTATACCGCTTGATTCTGGACAAGGAAATGGTGGCAATCTCACGGTTAATGCAGACGAGATTACGGTGACCGGCTCCAACCCGATCACAGAGTTGAGTAGCTTGATCGGGACCCAGGCGGGTGGTTTGGGGGATGCGGGCAATACAACAATCAATGCACGCCGACTCAGGGTTCTGGACGGTGGCTTGATTAACTCCGGTACGCTCACTTCAGGAAATGGGGGGGCATTAACCATTCAGGCTCAGGAGTCCATTACGGTGGATGGGGTGAATGCGAATGGTCAGGTTTCCACGATCGGAACCTTTGCTCTGCGCCCCAGTGAAGCACTGCGCGAAGCCTTCTCCCTGCCTGAAATTCCCAGAGGAGAGACACAAGCGCTGCAGCTCAGTAGCGATCGCCTTGCCGTCACGAACGGTGGACAGATCAGTGCAGAGCACCAGGGCATCGGCAATGCTAGCAACATTGATATTCAGGCAGGCCATGTGCTCCTCGATCAGGGGAGGATCATTTCTGAAACCGCCACGGGCCGAGGCGGCGATCTAAGCTTGACCATTAAAAACGAGCTTCAGCTGCGTAATCAGAGTCAAATTACGGCAACGGCTCGGGGAGGCACGGGTGACAGTGGCAATGTGATGGTTCGTGCCAATGCGGTGGTCGCAGTTCCTGATGAAAATAGCGATATTGTGGCCAATGCTCAGAGCGGTAGGGGAGGCAATATCACGCTCAAGGTGAATGGACTCTTTGGTATTCAGTTTCAAGAGCAACTCACGGATGAAAGTGACATCACCGCTAGTTCTCGGGTTGAGGGATTGGATGGCAGCGTTGAGATTGACCTACTGGCACAAGAGCCCAGTCTTGGCTTAGCGGCGCTGCCGGATCAACTGCTCAATCCCAGCTATCAAATTTCAGATAGCTGTCGCCCTACTGCTGCTTCACATTTCATTGTCAGTGGCCGAGGTGGACTGCCGACGGACCCGCGTCAGCGACTGCTGGGTCAACAGTCGCTGGAGGATTGGCGTACAACAATTGTCAACACAATGCCTCAACCACTGATATCGCCCAATCTTTTGTTTAAATCACCAATCTCATTTGCTCCCATTGAAGCCCAGGATTGGCGTGTTACAGCTGACAACAAAATACAGCTAGTGGCAGAAGTAACTTACCCAATGCGAGATAATACGGCAACTCCCGTTTGCTCGAATCTGACGAAGCAGCATTAGTCGCAGCAAGGCCTTTAGCATCTGCTGGGTTCATGAAGTGATGTCGCTTCCCTGTAATCATCGTGAATCATCTTTACTCTTCTGTGTTGAGTGTGGTGGGTGCAAGCATTGCCCAGGGTGTGCTTTGTGCAGTGTTTGCTACTCCTCTCCAAGCACAAATCATCCCCAACCGCTCTTTGTCGCCTGAAGGCTCACGCCTCACGCCGATTGGTCCTATCGAAACTTTGATTGAGGGTGGGGCGACCAGAGGGAAGAATCTGTTCCACAGCTTTGAGCAGTTCAATGTGGAAGCAGGAGAAGTGGTTCTGTTTGCGGATCCGGGGGGGATTGATCGCATCTTTAGTAAGGTGACGGGCGGCATTCCCTCACGCATTGATGGGGAGTTTGGGGTGTTGGACTTGGTCTCTGGTGAGCTGAGCGATACGGATTTGTTTTTGCTCAATCCGAGTGGGGTTATTTTGGGGCCGAATGGACTCTCGCTTGTTCTGGGTTCGTTGGTTTTGACATCGGCGGAGCAGGTGCAGTTTGAGAATGGCGATCGCTTCAGTGCAGCGTCAACCGATTTGCCTGCACCCTTGCTGAACATTGGCTTGCCGGTGGGATTACAGATGGGAGCAGCGCCAGGGGTAATCGTGCAGGAGTCGCCGAATTTTGGAGGTGGGTTACAGGTAGCCCCTGAAAAAACGTTGGCTCTGCTAGGAGGAGACATTGAACTTTCTGGACCCGCTTTCTTGAATCTGGCCCAGGGTCGCTTGGTCTTAGGCGCTCTTGGTGCTGAGGAAGTCGTTAACCTACAGCCTGATGGACCAAGCTATGGGTTCGACTACCGCCAAGTCGAGACGTTTGCTGATATTCAGCTGCTCGGTACGTTTATCGAGGATCCATTTGCGGTTGAGAATTTAGAGGCGTCATTTCAAGGCAAGACCATCGTTTTTGATGGTGCGGAATTTGGCACGATTATCGCTGGAGATCAGCCAGGTGCAGGCCTCATATTCCGAGCCTCAGAGCAAATTGTCCTGACAGGAGCAGAGAACAGCAGTTTTGTGTTTACAGACGTTTTCCCGGGGGCAACGGGCTCCGGTGGAGATCTGTTTTTCGAAGCACCAGA
>CALIJJ010000216.1 GCA_938017515.1 uncultured Pseudanabaenaceae cyanobacterium
ATCGGTCATGACCGCCTCTAGGGCTGAGTCGAACGTGCCGTCGGGGTTGGGCGTACGGGGCCAGATGTGGCCTTTGTCCAGGTGGGTGTGGCTATCGACAAAGCAGGGCCAGACTTGACCGAGTTGCAGGTTCATCTGAACGGCGTCACTAGGGGCTGAGCCCGGGGGAAGAATGTGCCGGATGTGTCCCTGGGCAATTTCAAGATCGACGGTGACGAGGTCTTCGGCGCTGCGGTGATTCTTCGAAGCTTGGCGGAGCCAATCGCTCAGTTCTGGAGCCGGATCGACGAGGAGAGAGGAGGAAATTTGGGCTTGGGTCAGCCAGTAGCGATCGCGATTCAAACCGCCGAGATCAAAAGATAGTGACATGGTGATAGGGGTAGGGGTGCGCATCCCGCACCCAGTGCAATATTAGACCTCTTGCATCACTCTGCTGGCCCTCTCCCTAAATCCCTCTTCCAAGCGTGGGAGAGGGACTTTCAAGCTCCCCTTCCCCCATAATTGGGGGTAAGGGGTTGGGGGATGGGGGCGGCTTTGGGTTTCGTGCAAGAGGCCTATTAAAGAGCCCATCAAACGATCTCAGCAACAAGATCTCACCAAAGCGGCTCGCTCTTCAGTCTTTATCCACAGTATCAATCCACATCAATCCACAATCCGACAATTTGCCAGCCGCTCACTCATGCGCCGCTGGTGAGTCCACCAAGAGCCGCCGCTGATCCATTGGGCCGACGGCAAATGCCCCCGAGGCGAATCCAGCGTAAAGACAATGGAATGAATCCCCTGGTAATTCATCCGCCAACTCACCGCCTGACAAAAGCGACCGTAGTCGCGCTCAACTTCCTCAAAGATTTGTGCTTGGATCGTAAACCCAAAGCGATTGCCGCTGTACTTGCGCCAGAGTACATCGACACATTCCAAGTCTCCGCAGGGAATCTTGCCCAGATCGCCGATGGCGACAAAGTTTCCGGGTTTCCCTAGGGCTTGGGCTAAGCAGCGCCAGGTCATTTGATCTGCCTCTCGCCAGGACTGTTCGCTGAGCAACTGTTTGAGGGGGCCATAGTCTACGTCGGTGAGATACTGTCCCCACTCTGTCTCGGGATCGAGCTGGATGCTGGGTGGTGCCTTGGCCCGCAGGGGCGGCGGCGTTTTGTGGGTGGCGGCGTGGAATGATAGGGCCTTGGCGGAGGAGAAGCGTTTGTTGATGGGGGTGTGGAGCAGGCGGGTGAGGGTTTCGGCGAGGCGATCGCTCACCTGTTGTTGGGGCTTCAGCGCCTCCCGCCAAAACCAGGCGTCCTCCGCTGGACTATAAAAACTGAGGGGAGATTTCAGCGTCATGAGATAGAGACAGGTCATGCCCAGGCTGTAGAGATCGCTGGCGGGGGCAATGTGTCCGCGCGTCTGTTCCGGAGCCATGTATTCCGGGCTGCCAATCACCGTCATTGTGCGCTGGAGGGCCGTTTGGCTCAGGAGCTTGGCCACGCCAAAATCAATCAGCATCAGCTTGCCGTCGGACTTGCGGCGCATGATGTTGCTGGGCTTGATGTCCCGGTGAATGATGTTGCGTTTGTGGATGAATTGCAGGACGCCAGCGGTCTCTTCCAGGACTTGCCAAATTTTTTCTTCAGAGAACGCGCCGGATTGCCGAACTTCCTGTTGCAGGTCGTGACCCTCAACGTATTCCTGGACGAGGTATTGTTCGTTGTTTTGGCTGAAGTGAGCCAAGAACTGTGGGATTCGGGGATGTTCGCCGAGTTCTTCCAGACGAGCGGCCTCGCGATAGAACAGTTCCAGTGCTTTGTCGTTGACGCTGGCCTGGGCGCTGAGTTGCTTGATGACACAGCATTTTTGGGAGGGCCGATCCATATCTACGGCTAAAAAGGTACGGCCAAACCCCCCCTGTCCGATGGCGCGCAGGGGCCGATAGCGATCCTTTAGCAGGAGGGGAGCACCGCAGTCGCGACAGAAGCGATCGCCCTCACTATTGCCGCCAAAATTACACTGGGGAAGAATGCATAAACTCATAGCCCCTCTAAACTACACCGCTGCCCCGGGATTACTGGTGGCTCTAGATCACAAAGGCGAATCTTGATGGTTGGGGTGACGCCTGGTTATCGCGCTTCAGCACCGTAGATATGCAGCGATCGCAGCAAGCCCACGGATTTGACTTCGTAGGCAGGAATCACGCCAGATGGGATAAAAGGAAAGACGTCGTCAATGGCCAGTTCGGTGCGGTAGAGGCTAAAGAGGAAAAAATTCTGACGCTCGGTCCCGTTGGCGATGATGCTCTGGAGCTGGGGCACAGCAGCTTCGGATTCGAGGAACTGCTCGCATTCCTGTTTGAGGGCTGACCCAATAAACGGTAGCTCTTCGGGGCAGACCTCAGCTTTGAGGTAGCCTCGGGCCTGTTCGACGGCAAAAGCATCGTAATCCTCGCGGCTCGGGTTCGTGGCAATGAGGCCGACAGCAGCACCGAGGAGGAGGATTCCAGCACCGACTAAAAGCGATTTTGAGGCCATAGCAATTTTTCTAGCGATTTCTCTAAAAACGTCTGCCGGGGGACGGCGTTGGGGGATCGAACGGGGAATAAAAAAAGGGGGTGATAACGACGCGATCGCTATGCTATTATGTGTCACGCGCGGCGAGCGTGGCCAAGTGGTTAAGGCAGTGGATTGTGATTCCACCATTCGCGGGTTCAAGTCCCGTCGTTCGCCCTTTTATTCAAAAGTCCCTTCGGTTTAACCGGAGGGACTTTTGTTTTAGTCGGGTTGCAGGCTCAGGCTTGTTGGCTCAGGCTGGCAGGCTCAGATGGATTAACTCAGGGCTTCCATCAAGACCTCGGGGCCGAAGCGGACAACGTCGGTGCAGGGCAGTTGGACTTGGTCTCGGGTTTGGGCGATCGCCCGCTTGGCTTCCGCTTCATCCAAATGCTGGGTATTGAGCGCAACGCCAACGACCTTGGTTTTGCCATAGGCTCCGCCTGCGCTGGCCACGGTTTCGTAGAGGCGAATGGCCAGGGGGAGCGGCGGCAGGGAGACGTCTTCAAATTTCCGAATCACGCTTTGCCCCGCCCGATGCACCAGGATCAGGTGGGTGGGTTGGCTGCCGCGAATCAGTGGCAGGGTTTCCGTGGAGGCGGGGTGAATCAATGATCCCTGGCCTTCGATAAAAACGATATCTGCATCGGCCCCGTGTTTCATCACCTGCTGTTCTACAGCGCCGCTGGCAAAATCTACTCGTACGGCATCGAGGGGGATGCCGTCGCCGCTGATCATAATTCCGGCTTGGCCGGTGCCGATGAACTTTGAGTTGAGGCCCTTGGCTTTGGCGGCTTGGTGCAGTTCGAGGCAGGTGGACATTTTTCCGACGGCCATGTCGGTGCCGACGGTGAGGACGCGCTTGGAGGGGAGCGATCGCGCCTTGCCCCGACCCACGCTCAGTCCTTCGGGCTCTCGCCGCACATCCCAAATCCACTGGTCGGGTTTGAGCAGGGCCTTGAGTTCTGGATCGTCGGCCATGGGTGTATGCAGCCCATTCACCACCGAAAGCCCCGCTGCAACGGCCTGTTTGACTTCGGCTTGCCACTGGGACGGCAGGGCTCCGCCGCTGGGGGCGATGCCGATGACCAGGACATCGGGTTGGTGTTCCAGCGCTGCTTCGAGGTCGGGGGCGATCGCCACGTCTCGGTCGATCCCAGTTAGGCTGCGGAAGCTGTCGTCTGGGCAGAGGTCTGCGCAGTCTTCATCAATGACAACGACGATCTCGCCATCGCGGTAGCGGGTCATGGCAAGGCCGGTTTTGCCATCGTTTCCTTTGATACCGTTGTGCAGCAAAATTGCAACGCGATGGCGAGGGAGAAGCATGGTTCTGGAGCGTAAAAAGCTTGCTCTATAGTGTGACGAATCTGGGCAACCTGAGGCAGTATTGACATTAAATTTACGGTTCAGCAAAACGCGGCGGCAGATGAGCGAAAGTCAATGGCCATGCCCAAGCGATAGTGCTGTGATCGGTGGATCACCATGCCCAACCCGCCAGCGTCAGTGAGCCGTCAACCCAATATCCCTTTGTTGCTCAAGCTGCTGCTTCTGCTGTTGGGTGTCCTCGCGATCGCCAAATACTTAGAGAACACCTACGCCCGAATTATCCTGAGCAACGACGGTTCCGTCACGCCTCTCTTCTTTTATGGATCAATTGCTGTTTACATCGCAGTCATCGCACCCCGTTTACACCGACGCTTTCTGAAAAATGTTGATAACAAGGATCCGGCATTGGTTGTCAATGCATTGATTGTTATGGTGCTGATGCTCCTGACATTGATGCCGAGTTATTTGGTGGATAAGCTTCCCTACGATCGCGATCGTTCACAAAGCGTAGATGTGACGGTCAAAGAATCAAGGCGCATTCAGTCCGGTGGTTCTGCTCCAACGTTTCATTTGGAAACCACCTCCTGGAGAGGTTTGGCATCTGAACGATTTCGCTCAAATTTCAACCTTTTTAGCCGCTATCAAGGGGGCGATCGCCTCACGATCAAACTGGGCCGGGATCTGTTCAAACGCATCAGAGTTGTATCTATCGAGAAGCAGTAGCGCCCGCCCGATAGGCCGATAGTCAGTCAAGTTGACTTTTTTGGGATGAGACAATTTATAACGACCGTTGACACAGCGGATTTATGCTATGTTGCGTTGTACTACCATCATTACAGTCTAAATTTCTCAACGAAATCGACAGGGATCTGAAGGTCTGCACAGACCGCACCAAGCAGATGATTGAGGAGCTGTCAGCATGACGAAGGCGGATGATGCAGCACTGGCTAAGAGTTTTGCAGAAGTGGCGGAGATGATCCGAGCGGCGAAACGCAAGGCAACTCGCACGGTGAGTACGCAGCTGGTGGAGCTGTATTGGCAGGTGGGCGCTTACATCAGCCGCAAGCTAGAAGAAGCGGAGTGGGGCGATGGGGTAGTGCAGCAGTTGGCGGAGTATTTGGCGGAGACTCAGCCGCAGTTACGGGGTTTTACTCGACCGAACCTGTTCCGAATGCGTCAGCTTTATGAGACCTATCACAACGACGAGAAAGTCTCGCCACTGGTGAGACAATTGCCCTGGACTCACAATCTGATCATTTTGAGTCAGAGCAAACGCCCAGAGGAGCGGGAATTCTACCTGCGGCAGGCGATTCAGGAGCGTTGGTCAAAGCGGGAGTTGGAGCGGCAGTTTAAGGCGGCGTTGTTTGAGCGGGTGGTGCTGAATCCGGTGCAGGCGTCTCCCAAGCTAGCGGAGTCCCATCCGGGGGCGTTGGATCTGTTTCGGGATGCCTATGTGGTGGAGTTTTTGGAGCTGTCGGAGGCGCATTCTGAGGCGGATTTACACCGGGGACTGCTGCGGCAGCTTCAGGCTTTTTTGATTGAGTTGGGTGGGGATTTTTGTTTTGTGGGGTCGGAGTATCCAGTGCAGGTGGGGGGACGAGATTTTGCCTTGGATCTGTTGTTTTTCACCGGGGGCTGAATTGTCTGGTGGCGGTGGAGTTGGAATTGTCTAGTGGCGGTGGAGTTGAAGGTGGGACGATTTGAGCCGGAGTATTTAGGCAAGTTGGAGTTTTATTTGGAGGCGTTGGATCGGGATGTGCGAAAGCCCCATGAGAATCCGGCGATCGGGGTTTTGCTTTGTGCGAGTAAGGAGGATGAAGTGGTGGAGTATGCGCTGAATCGGTCGTTGTCGCCTGCGTTGGTGGCTGAGTATCAGACGCAGTTGCCAGATAAGGCGTTGTTGCAGGCGAAGCTGCATGAGTTTTATGCATTGAATGTTTTTCGGGGGCAGGGGCTATGAATGTTTCGAGGTATGGCGCATCTAAAAATTTGGGTGTGGACTGGCCCTCAACATCTCTTTGGCTCCGAAGTCAGGGATGATGATCAGGTCCAGTTCCTCAATACCATCGCCTAACGCATCTGCCGCCAGGACGTCAGTTTGCACGGTTGGTGCTCAAACTGCTTAGGGCTCAGGCCGCGTAACCCCTAAGCCCGGCAAATCATTCGGCACAACGCGGCTGCCCTGCAATGCCGCCCCCACAAACGGATCGTCTTTCAAATTGAGATGACTATCCAAATCCAAATAATCCGCTAAGGGCGAGAGCTGTGCTGCTGCGGTATTCAGCAAGGCGCTGTCCGAATAGCAG
>CALIJJ010000217.1 GCA_938017515.1 uncultured Pseudanabaenaceae cyanobacterium
CCCCGGCAATCTCAATCTGTTGCGCGACCTCAATGGCGACGGCATTAATGCCAACGACATTCAGATTGGCTGGTTTGATGCAGCGGGTGACTTGCTGCAACCCTGGGCGGTTGGCGGTGGTTTGCCTGCCAACGCCGATGCGATTCAGTTTGATATGCAATTGGGCGGTGATATCTTTGCCGACGGCATTGAGATTCCCCTCGACCTGGATTTACCTGGGTTCAGCCTGGACGTCGACGGTGGCTTTGCCCTGGACATGGGCTGGAGCTTTGATTTTGGCTTTGGTCTGAGTCTGCAGGATACGTTCTATCTGGCCGCAGACCAGGATGGGAACGATCCAGAACTGGAGCTGGAGATCAAAGCCTTCCTGGACGGCACCCCCAACGATCCCAAAAATCCAACCCAGTTCACCGGCTCGGGCGAGCTGCTGTTCTTTAAGGCCAACATTGAAGACAACAACCCCAATGGCCGAGCTAGCGGGGTGTATGGCAATCTGTCGCTGGATTTGGTGGGGAACGATCGCGGACGTCTCACCCTTGACCAGATTCTCTCCGGTCGTGTCAGCGATGTCTTTGATGTGGGCTTTGGTGTCGATGCCAATCTTGATCTCGGCATGACACTGGAACTGGATGGTGCTGACGGTCTGCCCCGCCTCGGTGGCGATCTCGAAGTCAATTGGAACTGGGATGTTGGCCAACCCGTATCGGCTCCCCAGGTCGATATGACTGATTTTCGGGTCGATCTGGGCAGCTTTGTCACAGATTTCCTCTCTCCAGTCGCCCAGCGAATCCGCAATACGCTGGAGCCCTTGGAGCCGCTGATCGATGTCCTTAATACCAAGGTACCGGGACTGAGCGTGCTGAGCTCCGATGACACGCTCAAGGGACTGATCAACTTGATCATGCAATTGAAAGGGCGATCGCCCATTGACTGGAGCTTTATCGACGATGCCGAGCAAATGCTGGATCTCGTCGGCAAAATCGGTCAGCTCAACAGCAGCGAAAACCAATGGCTTTTCCTGGGCGACATCACCGGTTTTGGCACACCCAATCTCCAGAGCATCACCAAGACCAATCCCAACAGCGCCTCCTCGGCCCAGCTCGAAAGCTTCTTTAACACCAACACCCGTCAGTCCTCTCACACGCTCAAGCGCGGCTCAACGCCCCGTGCTGGTTTCCAGATGCTGGAGTATGTCACGGATATTGGCAACTGGACATCGCTACTCAGCGGTGGTGATGCAACCCTATTTAGCTACGAACTGCCGCTGCTAGAGTTCCAGGCTGACTTTAATTTGCTGTTGGCATCCATTGGCATTCTGCCTCGCATTGCCGCGTTCGATGTCTATGCCTTTGGCAACTTCTCGGCGACGGCGGATCTGTCCTTTGGTTACGATACCTTCGGCATTCGACAGGCGATCAATACGGGCAATCCGCTCTATGCCCTCGATGGCTTCTTTGTGAATGACTTTGACAGTAATGGCTACGACAAAGACGAGTTCTTCCTCAATGCAGGGCTGGGTCTGAAGGGGCGCTTCAGTGCGGGTCCCATCGGTGCCGGACTCAAGGGCGGCATCCAAGCCTACTTTGGCGTGGATATGCAGGATATTGCCAAGTCGGAGTTGGTCAAAGATGACGCGGGTTTTGTTGTTGATCAAATCTTTACCAGCGACGGCAAAATTCGCGGCTCTGAGCTGGCGACAATGTGGAATTTCAATGGAGGTGGGTTTCAGAACCTGTTCAATCTAACCGGAAGGGTTGATTTTGTTGCTAGTGCCTTTGTTGACCTCGACCTCTGGCTCAAAACCGTTACCCTATTCGACCAGGAATTGTTCCGAGCCAATCTACTAAACCTTAGCTACAATGCTCCTCAGGTTCAGCCTACCTTGGCTCAAAAATTGGGTACGACTCTCTTCCTGAACAGCGGCAGTCGAGCCGCGAATCGGGTATACAACACTGATGATGGTGGCGAGCATTTCTTCCTCTACGGCAGTGGCAGCACGGTTCAGGTTGAATTTGACGGCTACTATCAGGAATACACCGGCATTACCAAGGTGGTTGCTGATGGTGGCAACGGCGATGATCGCTTCGATGCTTCCCGCCTGCAAGATATCCGCGTCGAAATTACCGGCGGTGCGGGTGACGATGTTCTGATTGCTGGAAGTGGCGGCAGTTGGCTCGACGGTGGCGTGGGGGAAGACCAGCTCACGGGCGGGGCGGGCAGTGATGAAATGCTGGGCGGTGACGGCGACGATCGCCTCAGCGGTGGCGATGGTGATGACATTTACGATGGCGGCAATGGCGCGGATCGCTTCACTGATACCGCTGGTGACGACACCTATGTGTTTGTGGATGGGTTTGGATTGGATCGCATGAGCGATCGCCAGGGGCAAAACACCTTCGATGCTTCTGGAGCCACCCAGTCCCTCGGCGTCGTGCTCAATCGCAGTGGCGTTGAGATGCAACAGGACAATGGCCTCAACGTTATCAAAGCCAGCGGCACAGAATTCAAAGAAATCAAGCTGGGCAGTGGCAACGATGACGTTACCATCACCAACTACGCCAGCGGTAACCTCACGTTCACAGACCGAGGTGGCGACGACAGTTATCGTCTGCGGATGAATGCCAATTCTGCCGGGGTGATTCGTCTCGACGATACCGTTGGAGCAGCGGATCAGCTCATCCTGGAGCAGACCAAACCCAATACGCAAAAGCCCGATGCCGTGACGCTGACGGATACTCAGGTCATCGGCTTTGGCCTCAATCCACGCTTCTCCTACGCCAACCTAGAGCGCATGGAACTTCAGCTCACCAATGCTGACGATGAGCTGACGATTACCAATCAGTTCAACGGAGAATTGGAGGTCATCGGTGGCGATGGCGACGACAACCTGACGCTGATTTCTGATGCGGTCCAGGGAAGCGTGACCATCAAAACGGAGCTGGGGGACGACCAGGTCAACGTGCAGCGCATCGCAACCGCTACCACGATCTCGGGTGGCGATGACAACGATACGGTCAACGTTCGCAATACCGCCAACCAAGTGGATCAAATCGCGGCACTGCTGACAGTGGCGGGCGATGCTGGGGAAGACATCCTCAACGTTGATGACAGTGGCGACAGCAACAACAATCAGGGGGAGCTAACGGGCGATCGCATCACGGGCCTGGATATGGC
>CALIJJ010000218.1 GCA_938017515.1 uncultured Pseudanabaenaceae cyanobacterium
ATAGAAACTGTTAGTGACCAGGTACTTAAAGCTTGTAAGCATGGACAAACGGTAAAAAGTTGCCTTGTTTACATCCGGTGATGGTTATTTCCTTATTTTCAGTGTTGTGTAAATTTTGTACACTGAGAATGCAGAGCGGAGAGGAGCGATTGTGACATGTTGTGCGTGGGCAAATGCTCGTTGTTCATGGATGCTTCAGCCGCTGTATTGATGGCTGTCACGTCAAGCCCCAGCGCCAAACCAATGCTTCCTTTCAATGCTCCCTTAAGCCCCTTAAGCTAATGCTCCATTCAGATGTTATTGCAACAAGTCTAGGAGCTTTTTGGCTTGGGCACTGACCTGCTGGAGCCAGTCTTGGGCGGGAGGCTCAGGATGTGGAGCCATGTTGAATGCTGGACTGTGTTGACCGGATCTGCGGGCACTCGTTTGTCTGGCGATCGCTTCTCGGCAACGCATTTCCCCTCCGAGATCCTGTTTCGCCAGGAAGAGGGATAGTGCTTGGCGGTAAGCTGCTTCGGATTCCTGCCAACGGGTCAAGGCTTCGAGGGACTGACCGCGTAAGAGATGTAAGTCAGGATTGCGGGGATGTTTGAGCAGGGCTTTGTCGTAGCAGGCGATCGCCTCCAGCCAAAAGCAAAATTCTGCCAGTCGCTCTCCCTGAAGCTTCCAAAGACTGCCCCAAGCTGGATCTTGGTTGCTGCCTTGGCTCAATACGTTTGCAAGACGCTGATCCAGCTGGGCAAACGCCGCTTGGTAACGCTCGACATAGGGTCCAGGGCTGGCGAGAAAGAGGCACTGGCTCGTAATCTCTTCCTCTTTCACGGGTTGTGCAAACAGGGCTTGGGCATAGCTGATCAAGGCCCCACCGTAGCGCTCCTGTCGGTAGAGAAGATCGGCATGGCGGTTCCACAGGCGATCATCCTGGGGATGGAGTTGGAGGGCTCGTTCGTAATGGAGTAGGGCTTCTGCGATGTTGCCGAGGTGCTCGTGGCTTCGGCCTTGATTGATCCAGAGTTCTGCCCGGTGGGGGCTACGACTCAGTGCCAGGTCATAGGACACGATCGCTTCTTCATCTCGTCCCAAATGCCGCAGGCAATCCCCTTGCCCTGCCAGCGCATCGATGCTGCCAGGGTTGAGTTTGAGAGCGGCTTCATATTGGGATAGGGCTTGGTGATATTGAAGGGAGGAGGAATCGCTGCTGCGGGATCGCAGGCTGGGATGATGGGCGGCATTGTAATGGAGCTGGCCCAGGGCAATGTGGCTACCGAGTTGGAGCGCAGTCGAGCGATCGGGAGCCGCTAATTCTGCTTCTAGGGCTTGACGCTGATTATTCCACTGCTGGGGCGTGATGGGAGCGTTCATGCTGACCACTCTAAAACCTCATGGCTCAGATGTCCTGAGTATACGAGGCTTGTTGGTCAGGGTGCCAGTCGGATGAGTTTGGTCGAGCAGTCCGTGGGATGGCATTTAGGGGAGGAATCGGGCTTGTTCATCGGGGGTGGGCAGGCGGCAGGTGTCTCGTTTGCCGAGCCAGCGATAACGGTTGTTGGCTACAAACCGATAGACAGCATCTCTAACCGGGAGAGGGATGGTACGACCGATGCTCAACAGCGACCAGATGCCGCCGAGTTTTTTCAGAATCTGAATCACGGCTTCGGATTGGTAATACAACCCCTGTTCATCGAGGTAATAGATGGACCATTCCTCTGGATCGTGGGGGAGAGGGGGGAGCAGCATGGCGGCGGTTTCGCCTTGCAGGGGGGCAACACGGAGGGCCTGCGCTTTGTCGATCGCAAACATCACGTCCAAAAAGCCGTTACACAAAACGCACTCTCCATCAAAGAAGACGATGGGCGCTTCCCCTTCATGGAGTGCTGGCGGTGCCGTGGAATCCTTAGGGTTTTTCAGAGGGGGACGACGGAGACCATGCGGCAATGGGTTCTGAGCGGAGTCCTGGTCTGGGGTCAGAGTCTTGGGCAGCGTCGGGTTGGGATCGGGGGATGGGTTTGAAAGGATTTCCGTCATGGGGTTGGATGATGATGCTGCCAAGTTGGGTTGCGTCGGCCCAACAAATTGCCTCTTCTATGTAACACACATGGCTGAGATGATCCTCGCCGGTTTCCATGACTTGGGCACTAAAGCTCCCGTTGTCATGCTGTATAAATTGCAGGCTACGACCCTGGGCATCGCAGGCTTTGTGAGAGCAATCACGGCAGATAGCACGGGGGTAGGAGGATTGATGAATGACTGCGTTGCGAGAACACAGCGGGCACACATGAGTTTGCATGGCCGTCGCCATAAAATAGAGCGATTCCAGTGTACTGGTATTGTCGCTCACCTTGGCTTGGGTCATGGGCCGCGTTCGTGCAAACCCATGACCCACTCTTTAGGCTGCTAAATCGAAGAGCAAGATTTCGCTGTCATCGGCTTGACCCGCGATCGCGATCGCCTCTTCCTCGGTCACGGCTGCCCCATCGCCCGCTTGCAGCACTGCACCATCGAGCATGACGCGACCTCGCACGACCTGTATCCAGAGGCTGCGCTGAGGGGCGATGCCATAATCCACGGTTTCTCCCAGGGCTAAATGAGCGGCATAGAGCGACAGGTCTTGGTGAACGGTGACGGAACCCTGGCGACCATCATGGGACGCGACCAGCCGCAGCTTGCCCTGCTTGTCTGCATCCGAGAAGTGCTTCTGCTCATAGCCAGGATCGATGCCCTGTTGCTCTGGCAAGATCCAGATTTGTAAGAAATGAACCGGGGTCTCGTGGGAGGCGTTGTACTCGCTGTGGCGGATGCCGGTCCCGGCACTCATGCGTTGCACGTCGCCGGGGCGAATCACGGAGCCAGTGCCGATGCTGTCCTTATGTTCTAGGGCACCGTCGATGACGTAGGAAATGATCTCCATGTCACGGTGGCCATGGGTTGCGAAGCCGCCACCGGGGGCCACGCGATCTTCGTTGATGACCCGCAGGTGGCTAAAGCCCATGTGAGCGGGGTCTTGGTAGTTGCCGAAGGAGAAGCTGTGGTGGCTATCGAGCCAGCCGAAGTTGGCGTGGCCGCGATCGCCAGCGAGACGGAGGGTGATCATTCGGGGTACCTCCCTAAGAATGAAGGATTCAAATTTGAGGATTGGGCTAGGCGGCGAATGCATTCGAGAACCGCTTTGGCCTTGGATCTATTATGAATTGGGTTTAATTAAAAGACAATGGGGTAAAATAAAGACATATTGTCGCTATATTGGCGACAATAATAGGCGAGTCGGCATTCCCCAGCCTGTCGTGGTTGGCGTCGGAGGTCACGATGGATAAATTGGCGGGATTGCGGGCGTTTGTGCAGGTGGTTGAGGTCAGTGGGTTTGCGGCAGCGGCGCGGGAGATGGGGCTGTCGCGATCGGTGGTGAATAAATTAGTGATCGCGCTGGAGGATGAGTTAGGGGTGCAACTGCTGAGTCGGAGTACGCGGCGAGTGTCGCCCACGGCATCGGGGCTGGCGTTTTATGATCGCTGTAAGGGGATTTTGGCGGATTTGGAGGAGGCGGAGCGATCGCTGATGCAGCTCCAGGATGAACCCAAGGGCCAACTACGGATCAATGCGCCGATGACATTTGGGACGATGCATCTGGGGGGAGCGATCGCTGATTTCCTCACCCAATATCCTGAGCTTCAGATCCAGCTCACGCTGGAGGATCGGCTGGTCGATCCCATCGAGGAAGGGTTTGATATGACGGTGCGCATTTCTCAGCCCGTCGCGTCAGCCAGCCTGATTGTCCATGAAATTGCACCCATGCCGATGGTGCTGTGTGCGTCATCGGAGTACCTAGCGCAGCGGGGAGAGCTGCAGTCGCCGCAGGATTTGCGGGAGCATTCTTGTCTGCACTATGGCCATTTGAGTCGGCGATCGCAATGGACGTTGCGTGAGGGTGACGCTGCGGTAACGGTGCCGATTCAGGGGGTATTGTGTTCGAACAATGGCGAGGTGTTGCGGGAGGCGGCATTGCGAGGGGCAGGGATTGTGCTGTTGCCGTTGTTTATTGTGGCGGAGGCGTTGCGATCGGGGCAATTACGCGAAGTGTTGCAAGGGCATCAGCCGGAGCCGCTATCGCTCTGTGTGCTTTATCCGGTAAATCGGCACCTCTCCGCTAAGACGCAGCTATTGCTGGAATTTTTGCGAGGACGGTTTGGAGCTGAATGATGTTTTAGGCTTTTTCCAGGGTCAGACCATTACACGCAAAAATCTCATGCTTTCGGGAAGTGCTCGGTCGTCGTCGCGACGCTGTCAAGTGGACTGCCATCATGGCCACCCGATGCTCCTCATCATTGACCTTGGATAATAGACTTCTTGCATCAATCATCTGGCCCTCACCCCAACCCCTCTCCCAATTGTGGGAGAGGGGCTTGTTGACTCCCCTTCCCCCAGAATGGGGGGCAAGGGGTTGGGGGATGGGGCGGCTGTCAGGTTCGTGCAAGAGGTCTAATATTTTGCCCGTTCCACCCGCTGTTGAATCACATACTGATGGAGGGATACGCCCAGGGACTGTTGGTATTTTCTGTGCCTTTTCCACGTTTGTTATGCAAGCGTTGGTGCTGCCCCCTTCTGCCCCCGGCATTGCCACGATGCAATCCATCAATGTCACGGTGATTAACCCCTGGTTTATGGCGGTGGTCTTTGGACCAGGATTAGCAGGGGGGTTGCTCATGCTCTCCACATTCAAACAGGGCCAACAGCCAGGGGCGATCGACTGGCTGCTTGGCAGTGTGTTGTATCTCATCGAGATGATCGGTGTGACGATGGTTGGAAATATTCCGCTGCATGATGCGCTGGCGATTGCGAATCCGACCAGTACTCAAGGGGCCGCACTCTGGCTCGAGTACTTGACCGATTGGACAGTTGGGAACCATGTGCGGACGATCGCAGCGTTCTTCGTCGCTGCCCTATTTTCTTCGCTCTCACTCTGCGCTAGAACCGGATTGTCTGTGTTATGGGAGCCAGTCATGTTGTGTTCCCTCGCTCTCGCGCCTCAATCCAAGCCCTGCTGGTTCAGGTGTCTGGAGAGTCTGCGGCTGCCCTTGAAACAAGTTCTGGAGTGTTGGGCGATCGACGGTTTTGAGCCAAGCATGCATGCGGTACAGCACCTGAACACAGGTGAATGCAAAGCTCATACGATTGGACCACGACCAGTCTGCCCAGGCCAGCGCTTGGGTCATGCGTTGGACAGTGCCGAGGAGGCTACTGCGATCGCGACTATATTTCACCTG
>CALIJJ010000219.1 GCA_938017515.1 uncultured Pseudanabaenaceae cyanobacterium
TGACGCGTCATGGCCATGATGGAAGACTCTTTGCGGCGTTCGATCGCCACCTTATAGGCACCAGAGGTCTCGTTGCCATCCGCAGGACGGAAGACCAACAGATTAGGAATCACGCGCAGGGAAGCGACGGTTTCCACAGGCTGGTGAGTGGGTCCATCTTCGCCCAGCGCAATGGAGTCGTGGGTCATGACATGGATGACCTGACATTGGGAGAGGGCCGACAGGCGGATGGCACCGCGCATGTAATCGGCGAACACCAGGAAGGTGGCGTCGAAGGGAATCAAGCCCGTGCCATGGAGGGAAATGCCATTGCAAATCGCGCCCATGCCATGCTCACGCACACCAAAACGCAGGTTACGACCATCATAGGCACCCTTCTGGAAGTCCGTGGAGCACTTCAGGTAGGTGAGGTTGGAGTGGGTCAGGTCAGCGGAGCCACCCACCAGCTCAGGAACCGCTTCGGCGATCGCATTCAACGTGATCTCCGAGGTCTTGCGAGTTGCCAAAGGCTTGTCATCAGGGGTGTAGGTAGGTAGACACTTCTCCCAGCCTTCGGGCAGCTTGCCGCTGATTTGGCGCTCAAATTCAGCCGCCTCAGCCGCGTACTTCGTCTTGTAGGTCGCAAAGGTCTGGTCCCACTCGGCCTCAGCGCTGGCACCGCGATCAATCGCCTTGCGCCAGTGAGCTAGGGCTTCCTCAGGCACCTCAAAGGAGCCGTACTCCCAGCCCAAGTTCTTCTTGGTCGCTTCAATTTCGTCCGCACCCAGGGCCGCACCGTGGATACCGGCAGTACCTTGGCGGTTCGGAGAACCAAAACCGATGGTGGTGCGAATCTTGATCAGGGTGGGCTGCTCGGCGTTTGCCTTGGCCTCCTTAATCGCCGCTTCAATGGAAGCCGTATCAGTGTCACCGTTACCCACGACAATCACTTGCCAACCATAGGCCTCATAGCGCTTGCCCACATCCTCCGTGAAAGACACGGTGGTGTCGCCATCAATGGAGATGTGGTTGTCGTCATACAGCGCAATCAGCTTGCCCAAGCCCAGGTGACCGGCCAAGGAACAGGCTTCACCGGAGACGCCTTCCATGTTGCAGCCATCACCCATGAGCGCATAGGTGTAATGGTCAATGACGGTGCAATCCGGCTTGTTGAACTTAGCCGCGAGGTGAGCTTCAGCCATGGCCAAGCCCACAGCATTACAAATGCCTTGCCCCAAAGGACCCGTGGTCACTTCCACACCCTTGGTCTCGAAGTTCTCAGGGTGGCAAGGGGTGCGAGAGCCCCATTGACGGAATTGCTTGAGGTCCTCCATCGTCACGCTGTCGTAGCCCGTCAGGTAGAGCAGGGCGTACTGGAGCATGGAGCCGTGGCCTGCGGACAGGACAAAGCGATCGCGGTTCACCCAGTCAGGATTCTTGGGATTGAACTTCAGGAACTTGTCCCAGAGGACGAAGGACATGGGAGCTGCACCCATGGGCAGACCGGGGTGACCCGACTTGGCTTTCTCTACGCCGTCGATCGCCAAAAAGCGAACCGAATTAATACAAAGTTCTTCGAGGGATTGGCTTGCAACAACCATGGGTGTCTACCTAACGTGCGTGAACGGATGGTGAATGTCTTGCGACTCTTGATCGAACCCCTGGGGCAGAGGCCATCAATCGAATAAAGCTATTGAGGACGACGCATCGAACCAATAAGCATTAATACTCAATATCCCATTGACGGGATTGATGAACAAGTGTTAAGCGCTTGAACTTTAAAAATTCTGCCGTATGAGGGGCAACAAAAAAAGTAAGTTACGGGTAAATTGGCAATTCCATGTACCTAAACATACTTGCGGAAGGCCAGGGTGACGTTATGGCCACCGAATCCAAAGGAGTTCGAGAGAGCAACATTGATGACCTTTTCCTGAGCCTTGTTGGGGGTGTAGTTAAGATCGCAGGCTGGGTCCTGATCGACCAGATTAATTGTGGGAGGCACTAAATCCTGGTTAACGGCCATGGCTGTTGCCACCGCCTCAATACCACCAGAGCCCCCGAGTAGGTGACCGGTCATGGATTTCGTAGAACTAATCGCGACCGATTGAGCACTCTCCCCCAACGCCTTCTTGATGGCTGCGGTCTCGGTCGAATCGTTTGCCGGCGTACTCGTGCCATGGGCATTGATATAGCTGACCTGATCCGGAGTAAGACCCGCATCTTTCATCGCTAGCTCGATCGCCCGCGCCGCGCCCAATCCCCCCGGTACTGGCAGCGTCATATGGTACGCATCGCAGGTCATGCCATAGCCCACCATTTCAGCGTATATCGTGGCACCCCGAGCCTTCGCGTGCTCCAATTCTTCGAGAATAAGCATCCCCGAGCCCTCGCCCATGACAAAACCATCTCGCCCGGTGTCAAACGGACGGCAGGCATGCTCTGGGTCATCATTACGAGAAGACAGGGCTCGGCAAGCCGCAAAGCCTGCAATTGACAGCGGTGTCACCGCCGCCTCAGTCCCCCCAGCCACCATGGCATCGGCATAGCCATCACGCACCAGGCGAAACGCATCTCCCACCGCATTCGCCCCAGCCGCGCAGGCCGTGACCGTACAGGAGTTCGGCCCCTTCGCGCCGATCTGAATGGCCGTCAGACCTGCCGCCATGTTGGCGATCATCATCGGAATCATGAACGGGCTACAGCGAGACGGCCCCTTGTTCAAATAGACGGTCTGCTGGTCTTCCATCACCTTGATGCCGCCGATGCCGCTACCGATGAGAACACCAACGCGTTCTGCATTCAGCTCGGTGATCTCTAACCCTGAATGAGCCACGGCCTGCTTTGCCGCTGCAACACCAAACTGGGAGAAGCGATCCATTCGCTTGGCGTCCTTCCGATCCATGTAGTCGGTTGGTTCAAAGCCTTTGACCTCCCCAGCAATACGACAAGCGTGCTTGGACGCGTCGAATGCCTTGATCGGACCGATGCCATTTCGGCCGGTAGAAAGCCCTTCCCAATACGCTTCGAGGGTATTACCGATGGGAGTAATAGCACCCATCCCAGTGACGACAACACGTCTGCCTGTGGGGTTAGTCATAGAAAATTGACGGGAAAATTTAGCGGGGAGATTCAGTCAGAGACTTAGTCAGAGACCTTGTCGGTAAAACTCAAAAACGTGTGCAGGAAATCCCACACACGCTTGGCGAAGAGGACAGTCGTTTAAGCTGCCTTCTCTTCGATGTACTTCACTGCGTCATTGACAGTTGCAATTCCTTCAGCGGCTTCGTCAGGAATTTCGATATCGAACTCTTCTTCCAAGGCCATGACTAACTCCACCGTGTCGAGGGAGTCAGCACCTAAGTCATTTGCGAAGCTCGCTTCGGGCTTCACTTCACCGAGATCGACGCTGAGCTGTTCAGCAACGATACCCTGCACCTTTGAAAGGATTTCCTCTTTGCTCATGAATTTTCCTCTGCATTAAACCGGACTGCACCAGACTACATTGGTTCAGCATTTAGGCATTTCTTAATCTTATCGGCAAAGGGTCATCCTGCCTTGGAATTCCCTGGAGAGATCGGCCCAAAAGGAATGAGGGCGGGGCGATCGCCAAATTATTTCGAGGCTCACCGCCTCGATCAAGTCCCCCTTCCGACTCTCCATCTCAGCGTTATCATGGATCCCCATTATTACAATCCTTGAAGTTTTGATTCACCCTCGATATGGCCTGGAAACCCTAGGTGTAGACTAAAAATCAATTCTCATAACAATGCGAACAGCTTGCCCAATCTAGGTTTCATCCCTGTAGAGCGCTCCTCTGAAACTTGATGAATTTCATGGGCGTTTTTTCAGTGTTGGGTCTGGTCCTAAGCAGGCTGATTTTCACGGTGAATCCTTATTCTGGAGCCACTTAATCCATGTCTCATAAGGTCAAAATTTACGATACCTGCATCGGCTGCACCCAGTGTGTCCGTGCATGTCCCACCGATGTGCTGGAAATGGTCCCCTGGGACGGTTGCCGCGCTGGACAGATTGCGTCTTCTCCTCGTACCGAGGACTGTGTCGGCTGTAAGCGTTGCGAAACAGCTTGCCCGACCGACTTCCTGAGCATCCGGGTTTACCTGGGCGCTGAGACGAGCCGCAGCATGGGTCTGGCGTACTAATTTCTTCTGAGGGCTTTTGCTTTTTTGCAGTTGCTCTTGGTCGTCGTTAGAAAACCAGAATTTTTCTGAGAAGGCCGAGGGGGCAGTTGCCCTCTCGGTTTTTTGATGTTTACTCTGGCAATGCGTTCTGGTCGAAAGTTTTTGAAACCACACTTTGGAATTCAAGGACTGCGCTAGGATTGCCATTGCCCATCCCCCATTGCAAGTTTCCCCAAGCAATGGAGCTAAAGATTCCGAAGGAGCAAACGCAATATGTGCGGCATTGTCGGCTACATCGGCCCCCAGGAGGCCACCAGCATTCTGCTGGAAGGTCTACGTAAGCTGGAGTATCGTGGCTATGACTCTGCCGGCATTGCAACCGTGTGGGAGGACAAACTCCACCGCATCCGGGCTAAGGGCAAACTATTTAACCTCGAAGCCAAGCTCGAAAGCCAAAAGACCCCAGCGACCATCGGTATTGGACACACGCGCTGGGCAACCCACGGCAAGCCAGAGGAACACAACGCTCACCCTCACTTCGACATGACAAACCGTGTGGGTGTCGTCCAAAACGGCATTGTTGAAAATTACCGGGAGCTACGCGAGGAACTCAGGGCTAACGGTTGTGAATTCGTCTCAGAAACGGATACGGAAGTCATTCCCAACCTCATCGAGCGCCAGCTGGCAGCGATGCGCAGTGCTGGGGAACTCGATCAGTTTGATTCCCCCCTCAGGGAGGCCACACGACGGGTCGTGAATCGCCTGGAAGGAGGCTTTGCAATCGTTGTCCTCTGTGTTGACTATCCCGATGAACTGGTCGCGGCTCGCCAACAAGCCCCGCTGGTGATCGGGTTTGGCCAGGGTGAATTCTTCTGCGCCTCCGACACCCCTGCCCTGCTCTCCCATACCCGTGCGGTCCTGACGCTGGACAATGGCGAAATGGCCATGCTGACACCGCTGGGCGTTTCGATTTCCAACTTTGCCGGCAAGCGCCTCCGCAAGCAGCCGCGCCTACTCACCGGGGCTTTGGACACTGCAGAAAAGGGGGGCTACAAGCATTTCATGCTGAAGGAGATCCACGAGCAACCCGGCGTGGTTCGTGCTTGTCTGGAAGCCTATATGCCCAAGAGCACCGGCACAGAAACCGCCCACACCGAGGAAAATCCTGCAGTCCCTCCTCACCGTTCCCCGGTCCAGCTCAACCTGCCCGAAAGCCTCTACACCGACCTGCAACATATCCAAATCCTGGCCTGCGGTACGAGCTGGCACGCCAGCCTTGTGGGCCAACACCTCATTCAGCAACTCGCCGGAATTCCCACAACGGTTCACTACTCCTCAGAGTTTCGCTATTCACCGCCACCGCTGATGGCCAATACGCTGACCATTGGCGTGACCCAGTCCGGCGAAACCGCTGACACACTTGCAGCCCTGGAAATGGAAAAGCAGCGACGCGATGCACACCCAGAGACAAGCTTTGCGCCGCGCTTTTTAGGCATCACCAATCGGCCCGAGAGCACACTGGCCCAGTTCACGCCTCATCTGGTTACAACCCCTGCTGGCATTGAAGTCGGCGTAGCGGCAACGAAAACGTTTTTGGCTCAGCTCGTGGCGTTCTACTTGCTGGCCATTGACCTGGCCACCTCCAAGGGGGTTTCCACCGATAAACTGGCCCCAGTCATGCAGGGTCTGCGAGAACTTCCAGCCCAAATTGAACACATTCTTGAAACCCAAGCTAAATCCATCGAAACCCTCGCCCACGACTTCACGGAAACCCAGGACTTCATCTTCTTGGGCCGGGGCATCAACTTCCCCATTGCCCTGGAGGGAGCCTTGAAGCTGAAGGAGATTAGCTATATCCACGCGGAGGGTTATCCGGCGGGTGAGATGAAGCATGGTCCGATCGCACTGTTGGATGCGAAGGTGCCGGTGGTGGCGATCGCCATGCCAGGTCCGGTATACGACAAAGTTCTCTCGAACGCCCAGGAAGCCAAAGCCCGCGATGCCCGCCTCATCGGCATCATGCCCGAGGAAAACGATGCGGATTTCTTTGACGACCTACTCACCGTCCCAACTGTGGACGAGCTTCTGTCCCCCATTCTGTCCGTGATTCCCCTACAGCTGCTCTCGTATCACATTGCAGCTCGCCGGGGTCTAGATGTGGATCAGCCTCGCAATCTCGCCAAGAGCGTCACCGTTGAATAAGCACATCGCAGAGAGAGGTAGGTGGTTCACATACTGTATCTAGATCAGCACGAAATTCTGCTACTTTTATACGATTGAGATTTACATGAAATCTACCAGTTGAGGAAGGATGCCCACCCAGATAAGCAATTTAAGGGAACTTTTACCCATAAAAGCATCTCAGTGGGCAAAATTTGATCTGCTCAGAACTCTGACGAGGAGAGATCTCGAAGCCCGCTACAAAGGGTCGATTCTAGGCAACCTGTGGCCACTCATCAATCAACTTTCACAACTTCTTATCTACACCTATGTCTTTTCAATTGTTCTTGAGGTCAAACTGAACCTCAAAGGTGTTGAAGTTGACGACACCATTGCCTTTGGCCTTTGGCTCTTTGCGGGTCTCGTACCTTGGATAGCCTTTACAGGGGGACTGGGACAAGCAGCTAGCTCGGTCATTGGCCAACCCAATCTTGTAAAAAAAGTCGTTTTCCCCCTAGAACTTTTACCATTAGTCCCCGTGCTATCTGCTTTCATAGAAAGCGCATTCGGACTAGCAGCGCTGATTTTTGTAGTTGCTCTAGCATCTAAGACCCTTCACTTTACACTTGCCCTCTTGCCTTTAGTTTGGATACCCCAGCTCCTATTCACAGCTGGTTTAAGTTATTTGACAGCAGGATTAACTGTTTTCCTACGAGACATTCCTCAATCGTTGGGAGTTTTTTTGAATCTCTGGTTCTACGCAACTCCGATTATTTATCCAGCATCTGAGATCCCAACTCCCTGGCAAACATGGATTATGTGGACGAACCCAATGGCTTCTATAGTAGAGTTTTATCGAAGTATCATCCTAGACGGGAAAGTAGAACATTGGCATCAATTTGGGGCTACATCCCTCGTGTGCCTTCTATTATTCATGCTAGGACTTTTTGTATATCGACGCTTACGCCCAGCATTTGCTGATGTCCTCTAAGCAAGACTTGATTTATTCAATAATTTTGACATTGAGGTTCGGCAAATGAGTGACGAGATTGCCATATCACTCCACAACATTTCTAAGTGCTTTAAGCGATATCATCATCCTGCCGATCGTCTTAAAGAGCTGATTTTTGAGAATCAAGCCCATGCTCAAAAATTTTGGGCTCTTAAAGACATTGATTTATCAATACCAAAGGGTAGAACTGTTGGCATTATCGGTAGAAATGGCTCAGGAAAAAGTACACTCCTACAGATAATTGCAGGTACGCTAACACCCACAACAGGTACTGTTCAAGTTAATGGAAGAATTTCCGCATTGCTAGAACTAGGAAGTGGTTTTAACCCTGAATTTACAGGCATTGAAAATATTTTTTTCAATGGTCAATTACTAGGCTTAAGCAAGCAGGATTTAGAGAAAAAACTAGATGCGATCATTGGATTCGCAGACATCGGAAAATTCATTGAACAGCCGGTAAAAACCTACTCAAGTGGAATGTTTGTTCGGTTAGCATTCGCTGTTGCAGTCAATGTCTCGCCGGAAATTTTAATTGTGGATGAAGCCCTTGCTGTAGGAGATGTATCTTTTCAACATCGTTGCATGAGGCGAATTCGGAAGATGATGGACTCTGGTGTAACAACCCTTTTTGTCTCTCATGACACAGGCGCGGTCAAAACCCTTTGTAATTCAGCAATCATGATTCATGATGGACTGATTCAAGGAGTCGGCAACCCAAACGATATAACAACTGACTATTTAAGGTTAATGACTGAAATAGAGCTGAAACTGGAAGCTCAGAACCAATTAGAAGGGCGAGAAAAACTGGACTCTAGCATCCAGTTATCTGATCAGTCTGAAGCTGCAGAAGACGAGAGTTGTGCTAACACAAGGGCAGCATCTCCAAACCAAAGGAAGCGCATCGGTAGTGGAAAAGCAAAAATTGAATCGGTAAAAATCCTTAACCAATTCGGAGATTTTCCTGGTAAAAATCCTATCTTTAGGTTCAATGAGGAGGTTGAGCTTATTACGATCGTAAAAGCTTACAGCGATATTGAGAGTTGTATCATTGGCTTTTTTGTCTGTGATAAGAATGGGAATGAAATCATAGGTAGTAATACTCTAGAAGAAAATATCAACATTGGTTCAATCGCTAATGGCAATAGTATCAGGGTAAGTTTTAAATTCAAGCTACCTTTGAGACCGAGTTCTTACAGTCTCACAGTAGCTGGGGCAGAAAGCTATGAAGCAGTAACTTTTGACTGGGTCGACAATGCTATGGTTTTCCAGGTTTTGCCGCCTGACTCAGGCAAAAAAGTGCATGCTCTTATTGACCATCCTATGTCTGTTTCTATCAAACAGCTTGGTGCTATAGAGCAACCCCCAGTCGATATAGAGAAAGTTTATGGATAAAAATTGGACTAAGGATTATCCATCTGCTGATGGTCTCATCGAAGCTAACCTCGATGAAAATACAAGCTTAAAAAAAATCCTACGCCTAGTGGGAAGCAACAAGAAAGTCATTGACTTCGGCTGTGCTACAGGTTACTTAGCCTCTCTTCTGAAGCAAAAAGGATGTTCTGTAACGGGTGTTGAGATTAACCCAGAAGCCGCAAAAGTAGCTGAAGAGCACTGCGAGAGAGTTATCGTTGCAGATCTTGACTTCGTATCAATTACGGAGATCTTTAAGTCAGAATGGTTTGACGTAGCCATTTTTGGAGATGTACTAGAACATTTACGCAATCCATGGAAGGTGCTAGGAGAAGCAAAAAGTCTTCTTAAGACAGAAGGATATATTGTCGCTTCAATCCCTAACATTGCACATGGTTCTGTTCGCTTATCTCTGCTAAAGGGTGACTTTCACTATGATGAATTTGGCATTCTTGATGAAACTCATCTAAGATTTTTTACTCGCCATAGTATTCAAGAGATGTTTCAGTCAACTGGGTACGTGATCAACGACTGGGGCACTACTCAAAGTGATGTCTTTAATGGTCAATGGATTCCTAAAGTCCATCGAGAGGATTTTGAGCCATCCATCGTAAACCAGGTTCTAGCGGAAGAAACGAGTGACGTACTGCAATTTATTTGTAAAGCTATGCCAATACCACTAGAGGAAAGATTACGCAGTACAAGTTCTCTGCTCAAAGAAGTCCTGACAGACCTAGATGAGTCTGCCTCAAAACTCCAGTCTTCTAAGGAAGAGCTATTAGAGACAAAAGATAATTTAGAGCAAGCACACGCACAAAATAAACTTGCCCTTCAGAGAATTAGCTCTCTCACAGAAGAATACAATGCAATTCATCAAAAATCTCAGCGTCTAGAACATTTATTGAAGCAAAAGGATTCAGAATTTAAGCAGCTTCAGCAGCATCTAGAAGAGACATTCCACAACATTACTGCTGAGCGCCAACAATACCAGCAGGAACTTGAAGCGCAAGCACAACAATACCAGCAGGAACTTGAAGTACAAGCACAACAATACCGAGAAGTAATAGAAACCCAGCGAGATGAATCTCAGTCTGAATCTGATGAAATCCAAAGACATCTGAATGATACATTCCGCAACATTGAAGCAGAACGCTTTCAATTTCATCAACAGCGGGAAGACCTGAGACAAGGTATCGGTATTTCAATCTCTTACTTCATCCTTAAGAAGTTCCAGCGTCTTCTCAGCAAAATTATTGGCAAACCCATCAATAAGGAAACACTCAAATCAGCTCCTGACAAACTTAAGCACAAGCTACGGCTCCCTGCCATCAAACGCAAGCTGCTCAACATCAAGACCAAAGTCCAGGACCAAGTTGTCAGCAGTCCCCACGAAGAACTCCTTGCCCTATCTGGGATAACTCCTCAAAACTTTCTGGAAGGTGTTGCCCCGCTTAGCCCTCCCCACAAAGAAGCATCCACAGAAGAACCCACTATCAGCATCCTCACCCCCACCTGGAACTCGTCTCTCGACTGGTTTCTCGAAACAGCTATCAGCGTGTTGAGTCAGACTTACGATCGCTGGGAATGGTGCATTGTTGATGATGGCTCTCAACACCAAGAGCTACGTGATTTACTACAACGCTTTGCAGAACTGCATCCTCAAGTGAAAGTTTTGTTGGGAGACTCCGGCGGAATCAGTGCCGCAACCAACCAAGCCATGGCGATCGCCAACGGCGAGTACATTTGCTTCCTCGACCACGACGATACTCTCACCCCCAATGCCTTAGCGACACTGGTTGCCAAACTCGACGAAGGCTTTGATGTTGTCTATTCCGATGAAGACAAGATCGACTTCTCCGGCAAACGCTACGTCGAATCTTTCCATAAACCTGATTGGTCGCCCGAATATTGTCGTGGCGTTATGTACGTTGGTCACCTCCTGGGTGTACGGAAGCAACTCGCCGAGTCTGTTGGTGGTGTGCGCAGCACTTTCGACGGCGTCCAAGACTACGACCTCATGCTGCGCCTATCAGAGCAAACCAGCAAAATCGGCCACATTCCCCAAATTCTCTACCATTGGCGCAAAATTCCCGGTAGTATTTCCGGTGACGTCAATGCAAAAAGTGCCAAAATTGAACGGCTCCACCAGGATGCTGTCAACGAACATCTTCACCGACTTGGTCTGCCAGCCCAAGCGGAAGCAATGGGATTTCACCGTCTCAAAATAGTCCCCAAGACGAAGCAGACGAGCCATCCCCTCATTAGCATCATCATCCCGACCAAGGATGCCCCGGACTACTTAGATCGCTGCTTGAAAAGTCTCTTCAACATCTCGTCTTACCCCAATATTGAAGTCATCTTGGTCGATAACGAAACCACTGATGAGCGTGCGCTTCAAATCATGGCAACCCATGAGGCAAGCCACAAGCTCAAGCGCGTCCTTCTAGCGAACCCGTTCAACTACTCCCGTGCGAATAATGTCGGTGTCTCCGCATCCCAGGGTGAGTACCTCGTTTTCCTAAATAACGACACTGAAGTGATTGCTGCTGATTGGCTCGAAAGCATGCTCTACTATGCCGAACAAGAACATGTAGGGGCGGTGGGTGGTCTACTGCTCTTCCCTGACCGTACGGTGCAACATGCGGGTGTCGTCATGGGCTTCCGGGGGACCGCAGACCATGTCATGCGCGACTTTCCCGCTGATGGGGATGGCTATGCGGGCTCTCTCTGCTGTGCCAGGGAAGTCTCCGCCGTAACAGCCGCTTGTCTCATGATAAAACGCAGTGACTTTGAGAAAATTGGTGGTTTCAGCGAGCATTTCTTCACTCACTACCAGGATGTAGATCTTTGTCTCAAGCTCGTTGCTGCGGGCAAAACCAACATCTTTACCCCCCGAGCAGTTCTCACCCACTACGAATCAAAAACCCGCAAAGCTTATTATGACTGGGGCGATAGGCTACTGCTTCTGGATCAGTTTCAGGATTATATTGAGGCGGGCGATCGCTACTACAATCCGAACTTTGACCTCAACAAGCATGACTACAGCCTTAGAGGATAAGTCCCTATGAATATTCTGTTTGTCCTCTACCACGACTTTTCCTCTAACAGTGCCGTCCACGTTCATCACTTTGCCAATGAACTGATAGCTTTGGGCTGTGACTGTGTGGTTGCAGTGCCCAACAAAGCGGAGACGCTCTCTATTCTGGTCGGCCCCCGCTATCAAGCCTTAGAATTTGGGCAAGTAGCCGAACTCCCCAGTAAGTTTAAAAATGGCCAAGGTCCAGATTTAGTGCACTGCTGGACCCCTCGAGAAATTGTACGCAACTTCTGCGAAACCCTACGGCAGTCCTTCACGTTTGAACTCGTCATTCACCTAGAAGACAACGAAGAGCACGTCGTCGAAAAATTTCTTGGTCAACCCTTCAGATCTCTGCAGGCTCAGGCAGAATCCTTAGCCGTCCCCCCAGCACTCTCCCACCCGGTCTACTATCGGAAATTTCTAGAGAGTGCATCGGGCATCACCGTCATCATCGATAAGCTCAAGGAATTTGTGCCTGCAGGGCAACCCAGTTTTGTGCTCTGGCCCGGCGCCGACCACGATTTGTTTCACCCACAACCACCAAATCCTGCACTCACTGCAAAATTTAGAATTAAGCCAGACGACTTTGTCCTGTGCTACACAGGCAACGTGCATCCGGTCAATGCCCAGGAAGTACGCAGCCTCTATCTCGCCGTGGGGCTCCTTAATCGAGAAGGATATCCCACAAGATTGATCCGTACTGGTCGGGATTTCCATGACTTCCTAGGCGATGGAAAAGAATGGATCAGTCCCCACTGTGTCGAACTGGGCTATGTCGAACGCGAAGAATTGCCCAAAATTCTCAGCCTAGCCCATGCCTTAGTTCAACCCGGCAAAGTCAATGCCTTCAACGAATATCGCTTCCCCTCAAAAATTCCCGAGTTCTTAGCAATGGGTAAGCCAGTCATTTTGCCCGACACCAATATCGGTCAGGAACTCACCCACCTGAGTGAGGCCATGGTATTACCCAGTGTGGATGCACTCAGCATTATGGAGGCAGTGAATACGTTGCGAGACAATCGCGCTCTGGCTCAGAACATCGGTCAAGGAGCCGCCGATTTTTCTAGACGTAAACTCGTGTGGAGCACCCAAAGTCAAATGCTAAAAACTTTCTACGAATCACTATCAGATCGACTCAAACAATCCGCTAAAGCTATCAAAAACGAGGTGACGATGAAACCGGTATATCTGCTAAATGAAACAACCAAAGCTCAGATCGTCAAGCAGTATCAGGACAACGATCACTATAAACAGACGCTTGGCTATGCCACTGTTCGTGACTTCTGCGATAGCGTTGAGCAATTACCCCAAGTCTGCTTCCTCAATGGCGACCTTAAAAATGTTCAGCGTGCATGGACCATCAAAGCAATTCTCAGCAACGTTCCTATTGGTAGCAAGCTTGTAGAAATTGGGGGCGGCATTCCCCTCGTTGCTGGTCTTTTGTCAGAGCTCGGCTATGATGTCACCCTCATCGATCCCTATGAAGGATCAGGTAACGGCCCCACAAGCGAATACCAGCAATACGTTACCCAATTTCCCCACGTCAAAATCATCAAGGATCTCTTTGGCACCCACATCGATTATTTTGAGCATAATCAATTCGACGCAGTCTACTCCATTTCAGTCATTGAGCATATTCCCCTAGAGGGCATCTCAGATGTTTACAAGGCTATTCCAACCTTTGTCAAACCTGGCGGTGCATCCATCCACTGCATTGACGACGTTATCCAAGGTAACGGCACAGAAGGCCACGCAGAGATGGCCAAGCATGTGTTGCTCAATCAAAAGCGTCTCTCCACCCCTGACTATTCTGAAGAACAGCTAGGGAGCGATTTTATTAACCTGATGCAGCAACTCGGAGATGATCTAGAGACCTTCTATCTCTCTCCCCTGGGTCACAACCTCTGGCGAGGAAAAATGGCCTATGAAGATTTTCCCTTCCGGAAAGTTGTCTCAATCCAAACCTGCGAATTCATTAAGTGATAGCCCCTGAGATCTTGACTCTTCCTCTGGTTAGCATTTGCATCCCTACTTACAATGGCGAGGATTTTCTCCAGGAGGCGCTCGATAGTGTCAAGACTCAGACTTATCCTCACTTAGAAATTGTCCTCTCCGATGATGGCTCTCAGGACAATACCTTAGCAATTGCACGAGATTACTCCGGTCATCCAATTCATATTCATATCCACGCACGTCTCGGTCTGGTTCAGAACTGGAATTTCTGTGTTCAAAAAGCAAACGGGAAATATATCAAGTTCCTTTTCCAGGATGACTATCTCGCTGAGACATGCGTCGAGGAACTCGTTGCAGCAATAGAGGGGTCTAACACCGAGCGCTTGGCTCAGGCAAACACTCAGCCGACTCATCAGAACATTGGCCTTGCCTTTTGCACAAGAAAGGTCAGGATCGACACTTCCCTAGACTATGCAGACAGCTTGACCAATCTCCATCATGGTTGGTCGTATCTTTCCTCATCTCAAACAGGCCAAACACTCTTGGCAGATCCACGGTTAACCAAAATCCCATATAACAAAATTGGAGAGCCGAGCAATACGCTAATTCCTAGGCAGGTTCTTGAAAAACTGGGTGGTTTTGATAGCTCTTTTCGACAATTACCAGATCTAGACATGTGGTTTCGGATCATGGCCTCTTACGATATCGCCTTCGTCAACCAAGAGCTCTCCACGTTTCGGGTCCATAGTCAGCAAACGACAGCTCGCAATGCTAGTGACAGCAGTCCAGCTTGGCAAGAGATTTATCAACTTTGGATGAAGATGCTAACTCACAAACAATTCATCGATCTCCCTTTCTCTGTGCGAGGTCGGCTTCGCAGGGCACTCTGGCTAGGACTTCTACGAGAATTTACTCAATCAATTTTGAAGCAACCGTGGAAACGTCTTGATGCGATCGCCCTAATTCGACAAAATGTCATGAACTTTCGATAAACGATACAGAGGTGAAGGAGCGCTTTCTACTGCTTCATACTGTCTCACCCGTATTTTTACCCTCAGATACGAGCTGAGGCCTTTTTTGTTTTATTTATAACTCATGCAAAAATATCTGAGCAGTTTTACAGTCTTTTTGGGTACGCTACTTACTAGCCGGTTTCCGGACAGTAATTCGCCGTGCTGGCATTCGGCATCGGCCGTCCTTCCTAAAAAAACGCTCTAGGCGCATAAGAGGTAGTTGAGCTATTTATGGCTATTAATCTTTTTGACGCTCAATACTATGCTGCAGCTAACCCAGACCTTGGGGCAGCAGGTTTGACGACAGCGGCTCAGCTTGAGAGCCACTTTAATAATTTTGGCCTTGCGGAAGGCCGTAAATTTTCAGGTTTAGCAGACCTTAGTTACTATAAGCAAATCAATCAAGACTTAGCTGCTGCTGGACTCACTAGCAATGCCCAAGTCTTGGGGCACTTGAGCAATTTTGGTGTCGCCGAAGGAAGGGATTTCTCTCCCGTCGTTGATATTGATTTCTATTTGTTTTCTAATCCAGATGTAGCTCAGGCATTTAACAGCAATCGTGAACAGGCCCTACAACATATGGATGCCTTCGGCATATCCGAAGGGCGTCTGGTCTCTCCTTACGTTGATTTAGGCTTTTACGGTTTTGCAAATGCCGATGTCACCCAAGCTTTCGCTGGGAACAAAGAGCAAATCTTTGATCACCTCACCATTTTTGGCATCGGCGAAGGACGGCAGTTCTCGCTAGTTTATGATTCCAGTACCTATAAGGTTTTCAATCCCAACCTCTTTAATGCGGGTCTAGATACTGAGACTGAGCTGTTCAACCACTTTACCCAATTTGGTGCTGCTGAAGGTCGCATCAGTGCGTCAACCTTCACTGTGAACGTCTATAGAGACAGCAACCCAGATGTTATTGCAGCGGGGCTAGATGAAAACCCTGAACTGTATAGTCACTTCCAAGCCTTTGGGCTCTCGGATGGCCGCAATACCTCAGAATCTTTTAATATTGGATTCTACCGTGCGCAAAACCCTGACCTAGCCAATGCAGGCATCAATACTAATCGCACGGCCCTCTGGCACTATCTTGCTTTTGGTATCAATGAAGGTCGTCTGGCCGTGGCTCCGACCAGTCCAGCTCCTACTTCCGCGTAGCCTGATGACCGAGCCGAAAATATCCTACTTTCTGCGAGTGGCTATCAGCCTCAGCACCACCCTAACTTGCTTAGGCTGAGAAGTAGCTGCTCTTAGCTTTATGCTCCCCCATTTCACAGTTGTGAAGTGGGGTTCTTCTTTTGCTATTGCGCCAAACATCTACCGCCATTCAGTCTTGCCTTACATCACTTACATCAGTTCTAGAGAAGACAAGAGAAGCCAGTCTCGATTGGCACGAAAAAACAGCTATCCGAGAAATCAATGGTCTGGATACAGTGAGGTTCATTATGGTTGAAGCCCTCGCAATACATACAATCTCTCCATTGCATTGATAGGCTGCGCTTGCACTCACGATGGGGGCGGTAAGGACAATCTTCACTCCACCAACCGCATGACAAGTTTCAAGGAGCAGTATGGTTCCTCTCAAATCCAGCGTCTATGACCGCTTGCAAGAATGGGTTGAGTATGAATACTTAGAAATAGCTGGGGCACGACTGTTTTGTCAGTGTTTGGAGCGAAGATACGATTTTGATGACTGTCATCCAGCAGCGAAGGAGAGGGGGGATATATTACTCGCATCCCGGCGCATAGGCTCTCAAGTTATTTATGAACGCTCATATCAGAGCATACGCTTTCCCCAGCGTATGCTCTGACACAAGTGGTAGTGGATTCGATGATGCCCATGATGCCTTTAGGCTAGCCACGTGGGTGTTTCATCACCCTTCTTTTTTCCCTAGGCACACGAGATTTAGCGAAACCACTACGCAGTTGAACCACAATCCTCGCATTAAATAAAGCGGCCTTCGGCTGCACCAAATTCAACAAAGTGGCGCGTTGCAGCAGCTAGGTCACTACCGAATGCAGACTGGATATCACTGTACTTATTAAGATAGGCATTGGGATCGAAGGCGGTTAATGATCGTCCTTCACTAGCACCATAGGAAATGTAATGCGAAGTTGCTGCTGCCCCGTTAGAACCGAAGGCTGCGATGAGATCACGATTGGAAGCTAAATAACGAAACTCATCAAACACATCTATTGCACGACCTTCATTAAAACCAAACTGCACATAGTGCTGAGTTGCAGCAGCAGTACTGCCACTAAACACTGCCCTTAAATCATCGTGGGAAGCTAGGTACTGAGCACCGTCAAAACTGGTGAGCGATCGCCCCTCTCCATGACCAGACTGGATATAATGCTGTGTCGCAGCTTGAAGATTGTAGCCAAATGCATTGATCAAATCTCCATTTGATGCAAGATAGCGTGCTTCATCAAAGCTATCAAATGTGCGCCCCTCAGCAATACCAGAACTTAGATAATGCTCAAACAGCGCGCTCGTATTCACACCAAAAGCTTGCAGCAGATCTCCATGGGACGCCCCATACTGCAAAGGATCGAGCGTCGTTAAAGGCGCCGAATTAGGCCCCACTTCCAAGTCAAGCTTGACGTTTTGGCTGCTGAGGGTGGCCTGCTGTTGAATGACTTGAGTCCCCAACGAACCACCAGAGAAGAATACCGAATAACTACCTGGAATAATTTCAATTCCATATCCACCCGAACCATAGGTGGTGGTGGTAAAACGTTGCCCATTAGAACTAACAGCATTGATCTGAACACCGCTAAGACCTTCACCTACGGTGTAGAAATCATCACTGATCACCGCATCATTGAAGGCAACACCAGTTAGGAAGACACTACTATTGCCCGAGTTGGCAAATTTCTGGGTTGTGATCAATGCGTTGAAAGTAACGGGCTGACCGGTGGTCGAACTCGGTTGGGTGTATGGGCCTGCTAGAGCGCCTAAGCCAATTTCCTCATACTGTTCAGCAAAGATATTCTGTCGGTGAGACGCACTACGGTAGAGATCATCGTGCTCCTGAGCAATGAGGACGGTCTCATCAATTGGGCCTGTACTCCCGGCCCAAGCAAGGTTCTCGCCGTTACTACCACCATTTGCAAACGTATAACCTGCCTGCAGAATACGGCTCTGAGCGCTACTCCCACCGGAGCCAACATGGTCGAACGTATTGCTACTCAAAAGAAAGCTGCTATGGCCACGTGCCGCATCAATGAGCAACTCGTTGAACGCTAGTGGCTGCTTGGCAGTGCTTGAAATTGTTCCGGCAGCCAGTCCGTCATTGAGTGCTAGATTCAACCGTGCCGCTTCCGCACTAGGGTTAGCGCGAGCGCGGTTGATTAACTCAAGCATGTACTGCTCTTGAGCGGTGGGTTGAGCCATAACAATTACTTCCTAAACAATATAAAAAATAAACAGCGCGAGATAGCTGGGGCATCACCGTGCAAGGGCCAAGTTTTTCCCCTGTGGCGGGACCTTACGGGACTGTTCAGTGAACTTGTTCTTTCAATGGACACAAGCTCTTGATGGGATGTTCCGCAACGTATAGATCAGCTCGGTACTAACGCTCGACTGGTCTAGGCGAATTTTCGGTCTGTAGATCAGTGGTCAGTTTCTAGCCTAACTAGCTTTTTAAGAGAGACACTCGACCACGCTATCAGCCGTACAAAGATGGGCCATCGTGAAGAACCGCAGCTTAAACCAATCTTTAAGCTGGTATTTAGCTACGTTCATTGAGGCGCTGCCAAAAGGAAAGCCGATCCTGGGTTATTTTGAAAAGGCCCCAGTCAAGCACCGGGCCTAGATAGTTTGCAGGTGATGAGGAACGAGAGCAGTGTCAGAAGTCTTACGCCAAGATGCACAGAGCACTGATGCCCTAGTCATTGGTGCAGGTCCAGCGGGGCTGATTATTGCGGCGGCGCTTTGTGAACAGGGGTTAACGGTCGCTGGGCTTGCACCAGAAGCTCCCGATGCTCCTTGGCCAAATACCTATGGCATTTGGGTCGATGAGCTAGAAGCACTCGGCATGGCTCACCTGCTGGAGCATCACTGGCGCAACAGTGTTGCTTACTTTGGTCCTGAAGCCGTTGCACTGCATCGCGATTACGGCCTACTGGATAAGACCAACTTCCAACAATATTTGCTTGATCGCACACAGTCCGTTCTCTGGCATCAGGGCAAAGCCAAGCAAGCAGAGCACTTGGCCGATTGCTCAAAACTGACCACCTCTAACGGTACGGTCTTAGAGGCACGCATCATTGTGGATGCCAGCGGTCATTTTCCAGCCCTGGCACAGCGTCCTCAGCAAGACAGCATTGCCTATCAAGCGGCCTACGGTATTGTGGGCAAATTTTCGAAGCCGCCCGTAGAACCGGGGCAATTTGTCTTGATGGATTATCGGGCTGAGCATCTAACGGCTGAAGAACGTCAACAGCCACCAACGTTTTCCTACGAAATGGACTTTGGTGAGGGCATTCATTTTGTGGAAGAAACCTCCTTGGCCTATGCCCCTGCAATTTCATTTGAGCTGCTAGAAAAACGACTGCAGCGGCGACTCGCGGCTCGGGGCATTGAAGTCTGTGAGGTCCAGCATGTCGAGCGTTGTCTCTTTCCAATGAATTTATCGTTGCCGGATTTCGGACAAGCGGTGCTTGGATTCGGCGGTGCCGCCAGTATGGTTCATCCGGCATCCGGTTACATGGTGGGCGCAATGTTGCGACGCGCACCGGACTTAGCAACAGCGATCGCCCAAACCCTTGCACTCCCCAACGCGTCTCCCCAAACCATTGCCCAAGCAGGATGGCAAGCCCTTTGGAATCGCGATCGCCTTCGCAAGCACTACCTCTATCTCTTTGGCCTCGAAGCGCTGATGAACTTCGAAGAGCCACGACTCAACCACCACTTCAGCACATTCTTCCAAATGCCCCAGGAGAATTGGCGGGGTTTTCTCGCGGATGGTCTATCCACACCCGAACTCGTACAAGCCATGGTCGGGATGTTCGGCAAAGCACCCAACGATGTTCGCTGGGGATTAATGCGTGCCGTGGGCGGTAATGGCAATCTGCTCTGGCAAGCACTCGCAGCCTAGAGAACTAGACGCTTAGCCTTGGCTCAAAACGGCATCTTCGCAAATCACCCGAAACCCGACGTGATTGAGGCGGGTGCTCGCCGCTGCGTTGGCACGGGTCGCCGAGCGGCAGTCTTGGAGGTGTTCTTGCCACGATCCCCCCCGTAAGACCTTAGCGCTAGGGAGATCATCGTCGGTTGGTTCTAACCAAGCCCTACCATCCAGAGGAGCCTCTGCATAGGTATCGTGCCAGGCATCAGCACACCACTCCCAAACATTGCCATGCATATCGCAAAGACCAAAGGCATTGTCAGGAAACTGACCCACAGGCGTCGTCTGGGCTGCCCCCTTCCCTTCCACGCACCGGCAATTCGCCAGGGCCGTCGCTAGCTGCTGCCCCCAGGCAAACCATCCCATGGAACGGGCTCGGCAGGCATATTCCCACTCTGCTTCGGTGGGCAAACGATAGCAATGGCCTGTGGCGCGACTCAGCCGTAGGCAAAATTCTCGGGCATCCCACCACGAGATGTTTTCTACGGGTCGCTGTTCTCCCGAGAAATAGGAGGGCTGGGAGGGAAGCGATCGCTCGACCTCTGGCAGTTTCGCAACCGACGACCATTGGGCTTGAGTGACGGGAAATTTTCCGATCTGAAAGGCTCTCACACTGACCCAGTGCTGAGGGCTTTCCTGGGCAATCTCTCCCCATCGCGTCCGCGGCGACCCCATTAAGAAACGCCCCTGCGGTATTGAGATCATGGCCATCGGACTAGGTTGAAGCGCTGCCCGCCCCTCTAGCGCCAGCGCCGTCGAATCAGCAGTCAATCGAGCAACCGCGTCAGAACTGCCATAACGGGGCGATGACACCGGTCGCGCCATTCGATGGGTTGCCATCGCCATGGGAACTGTAGCCGTTTCAGAAATAAAAGATTTCTGGCGCGCTTGCAATGCACGGCGCTTGGCTTTTAGGGCGCTGATGTTAACCCAAGGCATAGCAATCTTCCGTTTTTATACTTACCTATCCTCAAAAATACTGAATCAAAATCCCTAGAATTCAAGGTATTTCTGCGGACTACATCAGATCTTTACCCCTGACCCCCCTCTCAGCCTCATCTGTAAAAGGCACATCAACATAAAGGTGTTCACGATTTCGCCGCAGGTAGCGTCACCGTAAACACAGTGCCATGGCCCACTTGGCTCGCAACTTCGATATGGGATTGGTGCTGCTCAAGGATGGCCTGGGCGATCGCCAAGCCTAGGCCAGATCCCGAGTCTTCACGCCGACTACGGGCTGGGTCGACCCGATAAAACCGTTCAAACAAATGCTCCACATCATCCGCAGGAATACCGATCCCTGTATCAGCCACACGAACCACAATCAGCGATTTGGCACGGCTGCTGTTTTCGCTCGCTTGGGTAAGCTGAATGCGGACTTCGCCGTCCGGTGGCGTGTATTGAATCGCATTGCTGATCAAATTGGTAAACAGGCGCGCGAGCTGATCGCGATCGCCCATCACCTCAAATGACGTCCCGATAGATGCCTCCGCACCCTCGCCCCCCTCCAGGACCTGCTCGTCCCCAGAGAGTTCTCCTTCACCAAATTCCAAGTCCAACATCACTGGCTTTTCCATCGCCTTGATGAGCTGTTCTTCCAAGACCTCAGTCAAGACCTCATCCAAAGCAACCTTGGTTGGCTGGGGCAACACCATCCCACTATCCTGCCGAGCCAAAAACAGCAGGTCATCCACCAGCTTGCCTAACCGACGGGTTAGGCGTTCTACCACTTGAAGTTGCTGTTTATCCTTCGGTGCCAACTGCGGATCAACCAACGCCGCTTGGACATTGGTCTGAATCATGGCAATAGGGTTGCGCAGTTCGTGGGAGGCATCTGCTGTAAATTGCTTCAGGCGCTGGTAAGAGGCCCGTACGGGTTCCATCGCTAGGCCCGACAGCAGCCAGCCCGTCGTTCCGACGCTGGCAATGATCACCGTCGTCCAGACAATCAGATCGAGCAGCAAACGCCGAGTCGGCTTAGATACCTCAAACCAGGGGTGGCTCACGCGTAGATAGCCCAGCACCTGACGTCCACGCTGCATCCGATCCGTCAGCTGGCGCAGAATCACCGGTTCGCCATAGCGTTTTTCGCTCACGGTGACGGTCTCCCCCTTTTTGCTGGCATGCAGCGGAATATCTAGGGGACCTTCGAAGGTAGACCAGAGGAGCTTGCCTTCTGGGTCAAACCATTCGATATCGATGCGATCGTCATCGTCGTCGGTTTCATTATCCCGAAAGCTAGCTTCCACATTGACCCCCAGGGTCGGCTGGCCATCGACGCTCCAGACCAAACCATCCGACGTCGCTTCAATCACCAGGGAGCGCTCCACGACTTCCACGATGTGGCTCAGGGTGTCATCGACCCGCTCGATCAGCGTGCTACGAACATAGGCATAAAAACCGCTGGCAAACAGCAAAATGAGAACCGCCGTCACTGCGGTATACCAAAGCGCAAGCCGACGGCGCGTCGTCTGAAACATGATGAGTGAGTATCCTGCGATCTCAGCGAGGGAAGACGGTTGAGCGGTGGCGATGCGTGAGCTCCGGTAACGCTGTGATGGGCAACCTGTGATGAGCAGCCTGTGAGGAGTAACCAATTTAGCGCTGCCGTAGCCCTTGCACCGCTTGGATAATTTCCTGCTGGCCCGTCTTCCAACAAAATAGGACTAAATTCAGCAAGCCCAGCAATTTACTACCATCCTCCAACATGGACGTTGGTCCTTCAATGTTGGTGATATGCAAAAAACTGACGAGCAAATCCGTCACGGTCGAAATGCAGAAACAAAACAGCGTGAGCAGCAGTAAATGATAGGGCGTATGGCGCGTAATGTACTTCCGAAAAATCAAAAAATACAGGCCAAACATGAGGCCATAGCTTAAATAGCTGACAAATTTTGGAATCCCCACACCATAGGCGAGCGCCAACGTGACACGCTGCAAATCATCCAGCAACAGCACGGAGATCACAAACGCTGTTCCCAAAAAAAAGAAATCTGAGGGACGCCCTGGGCGCAGCGATCGCACCACGCCAAAACTGAATAAACAAATGGCCAACGCGATGCACCACACCACCTCCGAGAGGTTCGTCAGCAGACCTAAATAGACAAAGCGACTATTGGTATAGGGATCAGCAAAAAGACGAGAGAAGCCGGGACCCTTGCTAAAGAGTCGGGCATAAACACCCAGCGCTGCCAAGAAGCCCACGGAAATACCGTTGACCCATATAAATCCACGACTGCGTACCAAACGCTGTATCGAATTCCCTGAGTGTGCATCCACTGGAGGAGGATTTTGCCACTCCATTTCTGACCTCGTCATAAAAATATCGTTAAAAATAGAGAAGAGACTGACCGTGACACCGATGGACTCAGCTCAGGGCTGAAACACTTTCAGCCACGCCCTTTACTACGAACCCAAAAACCCACCATGAGTTCCGAGCAAGTTTCTTCAACGTCTGCATCCAGTGTACAAACAATCACATTGGGTGCCACCGGCCCAACCGTAACAGCGCTAGGAATCGGCACCTGGGCCTGGGGTGACAAATTATTTTGGGGTTACGGCAATCAGTATGGGGAAACTGAACTGCAAGCTGCCTTTGAAGCTGCGATCGCCGCAGGCATAACGTTCTTCGACACGGCGGAAGTCTACGGTTTGGGAGAGTCCGAGCGCATCCTCGGCAGGTTTATGGCTCAATCAGAGACACCCATCCAGATCGCCACCAAATATTTCCCCCTGCCCTGGCGCTTCAGCCCCAGCGCCGTCGCTGATACGTTGACAGCCAGTCTGACCCGTCTGGACACCACGTCTGTCGCGCTATACCAAGTCCATTGGCCCCTCGAGTTCTTGATGGGACAGCGCAAGCTGATGGAGGCTCTCGCCAACGAGGTCAAACGAGGACGCATCCAGTCCGTGGGCGTGAGCAACTATTCAGCGGAGCAAATGACCAAGGCCCATCAATATTTAGAAAGCTTTGGGGTGCCCTTGGCCGTCAACCAAATGCAGTATTCACTGCTAGCACGCCAGATCGAAACCAATGGCGTTTTTGATGCCGCCAAAAAACTGGGCGTCACGATCCTGGCCTACAGTCCTCTCGCCCAAGGATTACTCACGGGAAAATATCGCGCGGATCAATACAATCAACCGGTGGGCGCAAGGCGATTGGATCCAAGGTTCAGCGAAGCGGGGTTACGGAAACTAGAGCCCTTGCTGGCGGAATTACGAGCGATCGCCCAAGCTCACGACAAAACACCGGCCCAAGTCGCCCTCAACTGGGTCATTGCCCAGGGCGCTTTACCGATCCCAGGCGCGAAAAACGCAAAACAGGCTCAGCAAAACGCAGGGGCACTGGGGTGGTCCCTGGAGCAACCAGAAATCCAGCGTCTCTCCGACCTGAGCAACAAAGTCGTATAGCGGTAACCAAGCAACCGTCGAGACGACAGAAACAACAACGCCGCAGACAACAACACCGGGTATCCATCAAGCCCCTGAGGATAGACCTCAGGGACCGCAAGACACCCGGTGCTTAAGCTCTTTCGCAAGAGGACGCGAACCTATTGGCTACGCTTGATCGGTGCAGGAGCACGCTCGCCAGGACGACGACGAGGGGGACCGGAACGGTAGTTGCGACCGCCACCGCCGCCACCGCCACTGCGGCCACGGCCACCGCCGCCACGGGCAGGGCGGAAGTCGTCGGGAGCATCTTCGCCCCACTCAGGACTGAGCCACTCGGGCCGGGTCCGGTCATAGGCCATCTGGAGCGCTGCCGCTGCGATCGCCCGAGGTTCATAATCCTCCGCCAGTTCTGCCGCTATGGACAGGAAGGAGGCCATACGCTCGCCTTCCATGGCGCCTTTGAGCTTGTCCTTGAACTTCTCTAGGTGCTTGGCTTCGATTTCCGCACGGGTGGGCACCGAGCGAATTTCGAGCGTTTGCTTCGTGTGGTACTCGATATCGCGTACTTTGCGGCGATCGTAATACTGGATGAGTGCGATCGCGGTACCTTCCTTGCCAGCACGACCTGTACGGCCAATACGGTGGACGTAGTTCTCCACACTGTCCGGCAGATCAAAGTTGATCACATGGGTCAAATCATCGACGTGGATGCCCCGTGCCGCAATATCCGTCGCAACAATCCAGCGAACCTGCTTATTCTTAAAGCGCTGGAGCATTCGCTCTCGCTGGGACTGGCTCAGGTCACCGTGGTATTCATCCACGCTGTAGCCAGACCGCTGCAAGTAGCTAGTCAGCTCCGCCGCCGTGCGTCGAGTGCGCACAAAGACAATTGCGGATTCCGGCTCTTCAAAGGCCATGACCGGCAACAGTGCCTTGGCCTTGGACCAGCCGCGAGGGACATTGTAGGCAACCTGATTAATGCGGGAAGGGGTTCCGCCCTGGGCAGGTTTCACCTTAACCGTCACCGGCTCCTGAAGGAACTGGGCCACCAACTGGCGAATCGAAGGCGGCATGGTTGCCGAGAAGAACGCCGTCTGACGCTCCACACAAGCCTGCTTCAGAATCGATTCAACATCGGTCAAAAAGCCCATGCTGAGCATTTCGTCCGCTTCGTCCAGGACCATCCAGTTGACCTTATCCAGCCTCAGGTTGCCGCGACGCAGCAAGTCCAAAACACGACCTGGTGTGCCTACAACAATTTGCGTGCCGCGCTCGAGACGCTGAACCTGGCGCTCGATGGACTGGCCACCATAAACGGTCAAGATGAAGGGGCGCTTAGGGCGACGACCATCAGCATCGGGCTCGCCACTGATCATGAACTGGCGCATGGCCTGACCGACCTGCATCGCCAGTTCACGGGTGGGCGTCAAAACCAGTGCCTGCACATCCCGGCTTTCGGGATCAATGCGCTCCATGATGGGCAACGCAAAGGCTGCCGTTTTGCCAGTACCTGTCTGGGCCATGCCCAGCACATCCCGTCCCGCCATCAGGTGGGGAATCGCTTCCGCCTGAATCTTTGTGGGTTCTGTAAACCCTAACTCTTCTAACGCCTGTACTCGACTATCTGAAAGACCGAGACTTTGGAAAGATACCGTCATTGAATCCTCATCATGGGTGGCGTTACGGGACGCCGTGGGCATTGCGCATCGAAACAGTGGAGGCTGGGTAAAGGCCCAGTCTCAAATTAAATCCGACACAAACTCTAAGAGATAGCTCCAGCGGCGGTTCCCCGCGCTAAAACATCGGCAGCAGTTGCAACCTCGCCGTGCAGATCATAGATATCTGCATCGGTAATCCGAACGGGGACTAGACTTCCCAGCCGTGCCTCCCCTCGGACATAGACTAAGCCATCCACCTCGGGAGCAAAGCGGGCAGATCGCCCAATCTTTAGTCCGCTGCCGGGATGTTCCTGCTCAATCAAAACATCAACCACGCGCCCAATTTGAGCGCGATTGCGCTCCTGGGCGATGGGCTGCTGAATCGCCATGAGGCGATCGCGCCGGGCATCCATCACAGCCTGATCCACCGGATTCGGTAAATCAAAGGCAGCGGTCCCTTCTTCAGGCGAGAAGGTAAAGACACCAACGTGGTCAAACTTGTGACGCTGGAGGAAATCCGCCAGGTGATCAAACTGCTCGCTTGTCTCACCGGGGAAGCCCACAATCAGCGTGGTGCGAAGCACTGCATCGGGCAGCTCTTGCTTCAAACGTTCAATAATTTTGTCGTTGACCTGGCCCTGCCAGGGACGATTCATGGCCTTGAGCACATCGGGATGGGAGTGCTGTAACGGCAAATCTAAATAGGGCAGAACATTCGGCGTTTCGCGAATGGCTGCAATGACCTTAGGGGTCAAGCCTGTGGGATAGGCATAGTGAATACGAATCCAGGGGATATCAACCTTACCCAGGGCACACAGGAGTTCCGCAAGCTTTGGCTGACCGTAGAGGTCGAGGCCATAATTGGTGGTGATTTGAGAAATCAGAATGACTTCTTGCACCCCTTCCGATGCCAGGCGCTCGACCTCGGCAACGATGGACTCAATGGGGCGCGATCGCTGATTACCTCGCAAATGGGGAATGATACAAAAGGCGCAGCGGTAGTCGCATCCCTCCGCAACCCGCACATAGGCCACCGACTCTGTTGTCGTGCGATAGCGAGGCAGATTCTCGTCAGCGATGTAGGTTGGATCGCTCGACACTTCCGTCACGCGCTCGCCAGTCTCAGCGCGCTCAATCACATCAACAATCTTGTGGTAATCGCCGGTTCCCACCAGGGCAACCGCTTCCGGCAGCTCTTCCAGGAGCTGCTCTTGGAAATGCTGGGCCATACAGCCAGAGATGACAATTTTCTTGCCGGATTCAGCCAGGCCCACAAGGGTCCGCACCGACTCTTCGCGGGCAGCCTGAATGAAGCTACAGGTGTTGACCACGACGTAGTCCGCTGAGTCTTCGTCCGCGTTGACACCGTAACCGGCTTCAGCCAGCAGCCCAATCATATGCTCGGTGTCAATGCGGTTCTTCTCACAACCCAGGTGAGAAAATGCAATGGTTGGCGTTTTGCCCATTATCTAAAATCTGCTCGGTAAGGGAGTCTGTCGGCTAAGGATGTGCCATGAGGAACACAATTCTGTAGCGATCGCCTCAACGCGACGGACGGCCCCTCGCTGAATCCAGCAACAAACTTGGACGCGAAACGCGTGTTTGCTCTGCGCTGCAATCGATACAGTGGATTTTCAAGTTACATACTAACCTAAAAAATCATTTATTACGATGTGTTAAGAATAAAATGTCAGGGAATGTTGGCATAAATTCTTGTTCGCGATCGCTACAAGCCTTGAATCAACGGGGATCACAGGCAGAACGTCCTCGTTTGCCGCAAGATCAGGGCCAAGCTGAAAACAAGATTATTGTGAGCATTGCCGACAAGAGAGTGAGCAATTACAACAAATGCGTCATATTCCTAGAACAGGATTGAGTAGGGCCAGCCCCAGGTCTACAGCTATCATGCTTGATGGCAATTCTTTATCCTTACATCAGACTCAACGGAAGCCGTGGACCTAGTGCAAATCTTTCAAACGACGACCCCCGTGATCGGTGTTGTCCATCTGCTGCCCTTGCCCTCCTCACCTCGATGGGGCGGCAGTTTGCATGCGGTCATCGAGCGAGCCGAACAAGAGGCAACCGCGTTAGCCGCCGGTGGGGTGAACGGCATTATTATTGAAAATTTTTTTGATGCCCCCTTCGTCAAGGAGCAGGTCGATCCGGCCGTGGTGAGCGCCATGAGCTTAATTGTGGAACGCCTCAAGGGATTAGTGACAGTGCCCTTGGGTCTCAACGTTTTGCGTAACGATGCTCGTAGCGCTCTGGCGATCGCGACCTGCACCGGTGCGCAGTTTATCCGCGTCAATATCCTGACCGGTGTAATGGCCACAGACCAGGGACTGATTGAAGGGAAAGCCCACGATCTCCTACGCTATCGGCGAGAACTCGGGAGCGAGGTCAAAATATTGGCCGACGTCCTAGTGAAGCATGCTCATCCTCTCAGCACACCGAACTTAACAGTGGCGGTCAAAGATACGATTGAGCGGGGCCTAGCCGACGCTGTTATCCTATCCGGCTGGGCAACGGGTAGCCCGCCCTCCCAGGCCGATCTGGAACTGGCCAAGGCCGCCGCAGGAAGTACACCAGTCTTCATTGGCAGCGGCGCAACCCTCGATAACATCGCGACGCTGATCCAAGCGGCTGATGGGGTGATTGTCTCTTCATCCCTCAAGCGCAACAGCAATATCAAGCATCCCATTGACCCCGTTCGCGTTGGACAATTCATGGAGGCGATGCAGCACATTGCTCCAGCCGCCCCATCACCGTCTGCGACAACCCAGTCTGCGACAACCCAGTCTGCAGCAACCAATGCAACGGTTCGTTCATGAACGGCTTTTGACGATAAACGGTCCGACCAGAATGCGATGAGACGCTTGTCTTGTCGCCAGCGTTGATCCTTGCGCCGAGAATCCCCCCTCACACACTCCAGCACCTCCATTCAGCTATGGCACGCCGTCGCAACCTTTCCCAACCCTGGGCTCGCCCTGTCCTTGGCGCGATCGCTCTCCTTGGCACCCTGTTGACGGGGTACCTAACGGTCGTGAAATTGACCGGTGGCGAAGCACTCTGTCCTAGTACGGGCTGCAATACCGTATTGAGCAGCAGCTACGCGGACGTCTTTGGCTTACCGCTAGCTCTCCTGGGATGTTTGGCCTATGCCAGCATGGCTCTGCTGGCTCTTGTACCGCTCAGGTTACGGGGAGAGGAGACCCCCGACAGTAGTGAGTCCATCTGGGAAACGCGCACCTGGATGCCACTCTTCCTGCTCAGCACCGCCATGGCCTTTTTTAGCGGCTACCTGGTCTATGTGCTGACGACCCAACTCCAGGCCATTTGCCTCTACTGCTGGGCGTCAGCCCTCTTCTCATTGCTGCTCTGGGTCACTGTTCTCGTCGGTCGGAGCTGGGAAGATCGGGGAGGCCTCATTTTCAATGGCACGCTGGTCACGATGGGTGTCCTATTGTTTGCTCTATCGATCAACAGCCCAGGTTTAGCTAGTCAACCGCGCCCCGAAGCCACAGTGACGGCTCCATCCAGCCCGGCTGCCTTGGCCCTAGCACAACATCTCAGTAACAGTGGTGCAGTCATGTATGGCGCCTACTGGTGTCCCCATTGTCAGGACCAAAAGAAGCTCTTCGGTATCGAAGGTGCCATGAGCATTCCCTATGTCGAGTGTGATGCCAGCGGTCCCAATGCCGAGCCTCAGAAATGTCGTGCAGCAGGCATCGACGGATTTCCGACCTGGAAAATTGAAGAACAAACGCTGAGCGGCACTCAGACCTTAGAAGATTTAGCAGAAGCCTCGGGTTATCAGGGGTCTAGGGAGTTTTGAGTGTTTGCCATCCAGACACCGTTTCCTATCCAGACAGCCTGAGCCATCAGCCATCGGTGTCTTCAAGCCGCTCGGAGCAGAAGCGTTGGTTTCCTTCCACCAAGGTATGACATCGCCAGGCTGAGTCTGTTTCAGGAAAATCGACCCGATAATGTCCCCCACGGCTCTCCTCACGAAAGAGGGCGCTCCGCAAAATCAGTTCTCCAATGGTCAAGAGATTGGCCAATTCCCCCCAAGCGCGGACTGTCGCAGACGGTAGTCTGCTGTCCTGGATAGACGTTGTGGAGACCGCTTCCTTGGGCGGATGACGCTCAAAAAGAGGTGCCAAAACAGTGCCCAGAGATAAGTCCTCAAACTGACGCCGACGGTCTGCCAACTGAGCAAGAGCGGCCGTCATCCCTGCTTGATCACGACAAATACCAGCACCCGCCCAGAGCGTTTCTGAAAGGGAATCACGGAGTTCGGCGATACGCGATCGCTCATCCTCCCAATCCACTTGGGCATCGAGGGAACGATCTCCCACAGTCCCCTGAGTCAGACTAGGATTCGTACCCTTAGCGCTCACAGGTTTGCGATCTGGACGATCTCCGCCAGTCACAGAGACAGGCATTGGCGTTGGTGCCTGGGCCAAGCGCCGTCCAAAGACAATGCATTCCAGCAATGAATTACTGGCCAAACGATTGGCCCCATGAACACCAGTACTCGCGACTTCTCCCACGGCATACAGCCCTGGCACAGTCGTCTGCCCCCAATGGTCTGTGACGATCCCTCCCATCCAATAATGAGCAGCGGGCGCCACCGGAATCGGATTCTCAAACAGATCGACCCCCCATTTCTGGCAAACACGAATGATGTTAGGAAACCGATGGCGTATCTGAGCTTCTGGAATCGGACGCAGATCGAGCCAGACATGATCTCGATGATGCTTTTGCAAATGCTGGAAAATAGCGCGACTCACCACATCACGAGGCGCTAATTCACCGTCTGGATGATAATCCAGCGTAAAACGTGTCCCTGAATCATCGACGAGGTGGGCCCCCTCTCCACGCACAGCCTCACTAATCAGGAAACAAGGAGCACCGGGCTTCATGAGTGCCGTGGGGTGAAACTGAAAAAATTCTAAATCCCGCAGCTGAGCCCCCACCTGATGCGCCAGCGCAATCCCATCGCCTGTGCTGAGGGCAGGGTTAGTGGTGTGGGAAAACACCTGGCCTCCCCCTCCCGTGGCCAAAATGACCCGAGGCGATCGCACCCGATGCAGCTCATCATCCTGCAGATAACTAACCCCTTGGCATCGTCCCTCTAGCATCAGCAAACGCAGCACAAACACAGGAGAACAAACTTTGATGTTGTCTCGCTGGAGGACCTGTTCTGCGAGGGTCGTCACGACTGCTTTTCCGGTACGGTCTGCGGCGTGGAGTACCCTGGGCCGCGAATGAGCCGCCTCCCGTGTCATGGCTAATGTCCCTGCATTGCGATCAAACGCAACGCCGAGATCAACCAATGAACCAATGCATTCCGGTGCATGTTCCACCAAAAATTCCACCGCCGAACGCTCGCACAGACCAGCCCCGGCCTTGAGCGTGTCAACAACATGCAGATCAGCAGAGTCTCCCGGTGCGATCGCGGCCGCAATCCCCCCTTGGGCCCAGCCACTTGCTGACAAATTTAAGGGCTCCTTCGTCAACAACAACACCTGCCATTCCCGAGGCAAACAGAGAGCCGTATAGAGGCCTGCGGCTCCAGCTCCAACAATCACCGCATCCCAAACATCGGACGGGGTGAGCGGCTGACGAGAACGCATTGAGATGCTGCTGTTCAATCCGATGATCTAACCTCATATAGCAAGAACGATGACCCTATAAACAGGGTCATCGTCCTCTGAGAATATTAGAATGCTCCGTAGACATTCACGAAAAAGCCTTAAAGCAAGCTCGACGTGAACAGGCGCTTACGATCGCGAGACAGTATCGCCACCATCCAAGGGCAAACCCTAGCGATAGATACCGTTGTTGATGCGATCGCCCCCATAGGTCAGCGCTTCACTCTGATCCGTCACCGTCAGACGCTCTGCATACTTCGCAACCGTCTCCTTCTGGCGATCGCTCAGACCAGGGATGTCATAAACATCCTCCAAAGTGTCGTAGGGAGCATTGGCAATGATTTTGCGTGCAATCGTCGGATACATACCAGGCATATCCAAGAAAGAACGAACGGCAGAATTGTTCAGGTCTACCTTATCCATTACTTCCGCTCGCTTGGCATCTGCTTCATTCGCAGATGACGCTGCCGCCAGAACAGGAGCCATCAAAGCAGGCTGATTCAAAGGCAAAGCCTGCACGGGTTGCAGATCAGCCAGACCAAAGACCGCACTAAAAAACACAACCAGTAGCGTTGACCAACTGATTAACCTTTTCATCTGAAGTCCTAACCTCACCGCATTAAAATTTTGTTTTTACATTCGTCCTTGACGCGGCGGTCAAACCCTCTGTCTGACTAGAGTCGTGGACTCATTGCGGCGTCAATTTAGCTAGTGACTAGCCTACCGCAAGCAGTGCCCGCAACTCACAATTGGACCTCTCAAGCAGCCAATCCACGATAAAAACAAATGCAAAACGTTACAAACGGTCGCATTCGGAGCCCTAAAACATCTGAAAAGAGGTAAAGGCTTGACTAGACCGCCGTCGATACGCGCAGCAGCTCCTTCATCTTGGCAAACGAGCAACTGTAGGTCAAAGTAGGCTGTTCGTAACCCTTGAGCTGCACTTTCTGCTCCTTAAACAAGGATGCCACTCCGGACAAATGCTGCGTTGCATAGCCATAGGTATCTCGTCCTAAAGCCACATCAGAACCAATTTCCTTCGTCGCACTCTCTAAACGAAATGCAGCATTGACCGTATCACCCAAAGCCGTGTAGTCAGGACGATCACCGCTTCCCGTGTTGCCTACCATGGCATAGCCCGAATTAATCCCAGCACCCACCCTGAGATGAAAGGGAAGAGAAAAACGCTTCTGCAACTCCTCAGTCATCTCATAGAGATCATCCAAAGCCTGAAAGATTTGCAGAACTTCTGGCTTTTCCAATTCTTGAGAGCCGTGGATCCATACGGCCATGACAGCATCGCCGATATATTTATCGACCCAACTGCCATGCTTCTGGATAATTTGACCCGCTTGACGAAACCAACTGCCAATCAACTCAGACAGAACATTTTCGTCAATCTTCCGCGTCAGGACCGTAAAGTCACGGATATCAAGGACTAGCACTGAAATCAAGCGACGGACATGAAGTGTCGCCGTCGCCGTGTGGTCGTGTAGCCCCTGCGCTAGCTTTGCTTGTTGAATCTGTCGATGGGCAGGGTGGCAGAACTCGACCTCAGTTTGACCAAAGGTCAGGCGATCGCCATGGCTCAATTGAGCCGGAGTACTCACACGCCGAGTATTGATAAACGTTCCATTCCGACTACCTAAGTCAATCAGATGATACGAATCTGCTTCTGCCTCTCCCCCCATCTGCTGAAGAATAGCGTGGTTACGAGAAATCCATCGGTCAGTCAGGACGAGGTCGTTATCATCGCTACGACCAATTTTCCAACAATAGCCATGAAGAAGCGAAAGCCTCTTCTCTCCTTGATCCGTCCGATAAATTAAATGTGGGACAGGATTATCGGTCACGATAGAGTCAACCCGTAATGTAGCGGAGACATTCCAGCCAGTAAATCAATCACGCCGAACAAATACAACATGACAGCATAAGACTAGCAAATACACTGGCCCTTCAGCCACAGCCAGATGTATCATCAAGCACTATTTGAGCAGCAATCTAGGAGGAAGTAGCCCAAAAGAGTGACATGAAAAAGTCAAATAAAACGGGTCATCGTGAGACAAAAACGTCCTAGAGAAAAGCTGAAAGGCCAAAAAGAGCATCCACCAGTAAAGTGCCCAAAACAGCCCCAGAAAAAACCCACCAATGAAAATGATTGGAGCGGAGGCTCATGAGTCCAGCAGTAACCAAGATAGAAACAAAGAAGAAAGCCCAAACAAATCCAGAAAACGTTTGAATCTTCTCAGCAGCGTGATGAAGGATAGGAATGGAACCTTGAACATCAACCTCCATGACGCGGCGCCAATCAGGAATCAGATTCAGCGCATAGAAGTAGAAATCGGTAATCGCTGTGCCAAGTAAAGAGCCCAGGTAAAAGCAATGGCCAACTAACAAAGAGCCGCGCCAAAGGGCCCAGAGTGCAAATGGGAGGCCTATCGCTTCAATCGGCAAATGCCAGAGGGGTTCAGAGCGCAGCCATCCCCAATACAGTGAACCTGCAAGCCAGCTCCAGGAAAAGCCTAAGATCAGATCACCCAGAAGAAAACGCTCTGGACGACGAAGCAACAGCAAACCATAGATAATCCAAGGAATAGTCCCCAAAAGACTAAGCCAAGGCAAAAACCTAACGAGAGGTGCCTGCAAGAAAACTGGCACTGAAACAAAGAACAGACCTGAAACAACCCCCGAAAGCCTTGATGCAGGGAACTTCCCTAACAGAGCAACATGCAGAGAATCTTCCGCAGCCCAATCCGCAGACTGAGATAGATTCGGATTTTGAATTAACAAGGGAGCTCTAATAATCTTTACTTTTGTTTACAATAGCACAATCCATAGAAGCTCTTCTTTGCCCGATTTAGGCAAAGAATCAGCATGTTGAAGAGTACTACTTCCATCATATTGAGTTTTTCATGGGCTCTCTTTTCAACAACGAAGATTTCAGAAAGCGCAATGCAACAACATAGACGAGGCATGAACTTATTAATTCATAGGCATATCGAGTTTTGAAGCGATATACAAATTGCCCCCCTCCCCTCCAAAGCAAAGCCCCTCGCTCAAGTGTTAGTTGAGTGAGGGGCTTTTGTTAAGAGTGACCCTGGCATCGAGCTAGCTTCACAGGCAGTGACCCGCCTACTATGATTGCCGCAGATGCGTTTCACAACCGAGTT